>NZ_CACTIE010000132.1 GCF_902713415.1 Arsenophonus endosymbiont of Bemisia tabaci Q2
TCGATTTTTTGCTGACGCGTAGTCGATGCTTTTGGCTCTATTTGATTAATCCAACGCGATACAGATGCAGAGCCAATCCGAAATTGCTTCGCTGTTTCTGCGATACTCAACCCTTCTTCTTCCATCGTATTCCATCGTAAATATCACTTTACGTCTAAAATTAATTGAATAGCTCATATAAATAATGTCATCAAAATTAAGTCTCTTAGCTATAGCTAAGCGAGTTAATTTTGATTACAAAATATATGTTTTTCTCCAATATAAATTTATTGATGTAGAGTAATTACTTGTAATCATTTTAAAGTCGCCGAGCTATATAGTATACTATAAATGTTTTCTATTGTTATAAAATATTAATATCTTACAGTCAGCCGAAAATAAAACTTGAACAATCGCGAATGTGTTGCATTAATTATTTTTTAACTTTTAATTCAGGTATATTTTATTGATAATTCAGGAAAATAACTTTAATAATATCAATTTACAAAACCACTTTCTCATTGCTATGCCAACGTCATTAGATCCGTATTTTCAAAAGTCGGTGGTTTATATCTGTGAACATCATGAAAAAGGTGCTATGGGTTTCGTTATTAATAGACAAATCGAACAAATTTCAATCAATAGCATATTAAAAAATTTAAACATTAAAACGACAGAATACGATCATATAACTAAATTAAGTCAACCGGTTTTTTCTGGTTGCCCGATCGCAGAAGCTCATGGTTTTATTTTACATTCGCCACAAAATAGTTTTAGTTCTACCTTAAAGCTTTCTGATGAAATTATGATCACAACGTCAAAAGACATTCTCGAAACTTTAGGCACTACCAAACAACCAGAAAAAACACTTATTGCCTTGGGATATTCAAGCTGGGAACAAGGGCAACTGGAAAAAGAGATAATGAAAAATAGTTGGCTAACCGCCAAAGCAAATACAATATCATTTTTCACACCCCCCATTTCTGAACGTTGGCTTGAAGCCGCTGCTTTAATTGGGATTGATATCTTTAATATTTCAAATCAAGCGGGTCATGCATAATGGCAAACAAAACAATTATTGCTTTTGATTTCGGTACACTGAGTATAGGTATCGCCATTGGGCAGGCAATTACAGCAACTGCACGCCCTTTAACTGCAATAAAAGCAAAAGATGGTAAGCCCAACTGGTTAGACATTGAAAAAATAATACAAGAGTGGAAACCTGAACTGGCTATCGTTGGACTTCCTCTCAATATGGACGGAACAGAGCAGCCAATAAGTAATCAAGCCCGTAAATTTGCTAATCGTCTGCATGGGCGATTTGGTATCCAAGTTACATTACACGATGAATGCTTAACAACAATAGAAGCGCGAGCACAACTATTTAATCAGGGTGGCTATCGAGCGTTAAATAAAAGTAAGATTGATTCCATTTCTGCTGTCATTATTTTAGAAAGTTGGTTTGAACAAGATGCTTAATCAGCATAATTACAATAAACTGTCACGCATAGCCGTGACAATGAAATTATATTTTTATCCTATTTCATTTTCATTTAGCATCCAAATTTTATGAATAAAATCCAACAAAATCTCGTTAATGTCAAAAATCGCATTATACAAGCGGCCAAAAAATATCATCGAGAGCCCGAAGGTATTACTCTGCTGGCCGTCAGTAAAACTAAATCTTGTGATGCAATTCAAGAGGCTATCGATGGTGGACAATACCAATTTGGTGAAAATTATCTGCAAGAAGGGATAGAAAAATAGCCTACTTTAGTAACAAACAGGATTTAATATGGCATTTTATCGGCGCGCTACAATTTAATAAAAGTCGATTAGTAGCAGAGCATTTTGATTGGTGTCATACTATTGATAGATTAAAAATAGCAAAACGATTAAATAATCAGCGTCCGATATAGTTAAACGTCTTAATTTTGATTACAAAATATATGTTTTTCTCCAATATAAATTTACTGATATAGAGTAATTACTTGTAATCATTTTAAAGTCGCCCAGCTATAGTACCGCAATTCAACTGCTGGATAAACTTGGTTATTCGGTCACAGCAGTAACTGGTCGGGAGAGTAATATCAATTATACTTAAAAGCACTTGGCGCTAAACAAATGCTGCTACGTAAAGAGTTTACTACCATACCTCACCCTTTAGAAAAGCAACGTTTGGCAGGAGTTATTGATACCGTTGGCAGCAATATATTATAGCTAAGCGTCTTAATTTTGATTACAAAATATATGTTTTTCTCCAATATAAATTTAGTGATATAGAGTAATTACTTGTAATTATTTTAAAGTCGTCCAGCTATATTTGATTAATCCAACGCGATACAGATGCAGAGCCAATCCGAAATTGCTTCGCTGTTTCTCGGATACTCAACCCTTCTTCTTCCATCGTAAATATAACTTTACGTCTAAAATCAATTGAATAGCTTATATAAATAATGTCATCAAAATTAAGTCGCTTAGCTATAGCAACGGTTATTTCACAAATGTGCTATTCAGGTACAATAGCAGCATGTGGTCTGGCCGCTGATATTATGTTATCAACAACAGTGATGCCTTTTATTCTGTGTAATGTACGACTACAAGGGATAGACTCGGTGATGGTTCCAACGATCAAACGCCCACAGATATGGCAACGGTTAGCCAATTTATTAGCCGATAGTTTTTATCAATTAACAACCACAGAGATCCCGTTAGAAAAAGTGATTGATTATGCCGATAAATTAATCAATAACCAAATCACTGGCCGGACACTGGTAAAAATACGTTAAATTTTTCAAGCCAACCTTGCTGATTAGACTAAAATTTTCCTGCTAATTGCTATGAAATGTTTATAATATCGCTCTCTGTCGTCAAAATAAACGTTTTCATTATGAGAAAAAGATGACAAACTATTAGCATCAAGTTATGTTGTCTAATTATCAATTATCAGTCGGAGATACCCGAAAAATGGTAAAAGATTTCGACATTTTGCTGCTAAATGGCCCAAATTTAAATATGCTGGGGACGAGAGAACCACCATTCTATGGTGCTCTTACACTTCAGGATATTGTTAACCAAACAAGCCAAAAAGCAAAACAATTAGGAGTTAAATTAAGTCATTTTCAATCTAATGCGGAACATGAGCTTATTAATGAAATCCATCAAGCTCAAGGAAAAATCGATTTTATATTGATTAATCCGGCAGCATTAACGCATACTAGTGTGGCTTTACGCGATGCAATATTAAGCGTTGTTATTCCTTTTTATGAGATCCACCTTACTAATGTTTATGCACGTGAGCCATTCAGGCATCACTCCTATCTCTCCGATATTGCAAACGGCGTCATCTGTGGTTTCCGTGCTGATGGTTATATTTTTGCATTAGAAGCTGCGGTTTAATTCTTATTAAATATTGAAGAATTAGCAATCACTGATGAATCCCAACCTAATAAATGTAAAGAATAAAAATGCGGAATTAATTTATGGATATTCGTAAAATTAAAAAATTGATTGAGCTTGTTGAAGAATCTGGCATTTCTGAACTAGAAATTTCAGAAGGTGAAGAATCAGTGCGTATTAGCCGTACAATCGTACAGAATTTACAACAGTATATGGCAGCGCCAACCACGCATCAACCGGCTTTAGCAAACGCCATTGCACCTTCTCAAATTTTACTTGAAACAACAAATGAGAAAAAAGCAGAAATCAGTGGTTATACTGTTCGCTCGCCAATGGTAGGTACCTTCTACCGAGCGCCAAGTCCAGAAGCAAAACCATTTGTTGAAGTCGGCCAAACGGTTAAGCTAGGGGATCCTCTATGTATTGTCGAAGCGATGAAAATGATGAATCAGATCGAAGCAGACAAAGCAGGTGTAGTTAAAGCAATTCTGTTGGAAAATGGAGAAGCGGTTGAATTTGACGAGCCATTGGTTATCATCGAATAACGAGGCATCCTATGCTTAAAAAAATTGTTATCGCCAACCGTGGCGAAATTGCTTTACGCATTTTACGTGCCTGTAAAGAACTAAAAATAAAAACCGTCGCCGTGCATTCTGCCGCCGATCGTGACTTAAAACATGTATTACTTGCTGATGAAACTGTCTGTATCGGGCCTGCCGCTTCAGCTGAAAGTTATCTTAATATTCCAGAAATCATCTCGGCAACAGAAATTACTGCTGCAGAAGCCATTCACCCTGGTTATGGTTTTCTATCTGAAAATGCCGACTTTGCCGAAAAAGTGGAACGTTCTGGTTTTATATTCATTGGTCCCAAACCAGAAACTATTCGACTCATGGGTGATAAAATTTCTGCCATTGAGGCGATGAAAAAAATCGGTGTTCCTTGTGTTCCTGGCTCAGACGAGCCTTTAGGAAATGAGATAAAAACCAATAAAACAATTGCTAATCGAATTGGCTACCCAGTTATTATTAAAGCATCTGGTGGCGGTGGTGGCCGCGGTATGCGCGTTGTTCGTAACGAAAGTGAGCTAGAACAAGCCATTACCCTAACTCGCGCCGAAGCCAAAGCTGCCTTTAATAATAGTATGGTTTATATGGAAAAGTTTCTGGAAAATCCGCGCCATATTGAAATTCAAGTACTTGCTGATGGTCAAGGCAATGCGATTTATTTAGCCGAACGTGATTGCTCAATGCAACGTCGCCATCAAAAAGTGGTTGAAGAAGCGCCTGCACCAGGTATAAAAGTTGATATGCGTAAAAGCATTGGAGAGCGCTGCGCAAAAGCTTGTCTTGATATCGATTATCGCGGTGCCGGTACTTTTGAATTCCTTTATGAAAATGGCGAATTCTACTTTATTGAAATGAATACGCGTATTCAAGTTGAGCATCCTGTGACGGAAATGGTCACTGGGGTTGATCTGATTAAAGAACAGTTAAGGATCGCTTCTGGCTTTCCTCTATCTATTAAACAAAAAGATGTTAAAATTCATGGGCATGCAATAGAGTGCCGAATTAATGCAGAAGATGCAAATACCTTCTTGCCAAGTCCCGGTAAAATTACTCGCCTCCATATTCCTGGTGGTTTTGGTATACGTTGGGAATCACACATTTATGCAGGTTACACCGTTCCACCCTACTATGACTCTATGATTGGTAAACTGATCACATATGGTGAAACCCGGGAAATTGCTATCCTTCGGATGAAAAATGCCTTATCTGAATTAATTATTGATGGCATTAAAACTAACATAGAATTACAACAAAAAATTATGAATGACAGCAATTTTTTCAAAGGTGGTACCAATATCCATTACCTGGAAAAAAAACTCGCTTCACAGGAATAAACTTTTCTACTCACCTTTCATCACAATAGGGTACAGAATGTACCCTAATTTTTGATACTTTTTCTGAAGTTAATCTTTAACTAATATACAAACCCTCAGATTAAATTTTTACTACCAGGAGATCCAATGGATAAACGTTTTCTTCAATCCAACAAAGAAGCTCGTTGGTCAGTTTTTCTTACTGTTGCTTATTTATGTAGTTCGATTATGACTGCTTACCTCCCCGGTGAGGAAATGGGAATAACAGGGATGCCATTATGGTTTGAACTTTCATGTTTATATTTACCTCTGATTTTTATTTTACTTTTTGTCTTAACGGTTAAATTGATTTTTAAACAAATGTCATTGGAAGATAAAGATGCAAATTGAAATTCTATTACCACTTATTGGTTATTTATTACTGGTTTGTTTACTGTCTATTTATGCTTATCATCGACGTCAAAAAGGCGAATTTTTGCATGAATATTTTCTAGGTAATTGCTCTATGGGTGGGGTTGTTTTGGCAATGAGCATCACTGCTACCCTACATCAGTGCTAGCTCTTTCATAGGTGGTCCTGGAGCAGCCTATAAATATGGCCTTGGCTGGGGTGCTACTTGCCTTAATTCAAGTTCCGACTATTTGGCTGTTGCTTGGTGTACTAGGTAAAAATTTGCCATTTTGGCTCGTCGCTATAATGCGGTGACACTTAATGACATGCTGTATGCTCGTTTTCAAAACCGTTTACTGGTATGGATTGCTAGCATTAGTTTACTCATCGCTTTCTTCGGTGTTATGACAGTTCAATTTATCGGCGGAGCTCATCTACTTGAAACTGCGGCAAATATTCCCTATGAAATAGGATTATTAATATTTGGCATCACTATTGCGCTTTATACTGCGTTTGTTGGTTTTAGAGCCAGTATCCTTAATTAACACCTTACAAGGCTTTGTTATGTTAGTAGGAACCATTATTCTGCTGGTTTTGACTATTTACAAGGCAGGCGGTCTGGCGGCGGAAACAGAGACACTAAAAACGATTGATCCAAAACTAATCACACCAAAAGGTGCCGATAACATCTTTAGTATGCCCTTTATGTTTTCCTTCTGGATATTAGTTTGTTTTGGCGTTATTGGCTTACCACACACTGCTGTCCGCTGCATTTTTTATAAAAATAGCCAAGCGATGCACCGGGGGATCATCATCGGTACCATTGTGATGGTTATTTTAATGTTGTGAATGCATTTAGCAGGTGCATTAGGTCGAGCTATTTTACTGGATTTAACGATCCCAGATCAGGTCATCCCAACATTAATAATCACGGTTTTACCTCCATTCGCCGCAGGAATTTTCTTAGCCGCCCCAATGGCTGCCATTATGTCGACAATTAATTCACAATTACTCCAATCTTCAGCAACTATTATAAAAGATCTATATTTAAATATTGCTCCAGAGGAGATAAAAAAAGAGAAAAAATTAACCTGGATCTCAAGTGCTTCTACCCTCATTCTGGGTGCTTTATTATTATTAGCCGCCTGGCATCCACCACAAATGATTATTTGGTTAAATTTACTGGCTTTTGGTGGATTACAAGCGGTTTTTCTTTGGCCATTAATACTCGGACTATATTGGCAAAGAGCAAACCGTTTTGGTGCATTAAGCTCAATGATCCTCGGTGCCCTTTCTTATACATTATTGACTGCCTTTGATGTTAAATTTTTAAATTTTTACCCCATCGTACCCGCTCTATTATTGAGTTTGCTTGCTTTTTTAATCGGTAATGTTGTTGGTGAGAAAAAATCATTATCTACATCGATAAAAACGAGCTAATAACCTACGATTTCAAGAGAATATTTATGCTCTCTGGATACAAATACGTCTGAATTCGACAGCCGAGCAGGCAGAAGTCTTAAGTGATATATTAACGGAAACCGGAGCGGTTTCTGTCACCTTTCAGGATATAATAGGTAAGCGACTTAATTTTGATGACATTATTTATATGAGCTATTCAATTGATTTTAGACGTAAAGTGATATTTACGATGGAAGAAGAAGGGTTGAGTATCCGAGGAACAGCGAAGCAATTTCGGATTGGCTCTGCATTTGTATTGCGTTGGATTAATCAAATAGAGCCAAAAGCATCGACTACGCGTCACCGAAAAATCGATAAATCCGAGTTGATAAAAGATGTTGAACAATATCCAGATGCTTACCAAAAAGAGCGTGCAGAGCGTTTTGGCGTTTGTTAGAAGGCCATTTGGCAAGCTCTTAAAAAAATGGGATTGACCTATAAAAAAACTCTACGTCATCCAAAAGCCGACGAAAACACTCGAAAAACGTTTCAACAAAAAAACAACAGTATGAAAAAGAAGGCAAGCATATTGTTTTTATTGATGAAAGTGGTTTTTCACACGATACCCCGCAGACTCACGGCTATTCCCCGAAAGGTCAACGGTGTGTTGGTCTCAAGAACTGGGGAGCTAAAGGAAGAACAAATGTTATCGGCGCTTTATTGGGCAGAACACTCTTTCCTATCGGATTATTTGATATCAATATTAACAGCGATGTTTTCTATGCATGGGTCACCCAAGTCCTTATCCCAGTACTTCCTAAAAACAGTGTAATCATGATGGATAATGCCACTTTTCACAAGAAACAGAGTATTCAACAAGTCATCATCGATGCGGGGCATATGGTGGAATATTTGGCTACCTATTCGCCAGATCTTAATCCAATTCAACATAAATGGGCACAAGCTAAATGCAAAAAAAACGCTTGGATGCGACACAGATATTTTGTTCGCACTCAATATAGTGTCATCAAAATTAAGTCGCTTAGCTATAGCTACGACAACCCTGTTTTTAAACCCTTACCAGGTGAAACTCGCCTTTGGGGAGATACGGATGTTATTGGTCTATTTGATGCTGAAAGCGATATGGAGCAGGTTATTAGCCAACTTGAAAATTGCTCCTTATTAGGTAAAAAATTTTTTCATAAAATTGAACAAATAGAAGACAAAGATTGGGAACGTGAATGGATGGATAATTTCCATCCTATGCGTTTTGGGGACATAAACTATGGATTTGCCCTAGCTGGCATGTGATACGCCTGATCCCAATGCGGTTAATGTCATTTGGGATCCTGGTTTAGCGTTTGGTACCAGCACCGATCCTATTACATCACTCTGTGTTTAGAGTGGTTAGATAACTTAAATTTGAAAGATAAAACAGTTATCGATTTTGGTTGTGCCTCAGGCATATTGGCCATTGCCGCGCTTAAACTAGGCGCCAAAAAAGCGATTGGTATTGATATCGATCCTCAAGCCATCCAAGCTAGCCATAACAACGCCGAACAAAATAGAGTCGCCGATAAATTAGTTCTGTATTTGGCGAAAGATCAGGCTGAAGATCTAAAAGCAGATATTGTTATTGCTATAGCTAAGCGTCTTAATTTTGATTACAAAATATATGTTTTTCTCCAATATAAATTTACTGATATAGAGTAATTACTTGTAATCATTTTAAAGTCACCCAGCTATACTTGGACTGTCTGGAATATTAGCCAGTCAGGCTCAAGCTGTTATCACCGCTTACCAACGACAATTTGATATTGAGCCGATAATTGAGCCGATAATAGAAAAAAAGGGTGGTGCCCAATAACCGGAATAAAAAAAGCGGATTAGCCATAAGCGAGGTTAACGCATGCTAATCCGCTAACCCGACAATAAAAATTTTGCTAAAAATCTGCCGCTATAAAAAATCATAAAATTATAACAATTATCAAACTAATTACTTTTATTGTTTATGCAAAATAATATCTTTTCAATAACCATCATAAAAATAGTGATCAAGGTTGATTTTTATACAATCAACAGAGATAATCTAACCTAACAAGGAATTTACGATAAAGAATAATAAAATTTAAAAATAAATCAGAAATTTTCATTATATTGATTTTTATGAATATTATTTGTAATCAAAAAAATCAATACAAAATTTTTCAAAGAAATAGCAATTTGCTCAAAGTTTGTCCTTTCATATCTCGTAAAAAATGCGTAATATACGCGCCCTTGCAGTCAGAGGATGGTGTTTATGTATATTGGTCAATATCAGAAAAAGACTCTCTCATTGCAGCACCAATTGCGGGTATCACCGATAGGCCTTTTCGGTCACTGTGTTACTCAATGGGATGCTGATATGACAGTGTCGGAAATGCTGTCTTCCAATCCTCAGGTTTGGAAAACAGACAAATCCAGATTGAGAATGATCCATAGTGATGAATTAGGCATTAGTGCTGTGCAAATTGCAGGTAGTGATCCCGATGAAATGGCAGCAGCTGCGCGAATTAATGTTGCAAATGGTGCTCAGATCATCGATATCAATATGGGTTGGCCTGCCAAGAAAGTGAACCGTAAGTTAGCAGGTTCAGCATTATTGCGCTATCCAGAGCTGATTAAGAAAATTCTATTAGCTGTTGTGAATGCGGTTGATGTTCCTTTTACATTAAAGGTTCGCACTGGTTGATCACCTGAAGAACGGAACTGTATAAAATAGCTCAACTGGCCGAAAATTGTGGTATTCAAGCTGTAACTATTCATGGCAGAACTCGTTCTTGCTTATTTAATGGTGTAGCTGAATATGACAGGATTCCACCAGTTAAGCAAAATGTTACTATTCCTGTTATCGCTAATGGCGATATTACTGACCCGCTTAAAGCCAGAGCAGTTGCTTCACTATACTGGGGCTTGTGATGCCTTAATGATTGGTAGAGCTGCTCAGGGAAGACCCTGGATCTTTCGGGAAATCCAGCATTACCTGGAAACAGGTGAGTTACTGCCACCTATGCCTATTGGTGAGGTGCAGTGCTTAATGCAAGCGCATGTTAAGGAGCTGCATGACTTTTACAGTCTAAGCAAAGGAATCCCGCATCGCACGCAAGGATGTCTCTTGGTACTTAAGAGAACATGCACCTGATGACCAGTTTCGGCGCACATTCAACACCATAGAGAATGCCAGCGAACAGCTGGAAGTGTTGGAGGCATATTTCGAAAAATTTTGCGTAAATCAAAGAAAAGAGCTGACAGAACTATGTTCGAAAAACGCGGAAATTCTGACGTACTAACCGTTGCTACTGTAAATTCACAAGATCAAATAACTCAAAAGCCACTACGTGATTCAGTTAAACAAGCACTGAAAAACTATTTTGCCCAACTTAATAACCAGGATGTTAATGACTTATATGAATTAGTATTGGCTGAGGTGGAAAAACCATTATTAGATATGGTAATGCAATATACCCGTGGAAATCAGACCCGTGCTGCGTTAATGTTAAGCATCAACCGTGGAACTCTACGTAAGAAATTGAAAAAATATGGTATGAACTAGCCATAAGTGGTTAACATACTAATTAAAAAGCACTTTTATATTTTTATATAAGTGCTTTTTTGTTATTACTTATACCCTACTCACTGAACAAATATATAAACAGAAGATAAGACGAAAACATGATGAGGCGCTAGCTAATGGCAGCTCTAAATGAAAACCGGCAAAATCCAATTACTCAACGTTGAAATCAGCTCTCCGAATCGATTGCTACTGACACAGGCAATCAAATCTAACAGCTCAGTTTGAAGTTCTATAGCTGGGCGACTTTAAAATCATTACAAGTAATTACTTTATAGCTAAGCGACTTAATTTTGATTACACCATATTGAGTGCGAACAAAATATCTGTGTCGCATCCGAGCGCTCTTTTTTTGCATTTAGCTTGTGCCCATTTATGTTCAATTGGATTAAGATCTGGCGAATAGGTAGGAAAATATTCCACCATATGCCCCGCATCGATGATGACTTGTTGAATACTCTGTTTCTTGTGAAAAGTTGCATTATCCATCATGATTACACTGTTTTTAGGAAGTACTGGGATAAGGACTTGGGTGACCCATGTATAGAAAACATCGCTATTAATATTGATATCAAATAATCCGATAGCAAACAGCGTTGTGCCCAATAAAGCGCCGATAACATTTGTTCTTCCTTTAGCTCCCCAGTTCTTGAGACCAACACACCGTTGACCTTTCGGGGAATAGCCGTGAGTCCGCGGGGTATCGTG
>NZ_CACTIE010000133.1 GCF_902713415.1 Arsenophonus endosymbiont of Bemisia tabaci Q2
TCAACTCGTATTTATCGATTTTTCGCTGACGCGTAGTCGATGCTTTTGGCTCTATTTGATTAATCCAATGAGATACAGATGCAGAGCCAATCCGAAATTGCTTCGCTGTTTCTCGGATACTCAACACTTCTTCTTCCATCTTAAATATCACTTTACGTCTAAAATCAATTGAATAGCTTATATAAATAATGTCATCAAAATTAAGTCGCTTAGCTATAACAGCTTCAAATTCTTCAACAAAGTTGGTATTCATTTTAACCACATTGCGACCACTAATAACTTTATCGTCCATGGCTAATAAGACACCTCGTTTTCCCGCCTCTTTATCAGTGGCAACAATAACGGCGTTATAGAGATTTAACGGCCCATCAGCACCTAATGCTGTGGCAGGCTTTATCGCACCAACCATTGCAATTGGTTTATGACAGTGGGTGGTTAAATCTAAAAAATAAGCAGTTTACTCTAGCGTGTCAGTACCATGAGTAATGATAAAACCAGCTGTCTTGTCACAATCGGCATTAATTTTCTTCGCTAAAGTTAACCATACCTGATCATTTATATCTTGCGAACCGATATAGCTAAGCGACTTAATTTTGGTAATACGTTCAATGTTGCTTTAATCGCTTTGCCATTATTCGCTACAATAAAACCACCTAAGCCAGCCCCTAAAATAATCAAAAACTCGGCCGGTTGATAAAGAGCAGACAAATGCCCACAACAAGTAAATAACCACCTAATACTGCTCCAATAACCACAAGATAGCCTAACAATACAAGTACTTGATATTCCTTTTATTGATAATGATGAACTAGAGATACGCATTCAAAGCTAACATACCGACCTATAAGAGAGTTATGGTAAACCTAAACCATAATTCTCTATTTTATAAGCTCAGTTGCTCCACTACTGAATTTTCCCCAATACTTGCGGATGAATATCGGCAAATTGGCAAGAATGTTTACGTTTTTTGATCGCACTTGAAGGTGGTTTCCATAAACTGCAAGCAAAACTGTTCACTGGTTGGTGTGCATGGGTAATAAAAGTTCCACCGGAGCAGCGACAAGTTGATGGTTGCAACATGCCACTATAAACAAATCGAACTAGCGTCCATGCCCTTGTCAAAGTAAGTATAGGTTGTTTACTTGGTTGAGTGCGGCATTGTTCTAGATACAAACGATAAGCCCGTACGACAGCATTTATTCCCCTATAATGACCACTGGTTAATAAAAAACGATAAGCATTATAAAACATAGAAGAATGAATACTTTGTTCCCAAGTCATAAAGTAATTGGTTGAGAATGGCAACATACCTTTAGGTGGTGGATTACCCCGTAATTCCTTATACAACTTAATTAATCGTCCTCGGCTGAGTTGAGTTTCACTTTCCAACATTTGAAGACGTGCACCTAAATTAATTAAATCTATAGCCAAATGGATATCTTTTGCTTCTTGAACAATACTTTTACTCGCCATAATTATGTCTTTCTTTTTATTGATTTATCATTTTCCGATAATTGTTGGAAACAATGAGTTGATAATAAAATTCCGGTGTGAATTTGTTGTAGATCATCAACACGAGATTCCTTAGTTAATTGTTCAATCGTTTCGCTATTGTTAAATCTAAAATTACATATTAATTGATTAGTTTCAGCTAACTTAACTAACTGTGGTAATGTCAAACTAATCAATGAATCTGCCGTTTCCTCGGTGATACCCAGTCAAAATATAGCGGAAGCTTTTTCTTTCTTAAGAAGACGTTGTGCAAGTAATAAATAAGAAAGATTAATATCGTAAATTTGCTTCAATAAATCTGCTGTGTTCATATTTTTATACTCATTTATTCTATTTAGTTAAATTTTTTGGTGTTTGGCTATAAGAGTACTTACCATTAATGACATCTAATGGGTTAAATTCCTTTTATTCGGCCGCTAAAATTTCTCTATAAATCTATCTTAAAAAACCAAAGTCTTATGGTCATAACTTACTTCAAAATTTGTAAATTGAATAAAAATTTACACTTAATAACTAGAATAAGCTACATCTTTATAGCTGATTCTTACGATTATTCAGTTGTACTTAGGCTATTTAAATTTAACGTTATGTTATATCAAAAATAGCCGGCTTTTGTTATTAAACTCAATATTAATTTTTATTAATTTATCTACTCAGAAAAATAGAATAATAACCAAGGTTATTTTATTAATTTAATCAATTAATAAATATTAAAATAACCATCAATTAGCAATAATTTAAACAAAAAACGCAGTATAACGACAATAAATAGATTATAATGCTATAAAATCAGAAAAAACTAATACTCATACAAATGGGAAAAACAAAAACACGACATTTATCATTGTAAGC
>NZ_CACTIE010000134.1 GCF_902713415.1 Arsenophonus endosymbiont of Bemisia tabaci Q2
AACCCTTCTTCTTCCATCGTAAATATCACTTTACGTCTAAAATCAATTGAATAGCTCATATAAATAATGTCATCAAAATTAAGTCGCTTAGCTATATCTAGCGGAGAGATAGCCGCACCTAGTACATCAAACCCAACACTGACATTACCTATCGATGCTGGTGCATAAACTTTGCCCATTTTATGCTCCTATTTTCCTTGTTAACGTCCGTAATATATCGGCAAATACCCCTGCGGCAGTAACATCATTACCCGCACCCTAACCTCTTAATACTAATGGAATGGTCTGATAATAGCGGATATAAAATGCTAAAGCATTTTCACCATTTTTAACTTTATAAAGTGGATTGTGTTCATCGACTGCTACCATTTTTACCTGACAACAACCGTCTTTAATTAACTCGATATAACGAAGAACCTTTCCCTGTGCC
Source organism: Arsenophonus endosymbiont of Bemisia tabaci Q2 (assembly GCF_902713415.1). Taxonomy (GTDB): domain Bacteria; phylum Pseudomonadota; class Gammaproteobacteria; order Enterobacterales; family Enterobacteriaceae; genus Arsenophonus. Next base: position 431 of record NZ_CACTIE010000134.1, read on the forward strand.
GTTGCTTGGCTAACCCTTATTTTAAAATCTTGATCTAATTGTGTTAATCGTTGAAGAAAATGGTTAACGTTACCACTAACATCAAAAGAGGCGGGCAATATAGGTTCAATTTCAATATCATTAAGTTCAAGACAATAACCGGCTTCTCGCAATAGGATCAACAGCTTACGAGCAACATCGATACCAGAACAATCATCTCGAGGATCTGGTTCAGTAAAACCTTTTTCTTTTACTAACAGTGTCGCCTGCGATAAAGACACCCCTTCATCGAGTAAACCAAAAATACAGGAAAGTGAGCCAAAAAGAATTCCGCTAAACTCTAGAAATTCATCACCGGCATTAAGTAAATTCTGCAAATTTTCAATAACCGGTAAACCAGCACCAAGATTCGTCTCATACAGAAATTTACGTTTTGATTGCTCAGCAACCAATCGGATCTGGTGATAATAATCCATACTATCTATATTGGCTTTTTTATTTGGCGTAACAATATTAAACCCATTAAACCCCGCCTTAAGCAAAAAAGCATAGTGCTTCGCTATTTGCTGATCAGCGGTACAATCAACGATGACTGGATTGAGAAAACAGTGTTTATCCTGTAATTGGCACAGATCACTTAAACTAAAAGCTTGTTTAGATTGTGATAATCCTATTTGCCAATTATCCAGCGTTAAGCCTTTAATATCAGTTAACATTACCCGCGAATTAGCAATTGCACAAATTCGCAGATCAATATGCTTCTTTTTCAACCAATTTTGTTGCCGATAAATTTGTTCAAGTAAAGCATTGCCAACACCGCCAACACCAACAACAAAAACATTGATAATTTGAGCGGTATCAAACAACATTTGGTGACATAATTGCGCAGCGATTGTAGTCATATTATTATCAATCACAGCAGAAATTGAAGACTCAGAAGAGCCTTGTGCAATAGCGACAATGTTAATATTACCAAGCGTCAAAGCAGAAAAAAAACGGGCTGATATTCCCTTGAAAGTTGGCATTCCATCACCAACGACTGAGATAATAGCAAGCTGCTCAATGATATCCAATGAGCTGAGCAAACCTTCTTTTAATTCCAAATAAAACTCTTCAGTCAGTGCTTTATATGCCTCAGCTAATTGATCCTGATGCAGACAAAAACTAATACTATATTCAGAAGAAGATTGCGTGATTAATACAATTGAAATTCCCTTATACGACATGGTGGAAAAGATGCGAGCAGCCATACCAACCATGCCCTTCATACCCGGCCCAGAGACATTAATCATCGCCATATTATTTAGGCTGGTGATCCCTTTAATTGGCATACACTCACGGTTTTTAACATTACCAATCAAAGTGCCATTGCGATTAGGCACTGAGGCATTTTTAATTAAACATGGGATCTGAAATTGGGCAATCGGAGCAATTGTTCTAGGATGGAGGACTTTAGCGCCAAAATAGGAGAGCTCCATGGCTTCTTGATAGGATATTTCTGTTAGCAAACGAGCCTCTGCTACAATACGGGGATCACAAGTATAAACACCATCAACATCGGTCCAAATTTCACAATAATCTGCCTGTAAGCAAGCAGCAAGAACAGCGGCAGAGTAATCTGAGCCATTACGTCCTAATATTACCGGTTCATTGTGCAAATTACCGGCGGTAAAACCCGCTAACAAAATAAGATGATCTTTAGGTATATTCAACGCACTAATGCGCTGGCTAGATTCACGGATATCCACTGTCGCGCTAAGATAGTGCCCTTCAGCGAATAAATTTTCTACTGGATCAATAATCGTTATTAGATAGCCACGGGCACGCAGTATCGATGCCATAATAGCAATCGAAATTTTTTCGCCGCGACATATTAATCCGGCATGAATACTTTCTGGACATTGTCCCAATCCTAATAGCGAAATGCCATGTAAGATTTGCTCAATTTGAATAAACTCATTTTCAATCATTTTCCTGACTTTTTCATATTCAAAATCAGATTGCTTGTTCTTCAAACCGGATAGCAAGGTAGAAAAAATGTCCTTCGCCGCCTTGATATGCACAGTAATATCAGCGCCCGACGTCGCCGCATCGATCATAGCAACAAGATAATCGGTGATCCTCGCTGGTGCCGACAAAACTAAAGCCACCGGCCCTTGTGTAAATTTATCCGCGACAATATTAGCAACGTTGAGCATTTTATTATCATTAGCAACCGACGTTCCACCAAATTTGAGCACACGCACTGGTTTTTTCCTCCTGAAATTGCGTTAAAAAAAACCCGCATCATTTGCTTGGATGCGGGCTTTATGTTCGATTTTGATTTTAGTTATGCGTCAGCCCGCCCCGTAACCATTGGTTACGGTAGTGGTAATAATGGTGGTATTGAAGCTGGTCTTACGCATCACTGTCCTAAGTTTCTATTAAAAAATATTTAGCTATATACTGGTTAAAACAATTTTAATGCAAAGTCAAATAATTTGTTTTTTAATTACTAAAACTAATTAAACATATTCATTTCTTTGTTAAGTAACTATTACCAATAGAATATATTTCACTTTAAGCAGATAAAAAAACATAACCGAATAAATGAGAATTTTTATCTATTTACAATCAGCAACGCTTGTATGTTAACAGATAAATAATAATATGAAGCTTGGCGTTTATATTTTTCATATAAATTACATTAGTGCCTATCTTAATTTAAATACAATATTTTATGACACAAAAAATCATATAATTTAAGTAATAATCTTTATAATAGCTTTATTTCGATTTTGACGTGTATCAACAAAAGTCATTTTTTTAGGTGGTCAATAGGCTTTTAGCTGTTATATTGCTGTTAACATAAAATGAGAAAAGAATTGTTTAGTAAATTTCTTTTAGGTTCGGCATAATTGTTTTTTGTTACAAAAAAATTATATGAACTTTAATGATATTCGCTAAGCTTTCATTAGTATTATAAAACGAAATTAGAGAAAGCATGCTCTTGAAACATTAGTGTGTAAATCTGGTAATTTATATTGTAGAGAGTTAGGTAGCACATATGCAAACCCCACATATTTTGATTGTTGAAGACGAGATTGTCACACGTAATACCTTAAAAAGCATTTTCGAAGCAGAAGGCTATATTGTGCATGAAGCTACTGATGGAGGCGAAATGCACAATATTTTATCTGATAATGATATTAACCTGGTCATTATGGATATTAATTTGCCAGGCAAAAATGGTCTGCTACTTGCGCGCGAATTACGTGAACAAGCTCATGTTGCGCTGATGTTTCTTACCGGGCGTGATAATGAAGTTGATAAGATATTAGGATTAGAAATTGGGGCCGATGATTATATAACTAAGCCTTTCAACCCTCGCGAATTAACAATTCGCGCACGAAATTTACTTTCGCGCACAATGAATCTTTGCCAAATCAGTGGTGAACGCCGCCAGGTAGAAAGTTATAAATTTAATGGCTGGGAACTGGATATTAACAGTCGCTCTTTAGTCAGCCCGATTGGTGATCAATATAAATTACCACGTAGTGAATTCAGAGCTATGTTACATTTTTGTGAAAATCCAGGCAAAATTCAAACACGTGCAGAACTATTGAAAAAAATGACCGGACGTGAATTAAAGCCCCACGATAGAACTGTTGATGTGACTATCCGCCGTATTCGTAAACACTTTGAATCGATAGTCGATACACCAGAAATTATTGCCACCATCCATGGTGAAGGTTATAGCTTCTGTGGTGATATTGAAGAATAAATATAACATATTAAATCCCTTTTTTTAGGTGTTGGGAGGTTTAATAAATATAGTAATGCCATGGCATAATTGGCACAGCACTAATAGCATTTTTAGACGATCCATCAATTATTTTGTCTGAATAAGTTAAATAAGTGTATTCCGTTGTTTATCGTAGAAACGTACTACTTGTAGTTTTTTAAAAATCAATGAAGTACGTTTTTGAAAAACAACTTGCCCCTTTTTATTATTTAATTTAATTTTGTCATCTATAATTATTGGCCCAATCTGTTGACAAGAAATTGCCGAATCAGCAGTATCTTCGGCGAGGCCGAGACCTCTTTTAATACCGCCTGTTTTTGCTCGACTCAGATAACAAGTTATATTATTAATATCCATAAAAATAATAAAATAGCTATATAAAGCAATTTAGTATTAAATGGATGTTTATAATAAAGTTTTTATACTATTTATAGGTGATTATTTAAACCAGGTACTTCTATGGATCAAAGCAATATTATCCGCGATTTACTGTATTGGATATAGACACACATCTAGATCAGCCGTTATTTCTCGATAACGTCGCAGCTAAAGCTGGTTATTCAAAATGGCATTTACAGCGGATGTTTAAAAACATTACTCAGCAAGCTATTGGCTCTTATATCCGTGCTCCCCGACTTTCCCGTGCGGCTGTTGCTCTTAGGCTGACTAGTCGGCCAATTCTTGATATAGCTAAGCGACTTAATTTTGATTATACCATATTGAGTGCGAACAAAATATCTGTGTCGCATCCGAGGGCTCTTTTTTTACATTTAGCTTTTGCCCATTTATGTTCAATTGGATTAAGATCTGGCGAATAGGTAGGCAAATATTCCACCATATGCCTCGCATCGATGATGACTTGTTGAATACTCTGTTTCTTGTGAAAAGTTGCATTATCCATCATGATTACACTGTTTTTAGGAAGTACTGGGATAAGGACTTGGGTAACCCATGCATAGAAAACATTGCTA
>NZ_CACTIE010000135.1 GCF_902713415.1 Arsenophonus endosymbiont of Bemisia tabaci Q2
CGCTGTTTCTCGGATACTCAACCCTTCTTCTTCCATGGTAAATATCACTTTACGTCTAAAATCAATTGAATAGTTCATATAAATAATGTCATCAAAATTAAGTCGCTTAGCTATACTTCGTTCAATGAAGCATGATCGAAATTTGCATTGTTAAATTTAGAATGAAAAATATACGCTTGATTTAAAGAGGTTTTACAAAATGATGCCCCTTATGAATCAATTGAATCTAAAGTCGCGTTATTTAACAATGCTAAATCTAGATATGCATTTTTTAATGTAGTGGCTTTAATTTCTCTGTTAGGTAGTCTTAATCTGGCCAGTTTTGGATTACTCAAGTCAGCCTTAATCAATGTTGCGTTATCTAGATTAGTGCCGGCTATAGTAGCTCTTACTAACAATGCTGAGTCTAATACTGCATGATTGAATGTCGTGTTTTGAATGGTTGCATCGACCATGTTTACGCGAGGCGAGTAAGTGTTGCATGATCAAAATTAACGCCAGATAGGATCGTTTTTTCTAACAATGCAGAATCTAACTTTGAATGATTGAATGTATTGGTTTTAATTTCTCCGTTGGCTAATTTTAGGGTAATAATTTTTGTGTCGGTCAAGTTGGCATAAGTAAGTTTTGCGTGATCAAAATTAGCACCAGCTATAGAGGCTCTTTCTAATAATGCTGAATCTAATTTTGCATATTTGCGCTGGATAAGTCTGTTCCGTTTAGATTTACATTTGAAAAATATGCCCTGCTTAAATCAATTCCTTCTAAAATTCTGGCAGATAGATCGGTATTTAATAAATGAATCTTGCCTTCCTTTATAAATATGTTTGGATCAATCCTGTTATGTAATAACATTAAATTGGCAGTATTTTTAAATCCTTTTATATCAATATCTGAAGTAAAACTCTCTCTTTTCTGTCCTTCAACAGTAACAGATAGTTTGTCTGAATGATATTCAGAGGGTTTAATAGCTACCGTGCAACCATCAAAATTAAATTTGAGTTCTTTAGGAATATGATAACAATTTGAATTGGCAATTTTTTCTTCTAGAGCGGTGGTCATTGTTTGCATGAAATTATCGTATTGTTTAGATAATTTTCTTTCCACCCCGCCTAGGGTAAAAAAGTTTATAATATGTTCAAGTAAGCATTTCGGTGACGTAGCTAATTCTTTTCCTTCTATCGGATTAATATTTATTGCGTAATTAGTAAACATTGAACAACGATTGGTATCCATATTTATATATGCCATACTTCTTATTTCCCTAATAGTATTAAATTTAAAATAAACGCAATTGGTTTATTTTCGATTAATGGTATTACAACAATAGATATATATTAATATTACTGAATATGTTATTAGTATTGATATATAATCAGATATATCAATTTATACTATAAAATTTTTCTAATTTTTCTTTAAATTCAACATAATAATGCCATGTCTAATAATTTATATTAGTGGGTATTTATTTTATCAGATCGTTAATTTTGATAAGATCAGACGTATAAGCTTTTTAATATTCATATTTATTTTCTTGATGTTGTTCAACATCAATTATGCTCATAGCCTATTACCAATACTTAAATTCTATCAATAGACTTTTGCAGATTTCCTAATGAGTTAGTTTATATTTCATCCATAACTTGCCTGTTAACTTTTGAATGCAAATTTATCAATAAGTTATTTTTGTTCAGTTATTGGCCATGAATTTAAACTGAAATAGTTAATAAATAAATTACACACAGAAAAATCATTAATTTCACTGATTTTGTTTATAAAAAAAGCATATGATTTATAAAGACTAGACCTGCACTAAAACAGCACGTATAATGTATCCCGACTTAGGCCCCTTGGCTCAGTGGTTAGAGCAGGCGACTCATAATCGCTTGGTCGCTGGTTCAAATCCGGCAGGGGCCACCAAATTTTAGCTAAATAGCAGCCAATTGATACCACTCTCCTATGAGTAGTTTTTGCTATTCTAGAGCCACAGATTTTGCTTGTCTTTGTAGGCAACGGATTTATCACTAACAGCCAGCAGCTAGCGGTGGCGACAATTATTGACGACATCAGTGCAATTAAAACAACCATTTCTGCCCTACAACTAGCAATAATTAATATTGATGGATAACTAAATAATCAGATTGGAAATTGAATCGAGGGTGTTTAGGCAATATTTTGTTAGCGTTTTTAAAATGTTATCTAATTACAGTGGCTAAAACCTTTACTAATGATCTGCTGAGTTAACATATCTATCAATAAAAAAGCACCTCTAAATAGGTGCTTTTTTATTACGCTAAAGATAAATAAGCGTTTTATTCATCCAGGAAACTACGTAACACTTCTGAACGACTTGGATGGCGCAGTTTACGTAATGCTTTTGCTTCTATTTGTCGGATCCGCTCGCGAGTAACATCAAACTGTTTACCCACTTCCTCTAGCGTGTGATCCGTATTCATATCAATACCAAAGCGCATGCGCAGAACTTTTGCTTCACGGGTCGTTAAGCCAGCTAGAACTTCGTGGGTAGCTGATCTTAGACTTTCGGAGGTAGCAGAGTCTAACGGTAACTCTAGAGTAGTATCTTCAATGAAATCACCAAGATGTGAATCTTCATCATCGCCAATAGGTGTTTCCATCGAGATAGGCTCTTTAGCAATTTTTAGTACTTTACGGATTTTATCCTCAGGCATTAACATGCGTTCTGCCAATTCTTCAGGTGAGGGTTCACGTCCCATTTCCTGTAACATTTGGCGAGAAATGCGGTTCAGCTTGTTGATCGTTTCGATCATGTGCACTGGAATACGGATAGTGCGCGCCTGATCAGCAATTGAACGGGTGATCGCCTGTCGGATCCACCAGGTTGCATAAGTTGAAAACTTATAGCCACGACGGTATTCAAATTTATCAACCGCTTTCATTAGACCAATGTTACCTTCCTGGATCAGATCAAGGAATTGAAGGCCACGATTGGTATATTTTTTAGCAATAGAGATAACTAACCGTAAGTTAGCTTCAACCATCTCTTTTTTCGCTCGACGTGCTTTTGCTTCACCAATAGACATTCGGCGGTTAATATCTTTAACCTGTTCAATGGTTAAACCAGTCTCTTCTTCAATTTGTTGTAGTTTTTGCAACGAGCGTTGTATCTCTTCTTCGACTTCAACTAATTTTTCAGACCAGGGTTTATTTATTGCTTTTGCCGCAGCTAACCAATTACCATTGGTTTCATTACCTGAGAATAGCGTAATGAAGTTTTTCTTCGGCATCTTGCATTGTTCAATACAGAGTTTCATGACGAGACGTTCTTGAGAACGAACACGTTCCATCATATCACGCATATTATTCACTAAATAATCAAACTGTTTTGGTACTAAACGGAATTGTTTGAAAATCTCGGACAACTGCTCGATTTCTGCTACTGAATGAGCATGGTTACGGCCACTTTTTTGGATTTCAATGGACGTACGTTCATATTGCTCACGAAGTTCTGAAAATTTCTGGCGAGCGAGTTCTGGATCGACATTGTTTTCATCACTGTCGTCACTATCGTCGTCTTCGTCTTTATCTTCATCTTCGTCATCATTTAAGGCTTCTTCCGGTAACACTGAACCGATATGTGTTGCTGTCGGTGCTAAATCCTCTTCGGCGTTTGGATCAACGAAGCCGGTAATAATATCAGATAGGCGGACTTCAGCTTTTTCAACACCTTCGTATTGGTCTAATAGATAAGCGATAGCCTCAGGATATTCAGCAACAGAACACTGAACCTGATTAATGCCATCTTCGATGCGTTTAGCGATATCAATTTCACCTTCACGGGTCAGTAGTTCTACGGTGCCCATTTCACGCATATACATCCGCACAGGATCTGTTGTGCGGCCTATTTCACTTTCAACACTGGATAATACCTGGGCAGCAGCCTCAACAGCATCATCGTCAGTATCAGTGGCGGTTTCTGCCAGAATAAGATCGTCGGCATCAGGCGCTTCTTCCATCACTTGAATGCCCATATCATTAATCATTTGGATGATATCTTCGATCTGATCTGAATCGACGATATCTTCCGGAAGATGGTCGTTGACCTCAGCATAGGTCAGGTAGCCTTGCTCTTTACCTTTGGTAACTAGTAGCTTCAGCTGTGACTGCGGGTTTTGCTCCATAAGACGGTATCCACACTTCATAATAATTTGGGTTGGTGTTGGTCGGCGAAAACAAGTCAGCCAACAATAAAATTAAAGGGAATTTAATTATTTTATGTGCCATGCCCTTTACATCATGGCAACTTACAGGCGCTTACCCTACGTTATACGGCACTTAAGCCGGATGTTTTTTACTTTTTCAATATTACTGTTTTATTCTTGCAACAGTAATTAAACGAACTTCTTCACGTTCTTCACTGGTTAAGCCTTCTTTTCGCTCTTTTGCGATCAGAAATGCGAACCTTTCATCAAGCGCGGTAATAAATAAATGTTCCAACGCATCCTTGAACATTTTTTCCGCTATCTCTTCTATCTTTATATCGTTCCAAGTTGCGAGTTTTTCAAGTTGTTTAACAAATTTATTATTACGATAGCATTCCAATAGTTGACCAGTATTTATGCCAGGATGAGATTGACAAAGTTCAACTAACTCTAAAAACAGCGCTAATCCTGGTAATTGTGAGTGCTTAATTCCATCAAGAGTAGGAATTAGGCTGACAAAATTTGGATTTTGTACCAATAATGCGATCAATATTCGCATTGTTGTCGATTTAATTTTTGGTGTCTGATAATTTGTTTTTTCTGCCGATCCTTTTTCGATCATGGCAAAAATACGCGAAGTATCAGGAACACCAATAAAATTACCTAATTCTTGTGCCAAATATAACTGTAAAGTATCACCAGGCACTTTTTTAATTAAAGGGATAGCAAGATGATTGAATTTTGCTTTACCTTCATGATTGCTTAAATCAACTTGTGCAACCAATGTATCAAACAAAAATGTAGAAAAAGAGTCTGACTTATCCATCCGTTGTTCAAAATTTGTTTTACCTTCTTTACGTATTAGTGAATCAGGATCCTCACCATCAGGTAAAAACATAAATTGTAGTTGGCGGCCATCACTCAAATAGGGAAGTGCCGTTTCAAGCGTTCGCCATGCGGCTTCGCGACCGGCTTTATCCCCATCATAACAACAAATAACCGTATCTGTTGTCCGAAAAAGTAACTGGATATGCTCTGCCGTGGTTGATGTACCTAATGACGCTACGGTATAATTAATACCAAATTGTGCCAAAGCCACAACATCCATATAACCTTCGACAACTAATAGTTTAGAAAGTGCCAGATTATTTTGTGTTGCTTCATATAAGCCGTATAATTGACGGCCTTTATGAAAAATCTCAGTTTCTGGTGAATTGAGATATTTTGGTAATGTGTCATCTAAAACACGGCCACCAAATGCCACGACGCGTCCTCTACGATCTCGGATTGGAAACATTATACGTTCACGAAAGCGAACGTAAGTGCGGCCATTATTATTGGTAACTAACATACCAGCAGCATCTAGCTGTTTATGGCTATCAGCGTTTTTAGCGAAATGCTTGAGTAGGTTGTCCCAGCCGCTTGGGGCAAAACCGATAGAAAAGCGATAAATAACTTCATCACTTAAGCCGCGCTGTATTAAATATTGTTTTGCACTCTGCGAGTCTGATTTATTCAATAAATGTTGATAAATTTGATTAATTTCATCCATTAATTGATAAAGATTTTGTCGCTGATGCCGCTCTATTTGGTTTGAACTATTGCCGGTTTCATAAGGAATTTCCAGTCCGTGCATGGTAGCCAGTTCTTCAATCGTTTCGACAAAATCAAGCTTGTCATAGTTCATCAAAAAATCAATGGCATTACCATGAGCGCCACAGCCAAAACAGTGATAAAATTGTTTATCGCCATTAACTGTAAATGAGGGCGTTTTTTCATTATGAAATGGACAACAGGCGTGATGGTTTTTGCCTTGCTTTTTTAGCGGCACTTTAGTATCAATAAGATCAACGATATCGGTTCTGGCCAATAAATCATTGATAAATGTACGCGGGATTCGTCCAGCCATAAACTTTTCATTGATGAAAGATAACAAGCCGTGCTTTCTGTTAGAAAGCACCGCCTTCTTGTAATCACTTAATCACTGCTGTCGAATTGTTACGATTCTTGGACCGTAGCAATTAGTACAAACGAGTACGACGTGCGTTCTCGCGAGCCAATTTTTTAGCGTGGCGCTTTACTGCTGATGCTTTTTCACGTTTACGTACAGTGGTTGGTTTCTCATAGAACTCACGACGGCGCACTTCAGCTAATATTCCTGCTTTTTCGCAAGAACGCTTAAAACGACGTAGTGCTACGTCAAATGGCTCGTTTTCACGTACTTTAATTACCGGCATGTGCTTTTCACCTCAAAAAATCGGTTTTTGCTAGCAATATCATAGCCAGCTGTCTTTAAAATAGTGCGGAATTTTACTTCAATGTGTAGGGCTATGTAAAGTGCTGTATAAAAACGAAACGTACAAAATCACCCAATTATTTATTTTTAATAACAAAATAGTTGGCATAGTCTAGATGCTTAATGAATAAGCCCTACAAATTATTTATATTAAAAATAACTGATTTAATCCAGATAGACAGTTATTTATAGCTGGGCGACTTTAAAATGATTACAATTAATTACTCTATATCAGTAAATTTATATTGGAGAAAAACATATATTTTGTAATCAAAATTAAGACGCTTAGCTATATAAATAATAGTGGTGAAGGTAAAAACAATCAATTCTATTTTTCCTGCGTTCGTTGATCTTTGATGAACGTTAATTAAACGCTGATCCCATTTAGCGAAGATTAAAAAATAGGATAGATTAAGTTACTGCTAATAGAGGTTTATGTGCTAAGTGTATTGGTACATAAACCTCTTAATTATTAGAACCATCATGGTGTTAGCCAGCCAAGATAAATTTAAGCGAGTGGGTTTTTGATAAGTCGATTGAAGAGGACTTGAATTCGTCATCATCGATGACTGACCCGATCCTACTGATGACTAGCTAGAACCGGGTTTGAATTACGGCAAGTAAAAATTAGCTAGCTTTTTTCGCTGCCGCAGCGGGGTTGAAAATAGTAGTAGCAAAAGCATCGGCTTTCAGCGATGCGCCGCCAACTAATGCGCCATCAATATCGAGTTGACTGAAAAGCTCGGCAGCATTGCTGGCATTCACTGAGCCGCCATACTGAATAATCACTTGTTCGGCAATGGCCGGATCTTGTTTGGTAATATGGTCACGAATAAATTTATGTACCGTTTGCGCCTGGGCGGGAGTGGCTAATTTACCGGTGCCAATTGCCCAAATGGGTTCATATGCAATAACACTATTTTCAAATGCGCTGGCACTTAAGCTATTTAATACCGCATCGATTTGATGGGCGCAGACTTGTTCAGTTTTGCCGGCGCTATTTTCTTCTTCAGATTCACCGATACAAAGTACCGGTGTTAATCCTTGCGATTTTAACACAGCAAATTTGCGAGCGATAAATTCATCGCTTTCTTGATGATAAGTTCTACGTTCAGAATGACCGATAATAATATATTTTGCGCCAATAGCTTTTAGCATTTCCGCTGAAGTATCACCGGTAAAAGCGCCGGAAAGATTCACATCAACATCTTTTGCGCCAAGTGCTATCTTGCTACCGGTTAAAGCTTGTTTTGCTTGCGCCAGGTAAAGCGCTGGTGGGGCAATTGCGACACCACAGCCTGTGTGACATTATTTAATTCGTTACGCAAATTTTCAATCAGTTCTTCAACCATTTTTGTACTGCCATTGAGTTTCCAGTTCCCCATGACTAATGGATGCCGCATGTTTTCCTCCAACTATAGCTAAGCGACTTAATTTTGATTACACCATATTGAGTGCGAA
>NZ_CACTIE010000136.1 GCF_902713415.1 Arsenophonus endosymbiont of Bemisia tabaci Q2
TACTCTATATCAGTAAATTTATATTGGAGAAAAACATATATTTTTGTAATCAAAATTAAGACGCTTAGCTATAAAGCTAGAAATTTGAACAAAAGCGAATAGGCAGCGTTTAGGGGTGTTAACTGCTCTTTATAGCTAAGCGACTTAATTTTGATTACACCATATTGAGTGAGAAAAAAATATCTGTGTCGCATCCGAGCACTCTTTTTTTGCATTTGAAGCAATGTTAGTGGATGCGTCTGGCGGTATAGGCCTGAACTTCCGCCATATGCTGCATCGATACTGTTAATCGGGAAATACTCTGTTTCTTGTGAAAGGTCGTATATCATGTTACTGTTTAGGAATGCTGAGATAAAGGCACCAGGTGACCCATACATAAGCATCGCTGATATTGATATCAAATAATCCGATAGCAAACAGCGTTGTACCCAATAAAGCGCCGATAACATTTGTTCTTCCTTTATCTCCTCAGTTCTTGAGACCAAGACACCGTTGACCTTTCCGGGGAATAGCCGTGAGTCCGCCCAGGGGTATCCATCTGGCTCCACTTTCATCAATAAAAAATATGCTTGCCTTCTTTTTTCGCCACTGTTGTTTTTGTTGAAACGTTTGTCAGTGTTTTCGTCAGCTTTCCGGATGACGTAGAGTTTTATAGGTCAATCCCATTTTTTTAAGAGCTTGCCAAATATGGCTTCTAAGCCAAAACGCTCTGCACGCTTTTTTTAGTAGCTTTATCTGGATATTGTTCAGCATCTTTTGTAAACTCGGATTTATCGATTTTTTCGCTGACGTGTAGTCGATGCTTTTGGCTCTGTTGATTAATCCAGCCCGATACAGATGCAGAGCCAATCCAGAAATTGCTTCGCTGTTTCCTCGGATACTCAACCCTTCTTCTTCATCGTAAATATCTTTACGTCTAAAATCAGTGAATGGCTCATATAAATAATGTCATCAAAATTAAGACGCTTAGCTATAGTTTAGAACAGCGTTGCTGGCATTTAACTTTACCCTACATGTACCTGTTTACTTCAATCTATAAAGGGTATTGGCGCGACTTATCTAACGGATGGGCGTCAGCAACAGGGTCTAATGACAAAAACCAGTTATAGCTAAGCGACTTAATTTTGATGACATTATTTATATGAGCTATTCAATTGATTTTAGACGTAAAGTGATATTTAATGGTAGAGTTAATATCCGAAGCTAACGGCTTCAGATGGCCTCTACATCTAGCTATCGTTCAGATCGTTCAAATCAATCCATTCATGGCGTGCAGAGCGTTTAACGTTGTCGAAGGCCATTTGGCAATGCCATAGGACCTATAAACTCGGCATCCAGCCGACAGCTGCTCGATGCTGTTCAACAAACAGTATGGTATGAAATGGTATGAAATGGTATGAAAGGGGCAGGCATATTATTTTTATTGATGAAAATGGGGCCCTGACTACCGCGGACTCAAGGCTATTCCAAAATCCAACAGTCATGTTGATCTCAAAAGAACTCGAAGGCTTAAAGAGAAGAAAAAATATCGGCGCATTAGGCACAATACTATTTTTCTCCGGATTATTTAATATCAACAATTAACAGCGATGTTTTTCTATGCATGGGTCACCCAAGTCCTTATCCCAGTACTTCTAAAAACAGTGTAATCATGATGGATAATGCAACTTTTCACAAGAACAGAGTATTCAACAAGTCGCTCATCGATGCAGGGCGCTATGGTGGAATATTTGCCTACCTATTCGTCAGATCTTGAAATCAATTGAACATAAATGGGCACAAAGCTAAATGCAAAAAAGGCGCTCGGGAGGCGGCACAGATATTTTGTTCGCACTCAATATGGGTATCATCAAAATTAAGTCGCTTAGCTATCACTTGGCATTTAGCGAATAACAATACCTGCTATAGCGTAAGTTTCAGCAAAATTACTATTTCCTGATGCAATAGACGCCCCGTAGAAACTTTCAATTTTGAGGTTGATTTAAAGAAGTAAATATGGTTTTGGGCACAGCACCGGTTGTACCACCGCCACCATAGGTAGCGAGCAGTATAGCTAAGCGACTTAATTTTGATAATACCATATTGAGTGCGAACAAAATATCTGTGTCGCCTCGAGCGCTCTTTTTTGCGACGGCAATGCCCATTTATGTTCAATTGGATTAAGATCTGACGAATAGGTAGGCAAATATTCCACCATATACCCGCATCGATGATGACTTGTTGAATACTCTTTTTCTTGTGAAAAGTTGCATTATCCATCATGATTACACTGTTTTTTAGGAGTACTGGGATAAGGACTTGGGTATTTATCTAGCTATCACTGATATAATGATAAATAATCGATAACAAACAGCATTGTGCCCAATAAAGCGCCGATAACATTTTTTTTGCTTTAGCTCCCCAGTTCTTGAGACCAAGACACCGTTGGCCTTTCGGGGAATAGCCGTGAGTCCGCGGGGTATCGTGTGAAAAACCACTTTCATCAATAAAAACAATATGCTTGCCTTCTTTTTCATACTGTCTTTTTTTTGTTGAAACGTTTGTCGAGTGTTTTCGTCGGCTTTCGGATGACGTAGAGTTTTTTTTATAGGTCAATCCCATTTTTTAAGAGCTTGCCAAATGGCTTTCTGACAAACGCCAAAACGCTCTGCACGCTCTTTTTCGTAAGCATCTCGATATTGTTCAACATCTTTTATCAACTCGAATTTATCGATTTTTCGCTGACGCGTAGTCGATGTGCTTTTGGCTCTATTTGATTAATCCAACGCCATACAGATGCAGAGCCAATCCGAAATTGCTTCGCTGTTTCTCGGATACTCAAGCCTTCTTCTTCCATCGTAAATATCACTTTACATCTAAAATCAATTGAATAGCTCATATAAATAACGTCATCAAAATTAAGTCGCTTAGCTATAGTAAGCAGCAGCTGGTTATTACTTTTGCTCAGTAGTAAAAATTGCTATCAATCAGATATATGCTCAGTTAAGTGAACTTATAGCGTCGCAAGTACGGTAATGGTCAGCAAATCGAGACAATCTGGTATTTCAACGCTTCTTTTGTATTTACCCAGTCAACCGACGATATCAAGCTCTTTCAAACCTTGCTTGCGCAGGGAAGTGTATTAGATGTTAGCGGTTTTTAGGTTGTCGCGTTACAACCTCTAAGAATTAAGAATTAAGAATTAAGAATTAAGAATTAAGAATTAAGAATTAAGAATTAAGAATTAAGAATTAAGAATTAAGAATTAAGAATTAAGAATTTTCATTTTTATTACCAATTTCAAACGCGATCAGTAACCTGGGACAAAATGGCAGATGTCGCCAGTATTTTTAAAAATATCCATACATATCATTAACCTACCATAACTAATGGTTTTAATACGTTATCTTCTTTATTGGTTTATTTTCGTGTGGGGTTTCATATTTTTCAATTTATTTAGCGTTTTATGACCAACTAAAACTGACCACCACATTAAATTGTTAACGAAAATAATTGACCTAAACCATTCAGAGTTAATACATCGTTATAGTTCTGTCATATTAAGATAATTAAGTGTTATTTGCTTAGTTTCATTGATTTTCCGATAGATAAAATCGCGGTTAAACTTAATCAAAATTTTATTAGGGAGATGTTGGTTTGTTTAGTAAATATTTAAGTGTTAGGTAACCTAAAACAGATTAAGCGGGAAAGAGGGATTAAAATTGACTACTTGATTATTTATTATAGCTAAGTGACTTAATTTTGATTACACGATATTGAGTGCGAACAAAATATCTGTTTCGCATCCGAGCGCTCTTTTTTTGCATTTAGCTTGTGCCCATTTATGTTCAATTGGATTAAGAACTGGCGAATAGGTAGGCAAATATTCCACCATATGCCCCCGCATCGATAAGAACTTCGGTGACCCATGCATAGAAAACATCGCTGTTAATATTGATATCAAATAATCCGATAGCAAACAGCGTTGTGCCCAATAAAGCGCCGATAACATTTTTTTTGCTTTAGCTCCCCAGTTCTTGAGACCAAGACACCGTTGACCTTTCGGGGAATAGCTGTGAGTCCGCGGGGTATCGTGTGAAAAACCACTTTCATCAATAAAAACAATATGCTTGCCTTCTTTTTCATACTGTCTGTTTTTTTGTTGAAACGTTTGTCGAGTGTTTTCGTCGGCTTTCGGATGACGTAGAGTTTTTTATAGGTCAATCCCATTTTTTAAGAACTTGCCAAATGGCCTTCTGACAAACGCCAAAACGCTCTGCACGCTCTTTTTGGTAAGCATCTGGATATTATATTCAATATCTTTTATCAACTCGGATTTATCGATTTTTCGCCGACGCGTAGTCGATGTTTTTGGCTCTATTTTGTTGAAATCTAGCACTTGTTGATACAAATGCAGAATTGATGAGAGATGCTTCGCTGTTTCTCGGATACTCAAGCCTTCTTCTTCCATCGTAAATATCACTTTACATCTAAAATCAATTGAATAGCTCATACAAATAATGTCATCAAAATTAAGTCGCTTAGCTATATCAGTAAATTTATATTGGAGAAAAACATATATTTTGTAATCAAAATTAAGTCGCTGAGTTATAACAAACTACCGCCGTAGAGCGAAGCCAGTTTTAACGCCAGTTCTGCGTGCTTTTTGATGTTAAGACGCTTTTCTTCGCTTGTGAACACATCATTCAGTTGTTCGGTTCGTTCTTCATCATCGCCCGTAAAACGCACAGTACGCCAGTGCTTAATACAGTCGCCTGATGTCTTGTTAATGTATTTTCGCACGATCGACACACGCTCATAGGGCCACGCCAAGCCTTTGTCGGTTTCAAAATAGCCTGCACCTGTTATGCTAAGTGCAGCAAAACTGGACGGTAATGTGGTGGTGGACACCCCTATCCCATTCACCTCACACTTCAGATTATCCAATCCGCCATCGGCGAGTTTTTTCGGTGATTTTTTCTAAATGTAGCAAACAAATTTCCCTCCTTAATGAAAGGATATTTCTTTGATGAATTCCAGCGGGAGCTGATCGTCGAAAATACCTCGCAGGTCACAAGCTGGCGCAAACATTGGGAGACCGGGTGTGGACGACCAAAAGCAATGAATGAGCAAAGCATCAAATATGCTGAAGCCATGCTCAAAGACGCAGAAAGAAATTACCCTTCATAGGTGATGTCATCGATGAGCTTAAAATCGGTCGGACTGCCTTCTACCGATATTTTCCAACTGACCGGATAAAAGAACTCAGAAAGAACATTTTACAGCGCTAAATTCTAATTTTCATTCTGTGGGACCTTACGTACCTTTGTTGGGATAGACCGACATTATCAAAAACAAGGGGGTTAAATAAAAAAAGCGCACATAATCATGTGCATAAAAATTAATTTGATTTTATTAAAACATCTCAATTATTTTATTTTTAATAAATTATTTATTTTTTTAATGTTATTTGTGCATAAAATAATATCTATTTTTTTTCTACAAGGTATCCAGGGAAAAGACTTTGGATTTGCAATCAAATCATTTGACTGCCATAACTACGGTATCAACCTGATCATCGTGTTTATGTGAATTTGTTGCCGTGAAGATTCCAATTCTTTAATGAACTCTGATACCCAATCGTCTAATTTTGGAATGTGATTATATCAAGATTCAAAATATCCTTGCACCTCGATTACTCTTGTGTATTTATCTTTATTTGGTATGGATAATGCAACTTTTCACAAGAAACAGAGTATTCAATAAGTCATCATCGATATGGGGCATATGGTGGAATATTTGCCTACCTATTCGCCAGATCTTAATCCAATTGAACATAAATGGGCACAAGCTAAATGCAAAAAAAGAGCGCTCGGATGCGACACAGATATTTTGTTCGGGCTCAATATAGTGTAATCAAAATTAAATCGTTTATCTATATGATGATGTTTGGCGATAGTGTATTTGGTGGAGAAATGTTTTCTAATCAGGTACACTCGACCTGTCTTAGACTTGGTATGGTGTAGGTTCTACAGCTAAAATTATTAGTCCTGTTTTTCTCGGCGGTCTCATCGATGGCAAAAATTTTTCTGAAAATTTTGTGTTCGTACCCTTCCTCATATTTGTGTTTATTTTTTTATTGGTTCTATTGTTTATCTTTTTGCTCGCGAAACCCGTAATATCCAGCTTGAGGCTATGTAATTGATATCAATTTATGACTCAGATGCGTTAGATATCACAGATATGAACTTGATCACTTAAAAGCAATATTTTATGTAAAATTTAGTTTTAAATAAAATTGTTACATGCTAATTTCCATATATTCTGTATAAAATCAGTAACCCATAATTTATTACTTATTAATATGTCAAAGGGATACAGAACAGCACATACTAGTACCAATACACAAAATATTCGTTCCCACTTAGGATATTTAGTGGGGTTCAATGTTGGCATACAGAAACGTCGACGATATGGCCATAGTAACGGTATTCCTGCTGGTGTTAACATATCAGCCACAACGTGGCTAATATAACCAACTACCATGGCATGGACAAAATCTACCGGTATACGAATGATAATTCGTGACAATAAGTCTGAAGAAAAAAATATGCTGCACCCTACAATAGCCAGAAAACTGTGAGTAATGACTCTATGACCGAACACTTTTGCAATGGGAATCGAAAGCCAATTTAATCGTTGGCAAAAAAAAGACTTAGGGTGATCGATGTCTGGCAGCAGGCAGGTTAATATTCCGCCAATTCCGCCAATAATAATATGCCACCAGTTCCCTTGAGCTAATTCTGCTGATAACTCCAATTTCTTCACAAAAATAGCGCTTGCTAAAGCAAAGATGAAATGCCCGCCAGCAGTCATAGTAACCACACATAGTTATATTTTGATGTAATTATTTGTTTGTGTGCATTATGCAGCTAAAATAATTCTAATTCAACAATCAACAGTTTACTAAATTAAAAAACTCGGTCCATGCTAAATAGCTGTTAGTCATACTCATCAAAAGCGATCCTGCTTATTAAAGGTTCAGTAATTTCAATGGTAGACTATCCCCTTAACGCGATATACTACACCCATGACAAAATCATCACTATCCCAACATGACTCGCTATTCAAAAAGTTCCTTGGCGATATTGCTGTAGCTCGGGACTTTCTGGAAGTACATTTGCCACCTCATCTTCGGGAGCGCTCCGCGATTTCAGCACTCTTGCAATGGAATCTGGTAGCTTTATCGAAGACGATTTGCGCACCCAATGTTCAGATATCCTCTACTCTGTACAGACGAATGCGGGGAAAGGTTATATATACACAGTAGTCGAGCACAAGAGCCACCCTGAAAAGCTAATGGCATTTAGGCTTCTACGGTACAGTGTAGCAGCCATGCAGAGGCGTATTGAGCAAGGAAACGACACATTGCCGGTAGTGATCTCCGTGTTGTTCTATCACGGTGCTACCTCACCTTATCCTTTATAGCACGGATTTCCTAGACTGTTTTGCTGACCCTGAACTGGCAGAATCAGTCTACAGGCAAGCCTTTCCGCTGGTTGATATTACCACGATACTGGATGAGGAAATTCTGACGCACCGCCGAGTAGAGCTCCTGCAATTGGTAAAAAAGCATATCAGAACGCTAGATATGTTGGAACTTGCTGTAGAGTTAGCTACTCTAATAGAAAAATGGCAGTATTCCAAAGAACAATGCAAGAGTTTATTATATTATATAGCTAAAGCAGGAAATACGATTGACGGCGAGGGGATTCATACGCACCCTTTCGGGAAAAGCACCAACTTACCGGGAGGATTTTATGATGATTGCAGAACAGCTTGAAGCTAAAGGCCGTACAGAGGGGATCCAGCTACGCAAAGCAAGAAGGCTACCAGCTAGGCAGACAAGATGGGGTTAACTAGAGTCTAGAAAAAGGTCGTCAAGAAGCTACTTGCGAACTGGCAAAGCAACTATTTGCTAATGGTGTTAATCGGCAAATTATCAAAATATCGACCGGCCTAACCGATGATGAACTAAACATAATACTGATGAAATAGAATTTTCCTGTGAAAATGCTGGGCGCACTGATCCCGATAATTTATGCCGGATCGTGGAAACAGCAATCAGTGCCGGTGCAACAACGATTAATATCCCTGATACTGTCGGTTACACTATCCCTTTTTAATTTGGCAAATATTATTAAAGATCTTTTTAATCGACTACCAAACATCGATAAAGCCATTATTTCGATCCACTGTCATAATGATTTAGGTATGGCGGTAGCCAATTTTATTACTGCAATTCAAGCCGGTGCTCGATAAGTAGAAGGAACGATTAATGGTTTAGGAGAACGCGCTGGCAACTGTGCCTTAGAAGAAATTATTATGGCAATGGCAATTAAAGTGCGCCAAAAAATATTAGCCGTCACAACAAATATTAATCATCAAGAAATTTACCGTACCAGCCAATTAGTCAGCAAGTTATGTAATGCCCCTATCTCTGCTAATAAAGCGATCGTTGGCAGTAATGTTTTCTCACTTTCTTCAGGTATCCATCAAGATGGTGTACTAAAGAATCGAGAAACTTATGAAATTATGACACCAACATCCATTGGCTTAAGGGAAAGGCAATTAAATCTGACTTATCGTTCTGGCGGAGCGGCGGTAAGGCACCGAATGACAGAGATGGGATATCAAGATAC
>NZ_CACTIE010000137.1 GCF_902713415.1 Arsenophonus endosymbiont of Bemisia tabaci Q2
AATTACTTGTAATCATTTTAAAGTCGCCCAGCTATATTTTGTTCGCACTCAATATGGTGTAATCAAAATTAAGTCTCTTAGCTATAGAATGTTTGTATGAAGCATTTTTGCACTTAGCTGATTAAAAAAGGTCAAATCTTCCACTATGACCTGGAAGCTTTAGCTTTTATAAATCAACAACAAGAGCCTGAATTTTTCAGTTTAGCCTATTTCAGTATCCAATCTGGCTCAAATCTACTAGTCACAGCCACGATAAAAATAATATGTGGCGATAAGGAAAAATATGATGCAGCAACACAGGCAATGGTCGGGTGGATGGGATTTATCAGGCCATTAATAAAATAGCAAAATATCCAATTAAACTGATTTCCTACCAGTTATCATCCGCTAAAGGTCATGGCAATGAAGCTTTAGGTCAAGTTGATATCGTTGTAGAATGCTTTTGCCGACGTTTTCATGGTATCGGCCTGGAAACCGATATTGTCGAATCGTCTGCTATAGCAATGATTAATGTGTTAAATAACATTTGGCGCGCAGAATTAGTGAAAAAACAAAAAAATCACAGCAATACAGAGGTAGTTCAATAATATGGCTAGTAATTATAATATTGCTGTCTTACCAGGTGATGGTATTCGCCCTGAAGTTATTGCAAAGTTCGATTTTATGGCGAGAAGTTGTCAATGATATTGCTAAAATTTATCCCGATGTCGAAATCAATCATATGTATATCGATAATGCCACTATGCAGCTCATCAAAGATCCTGCTCAATTTGATGTTCTGCTCTGCTCTAATATTTTTGGCGATATTATTTCCGATGAATGTGCAATCATTACCGGTTCAATGAGATTGTTACCTTCCACCAGTTTAAATTAACAAAATTTTGGCTTATACGAACCGGCTGGCGCCTCAGCACCCGGATATCGCTGGTAAAAATATTGCTAATCTAATTGCGCAAATCTTATCTGTAGCGCTATTGATGCGTTATCGCCTGCACCAACCACATATTGCTGATGCGATAGAAAATGCCGTCAATAAAACCTGATTGCAAGGTTATCGAACTCAGGATTTGGCATTAGATAAGCAATTTGTCAGTACCGATGAAATGGGCAGTATTATTGCCAGTCATATTATGCAAGAGGTTTAGATTATGGCGAGAACTTTATATCAAAAATTTTACGATTCACACATTGTCCATGAAACGGAAAATGAAACACCATTAATTTATATCGATCCACATTTACTGCATGCAGTCACTTTGCCTCAAGCATTTGATGGATTGAGAGTCCATAATCGCTCGGTCAGAAAACCCAATAAAACTTTTGCTACCATGGATCACAATGTCTTTACTCAGACTAAAGACATTAATGCTAGTGATGAGATGGCTCGCATTCAAGTGCAAACCTTGATAAAAAATTGTCAATAATTTGCTATTACTCTTTACGATTTAGATTTAGATTTAGATTTAGATTTAGATTTAAAACACCCTTTCCAAGGTATTGTCCCCGTTCTGGGGCCAGAACAAGGCATAACTTTACCTGGCACAACTATCGTGTATGCGGTGATTCCCACACCGCAACTCATGGTGCATTTGGCGCATTAGCTTTTGGTATTGGCACATCCGAAGTTGAGTATGTCTTGGCCACGCAAACCTTAAAACAAGCTCGAGCTAAAACCATGAAAATTGAGGTCATTGGTAAACTAGCTAATGGCATCAGAGCTAAAGATATGCTACTGGCGATGATTGGCAAAATCGGTAGTGCCGGTGCCGGTGCCGGTGGCACCGGTTATGTTATTGAATTTTGCAGCGAAGCAATTCAAAACTTAACTATGGAAGGCCGAATGACTGTCTGCAATATGGCAATTGAAATGAGTGCTAAGGCGGGTATTATTGCGCCTAATGAAACCACTTTAAATTATATTAAAGGCCGACAATTTGCACCAAGCACAGAACAGTGGCAACAAGCCGTTAGTTATTGGAAAACACTGAAGACTGATCCCGGTGCTCATTATGATGCGATCAAAACTATCTATGCTGATGAAATCGCCCCTCAGGTTACCTGGGGAACAAATCCAGGAAAAATAATTGCGATCGATAGCCCCATACCGTCACCAGATCAATTGCGCGATCCGACTGAATATGCTTCTACAGAGAAAGCATTAAATTATATGGACTTACAAGCTGGGAGCAAATTAACCGACATTAAGATTGATAAGGTATTTATCGGTTCTTGCACTAATTCGCGTATTGAAGATTTGCGTTCTGCTGCCGCTATAGCTAAGCGACTTAATTTTGATGACATTATTTATATG
>NZ_CACTIE010000138.1 GCF_902713415.1 Arsenophonus endosymbiont of Bemisia tabaci Q2
CGCGATCGATGATCTGCGGCTTTCCATGCCGCAAGCGCAACTGACCCGGATCCCTGCGACAGGCCATGTGATAGACTTTACCAACTGGGCACAGATTGAACTTATTAAGGATACGCTGGGGCGTTATCTCCTCTCCAATCCGGCAGCCCTGACGAGGCCGACGTTGTGGGGCTTACCTGTGTTGTCGTGACAGAAGCTGCTGAGTTTAAAGATAAATTCCTGGTGGGGGCTTTCAATTTAGGTGCTCATTTGACCGTGAAGAAGCGAACGTGCTGATCAGCACTGAAAATACCGATGATTTCGAGAAGAACATGATCTCGATTCGTTGCGAAGAGCGTCTGGCGCTCGCGGTTTACCGCCCCGAAGCCTTTATCAAAGGTGACTTAACCAAAATCGAGTTCTCGCCTTCGACTTCGTCAAATGCAGTCGGTGCGGCGAAAAGCGGTCAATCTGGTAATAGCGGTCAATCTGGTAATAATGGTGGGTAATCGGTCAGTAACCGTTTTGGATCGGTAGTGACAGTAAACATCAAGTTAAACAGAGTGGCCTACATCCGTAGGCCATTTTTTACTGGAAATAAACCAACATGTTTATTGACAAAGAATAGGTCAAGCGACAATTCAGGATTGAATTAGACGACAACAGTGAAGTTGTACTGCTTGATAGTGATATCGCCGCCGTAGAGCAAAAAACCATCGCACATCTTAACCGTAATCTCTACAAAGCCTCCGTACCTGAAACTGACCCTCACGGCCTGGTTATCAATGCGGCGATTATTCAGGGGATGCTGCTATTGGTGACGGGGTTATATAGCTAAGCGACTTAATTTTGATTACAC
>NZ_CACTIE010000139.1 GCF_902713415.1 Arsenophonus endosymbiont of Bemisia tabaci Q2
TGGGCACAAGCTAAATGTAAAAAAAGAGCGCTCGGATGCGACACAGATATTTTGTTCGCACTCAATATGGTGTAATCAAAATTCAGTCGCTTAGCTATAAAAGCGACTACCGTCAAGAAAGAATCGGTAGATTTATTAACATGGATGCCTTTCTGCTGTACTTCTTGGGGCAGTAATGGCATGGCCAATTGTAATTTATTTTGTACTTGTAATTGTGCAATATCGGGATCTGTTCCAGCTTCAAAGGTAAGTGTCAGAAATATGTTACCCATTGCATCACTGGTTGACGACATATAAACCAGATTATCAATCTCATTCATATTCTGTTCGAGAACCTGAGTAACGGTATTTTGTACAGTGTTGGCGTCAGCTCCAGGATAGGTTCCTGAAACCGATATAGCAGGTGGTTCAATGGTTGGATATTGCGCCACCGGTAATTTGATATAGCTAAGCGTCTTAATTTTGATTACAAAATATATGTTTTTCTCCAATATAAATTTACTGATATAGAGTAATGACTTGTAATCATTTTAAAGTCGCCCATCTATAATTGCCAATAGACCAAGCAAGCATGAATTGCCAATAGACCAAGCAAGCATGCTAATAATAGCTATTACCACGCGAATAATTGGCCGTTCTATAAAAAACTGAGGCATTAATTATGGACTCCCTTAATTTAAGACTTTTTCGGAAAAAATTTATTTTTCTGTTGTATTTGGAGTTAATGATGTCTCTTTAGCTAACACTTTCATGCCAGGCTTGACTTTTTGTAGCCCAATAACAATGACACGCTCTCCACCTTTTAGTCCTTTAGTTATTAGCCATTGATTACCAATTGCTTGCGCAGTAATTACCGTACGAGTTTCGACTTCATCATTGGTATTATAGCTGGGCGACTTTAAAATGATTACAAGTCATTACTCTATATCAGTAAATTTATATTGGAGAAAAACATATATTTTGTAATCAAAATTAAGACGCTTAGCTATAACAATCATCACTTGGACTTCACCACGAGATGTGCGACTTACACCTTGTTGTGGCACTAAGAGCGCATTTTTCACGCCTTCTTCTAAAACAGCACGAACAAACATATCAGGCAGTAATTGTTTTTCTGGATTTGGGAAAATAGCCCGCATTGTGATAGAACCCGTACTTTCATCAACGGTTACATCGGAAAATTGAAGAACACTTTTTTGTGCATAAACTTCACCATTATTCATTTTTAAACTAACAGGTGCTTGCTGTGATTCTTTAGATAAATTGCCGCTACCAATCTCATTTTTTAAACGCAGATAATCGTCCCTGGATTGGGTAACATCAATATAGATAGGGTTTAACTATTGAATGGTTGTTAGCGCAGTAGTTTGCCCGGTCGTGACTAATGCACCTTCTGTGAAGCTGGATTTACTGGAACGGCCTGAAATAGGCGCAGCTATTTTGGTATAATCAAGATTGATACGCGCGGTTTCAACTGCCGCCTCAGCAGCTTTAAGAGAAGCTAATGCCTGAGCATAATTAGCGTTTGCAGTATCATACTGTTGTTTACTGATGTAATTTGTTCCTAATAGAGGCTTATAAAGGCTTACAGTTAAACGAGTAATTTCTGCATTGGCTTTTGCTAAATTAGCTTTTGCGCTGTCATAATTTGCTTTATAGGTTGCAGGGTCTATTTGATATAAAGAAACCCCAGTTTCAACATCACTACCTTCTTTATGATTTCTTTTTAATATAATACCCTCTACTTGAGGTCTTGCCTCGGTAATACGAAAAGCGTTAGTACGGCCAGGCAGTTCAATTGTAACTGCCAATGGGGCTTTTTACTTCCAATGTTACGACACCAACTTCAGGTGTTGGAGGTGCAATATTACCTTGCTGGAAATTATCGCCACATGCTGTCAAGATCAAACAGCTTAAGAGTAGTAATATTATCAGAGGTAAGACCCCTCTGTTTTTTGCATAAATAAACCTCAATATTCAAATATCAATTTCAAATCTGAAACCTACTGAATTATTATGTTATAAGTCTCCTATTCTATTTCACAAACATACATGAATGTATGTAAATTTACTTCAATAAGAAGAAAGTAAGTTAAAATGGCACGAAAAACTAAGCAACAAGCGAAAATAACTCGCCAAGAAATAATTGATGCAGCAATTAGAACATTTTCTAAGTATGGTGTTTCATCTACCTCATTGTCCAGTATACCAGAGGTTGCAGGTGTAACTCGTGGTGCTATTTATTGGCATTTTAAAAATAAAGTCGATCTTTTCTCTGAAGCTTGTAAATTTACTGATGAACAAATAGCTGAAACTCAGAAAAAGTATCAGTTAAAATACCCCAATGATCCACTTTTTGTATTGAGAAAATTATTACATTATATTTTATTTACTTTTTTGACGATACTAAAAACAGGGAGCTAACTGAGATTTTTTCATAAATGTGAATTGATAGGTGAAATGGCACAGTTTGCTGAATTACGGCGTGAAATTTATATGACTAACCATCAACGACTAGGCACTCTGTTAAGTGCCTGCGTGGAAAAAAGTTGCCTGTCAATATCGATGCCCAGTGCGCAGCAATTATGATACGTGCAGCGATTAGTGGCCTCTTTTAAAATTGGTTATGTGTACCAGATAGTTTTAGTATCAAAGAAAATGCAATTCGTTATGTGGATACAATGATTGATATGATGAAATACAGTCCATTAATAAAAAACAATTGAAATGTTTTATTACATAATTACGGAGAATTCGATGTCAGAAAAAAACCTGTTTTTGATTATTGCTAATGGTGCCGCTTATGGTGATGAAAATCTTTTTAATGCGCTAGGTTTCCCGATTGCAGTTAAGGAACAGGCAGCGACAACTGCAATGAAAGTTTTTTTTAATGTCTGATGCGGTTGTTGCAGGTCTTGATAATCAAAAGCCAATTGATGGTTATAATTTAAAACAGATGTTAGAAATTTTGATTGCGCAGCAAGTGGAAATAAAATTATGTAAGACTTGTACTGATGCACGAGGTATCAGTAAATTAACGTTAATTAAAGGGGTCAGCATCGGCACTTTGGTAGAGTTAGCTCAGTGGACATTAGTAGCCAATAAAGTTTTAACTTTTTAGATATAATAATATTTGAGGCAAGGAAAGAAATCCTAAGGAAAGATTTTAACTGTTTTTTTATTTTTAATCTAACTTAGTGGATACTACTATGTTTTCATTTAGTCGAAGGTTGCAAAGCAGAACATGTTGCCAGTGGTTAGTTTCTTTCTTGTCCTTATCTTGTGGTTTATTCTTTCTTTTTAATGCTACGTTAATTGAGAGTGCCACCTTAACTAATATGACCTCAAGGCAAACTATTCAAAACCAATTAAATGCCTTAAGTAATCGTAGCAATTTAACTGCGCATGAAACGCTAGCTTTATCTGACTACAAAAAAGCCATCCAATTTTATGATGAATTAGCTGGATTAGAAAAACAAGCTGAATTAATGCAAAAAAGAGTGATGCAAGCGCCAAGAGAAGCGCGATATGCACTTGATAATTTAGCTAGAATTAAACGTGAGCAACAACAAAGTGAGCAGACTAAAACTAAATATCAGCATTTATCGTTATCGCAACTAGAGAACCAGTTAAAAAATAAATTAGAAATATTACAAAACCAGCAGGAAAATCTAGCCAATATTAATAACAACTTAGTTGCATTACAAACCCAGCCAGAGCGAGCAATGAATATAATGCTAGAAAATACTCGGCGGCTACAAGATATTCGTTACCAACTAAATAATGATTTTTCTTCCAATGACGATATTCGGCCTTCTTTGCAAGTATTATTACAAGTGAAACAATTATACCTGCAGCAGCAAAATAAATTTCAACAACACGCATTACAAGCTAATACTCAATTACAGGATGTGCTACAGAAACAACGTGATTATACAGCAACTTATCTTGAATTAATTCAAAGTGATATACAATATATTCAGGCTACTATTAATAATAAACGCTTAAATTATTCTGAAGAAACCGCTAAAGAAGCGCAACGCTCAACGATAAATAGTCAGGAAGTGGAAGAATATCCGGTAATTAAACATGAAAAAGCGATTAATAAAGCACTGAGTGAACGTTTGATCTCAGTAACTCAAGATAGTAACCAATTAGTACAAAAAGGAATAAGGATTAAATCTTGGCTAGAAAGAGCCATACAAGTAGAGAGTAATTTAAAAGAGCAAATTACTGTTTTACGAGGAAGTCTATTACTTTCACGCATCCTTTTTCAAAAACAGATTAATTTGCCACCGAATATATTGACAAAAAATCTACCCACCTTAATTGCTGATTTACGACTGGAACAGTTTGATATTAACCAAGAGCGTGATAAGTTATATCAGTCTTCTAATTATATTAATAAGTTGGCTGATACAATAAATGATTCAATGGTAGATAAGACTAAGACCATGATACTTTCGAAGGAAGTCTGGCGCGCTTTGGAGTCACTGATTGATATACGCCGTGACCTTTTAGATCAGTTAAATATTCAACTGGGTAATCATATTTCTCAGGCGATTAATTTACAGTTAGATCAACAACAATTACTGGGTGTCATTGATTCTTTAGAACAGACATTAGCTCAGCAAATTTTTTGGGTGAATAGTAATAAGCCGATTGATCTGACATGGCTAACTTCTTTTCCTGATGCGGCGAAAGCTGAAATCACTACTTTTAATTTTAAATTACCATTAGTTAGCATAGTTAAAGGGTTAATTAACTCTTCTGTTGTCACGATTCCTCTTTTGTTGGCTTGTCTGTTCTTTTTTTGGATGAATCGCAAGTTTAAACAGCGTTTAAAAGAAATCAATGAGGAAGTTAGAGTCTTCAAAAAAGATAGTCAATTACATACCCCTGTAGCGTTAATTTTAACTCTAATGATGACGTTTCCTGGTGCTTTTATTGTACTCGTTATCGGTTACTGGTTTTTAAAAACAGGTAATCCTCATGGTGATTTTATTTGGAGTTTTGCCCTGCAATTGGCTTTATTTTGGGTTTTATTTAGTTGGTGTATTAATATTCTTAAGCCTGATAGTATTGCAGAAAATCATTTTTTAATTGCTAAAAAAGAGAATACCTGGTTACGCCAACATTTGATAAATTTGATGCTGCCGTTGATTGTGTTGATTTATTGGTCAAGTTATGGCGTCATGTATCCTTTGCGGTTGGCGGATGATGTCATTGGACAATTGATTGTTCTAATATTCCTGTTTTTAGTTTTTCTATTTACTTTGCCGTTTTGCCGTCGGATCTGGCAACTAAAAGGTGGGCATTTAACTCGCACGATTGTTATTACCATACTGGCTTTTTCTCCATTAGTGCTAATTGGTTTAATGATGGTTGGTTATTATTACACTACTCTTCGGCTTTCAAGTCGTTGGATTGATAGTCTCTATTTATTACTCCTTTGGTATATTATTTACCATAGCTGTATTCGTGGATTATCGATTGCAGCGCGCAAGCTTGCCTATAAAAGGGCGTTAGAGCGTCGTCATAATATGACGCGAGAAGAACAAGAAAATGAACCGATCACCGAACCACCAATGTCAATTGAATTGATTAGTCAACAATCTCTACGTTTAAGCAGTATGGTACTGTTTTTGATCTTTATCGTCGCTTTTTATTGGATTTGGTCAGATTTCATTACTATTTTCTCATTTTTAGATGGTATTCAACTTTGGCATACGAATGTACAAAATGAGGCTGGTCATACTTTACAAGCAGTTACCCTCGCTGATTTAATTTTGGCGATTATTATTTTTATTGTCGCTTTAGTGATGACACGAAATCTACCAGGTTTGTTAGAGGTTTTAGTATTGTCCCGGCTTAAGCTGCGACAAGGATCAAGTTATGCGATCACCACGATGCTGACCTATATTATCATCGGTATTGGTACAATTATTGTATTAGCAATGTTAGGTGTTACCTGGAATAAGTTACAGTGGCTAGCGGCAGCATTAACATTTGGTTTAGGTTTTGGTCTACAAGAAATTTTTGCTAACTTTGTTTCGGGTATTATTATTCTGTTTGAACGGCCGGTCAGAATTGGTGATACCGTCACGATTGGTAATTTTTCAGGTACAGTGAGTAAAATTCGTATTCGAGCAACCACCATAACTGATTTTGATCGCAAAGAAGTCATTATTCCCAACAAAGCATTTGTGACTGAACGTTTAATAAATTGGTCGTTAACAGATACTATTACCCGTATTATTATCAAGCTAGGCGTTGCTTATGGTTCTGATCTTGATAAAGTGAAGGCGATTTTATTACAGGCAGCGCAAAGTAATAATAAGATAATGTCAGATCCTGCGCCATTAGTCTTTTTTACTGATTTTGGCGACAGTACTCTTAATCATGAATTACGTTTTTATGTTCGCCAGATAGCGGATAGAAGCACAACCTTGGACGAAGTTAATCGACTGATTGATCGCTTATGTCGAGAAGAAAATATCAATATTGCTTTTAATCAGTTAGAAGTTCACCTTCATAATAGCAAAGGTGATTCTGTGCAAGAAGTTGAGCGTACGCTAGGTGATGAAAAGCGATCGAAACAGCAGGATAAAAATAATGGAGATAATGTTGCGGAATAATCATTGAATTATTTTTATCAACGCTTTTTAGTTGCATTGGAAAGTAATAAAATAGCTTCTTTATTCTCATAATCTTTTTTTACAATATCAAGTGCTTTGAGTGCGGTAGTGGGTTCTATTTGATTAATTTCTAGAATACAAATTAAATCAATGGCAACTTGGATTTCTATTGAAGCATTCTCTAGATTCATTAAATATCACCTATATTATTTTTTATTCAATACTTTGATTTTCATAGCGTTCAATTGTCCTTTCTATGAGTGAAAGAGCCTGACGGCATCTCACTAATCTTCCAGTTAATGCAG
Organism: Arsenophonus endosymbiont of Bemisia tabaci Q2; assembly: GCF_902713415.1. GTDB lineage: Bacteria > Pseudomonadota > Gammaproteobacteria > Enterobacterales > Enterobacteriaceae > Arsenophonus. The sequence continues at coordinate 6,944 of NZ_CACTIE010000139.1, forward strand.
CTATTTCTTGTTGCAGCTTCTGGCAAGCAACGTATGACTGCTGTTTATCTAATTTTTGCTCTCGATCATTTATCATGGCGATTAGGCGACATTGATAATCTTCGTGTTGAACTAAACGCTCGTAAAGATCTATGGTTTTTTCTTTTTGGTTATGTTGACTTTCTTGTTCTCTTAAAGTTTGGGTTGCAGATTCTCGCGTTATAGCACCAATTTGGGTAATGATTTTTTCTGTCAAAAAAGTAACCTGTTCTGAACGTGACGTAATAACCGCATGTTTTAATTGATTAAAATGTTGCTTAATTTCAAATAAGCATTCGCTTAATTGATGGCTTTTTCGATGAAATAATTTTTGATCAAAACGTAATGTTATAAAAGAAGAGTGTGCAATTGATTTTATTTTTTCTGGCAATGCTTCAATTTGCTCTTCAAGCGCGTTTAGCAACTTTTGTGTTTTCATATATTAAGCCATAATAATAAAATATGTAATTGCGATTTGACTTCTTACAGTAAAAATGCGCATATTGGTAAGCTAGTTATTGCATTTTTATAATAGTTTTCATAGATTGTAGCATTTGATTATTTTATCTATGATGATAATTATGATGGTTAATGAAAAAAAATACAATTTATAAAAGATAGTATTGAAAGAATTCCTGATTATCTAATACCAGGTGTATTGTTTCGTGATATTACAACCTTATTGGATAATCCTGACGCTTATCAGGCCACGATTGATCTACTCGTTGAGCATTATAAAAATAAAAGTATTACTAAAATTGTTGGCACTGAAGCGAGAGGATTTTTATTTGGGGCGCCGGTTGCTTTGCGTTTAGGTGTAGGATTTGTACCAATACATAAAGAAGGAAAGTTGCCGCGCGCCACATTACGACAAAAATATGAGCTAGAATATGGTATGGATGCACTAAAGATCCATCAAGATAGTATTTTAGCCAAAGACAATGTTTTAGTTGTTGATAATTTACTCGCTAGAAGTGGAACGATTGAAGCAACAGTACGCTTGATTCGGCAGCTTGGTGGTAAAGTTAATGAAGCGGCATTTATTATCTGTTTGCCTGACTTGGGTGGTATCGAGCGTTTAAAAAAGCAAGGGTTCAATTGTTTTAATTTTGTTGAATTCCCAGGCAGTTAATGCGCAAAATTTTCTAGCAAAATGTGCTGACTAGCGAACAGCGATAGGTTGGCGAATCTGTATACTTAATGTCTAATAGGAATCATGAGCTACCAAGTACTTGCCCGTAAATGGCGCCCACAAACATTTACCGATGTTGTTGGGCAACAACATGTTTTGACCGCGCTGGAAAATGGTTTGCATCAGCAGCGGCTCCATCATGCTTACTTATTTTCTGGTACACGTGGAGTTGGCAAAACGACCATTGCGCGGCTGTTTGCGAAAGGGTTTAACTGTGAGGTAGGGATAAGTCAAAACCCTTGTGGTAAATGTGCTAACTGCCTAGAGATAGCGGATGGGCGATTTGTTGATTTGATTGAAATTGATGCCGCTTCGCGCACTAAAGTTGAGGATACCCGCGAGCTACTAGATAATGTTCAGTATGCAGCGGCACGCGGTCGATTTAAAGTGTACTTAATCGACGAAGTTCATATGCTATCTCGTCATAGCTTTAATGCTTTACTCAAGACGCTGGAAGAACCACCAGAACATGTGAAATTTCTATTAGCAACGACAGATCCACAGAAATTACCGATAACGGTTTTATCACGTTGCCTGCAATTTCATTTAAGATCACTTGATATTGACCAAATAAGCAGTCAACTTGAACGTATTTTAGCAGCTGAGCAAATATCGAGTGATAAACGTGCCCGCCAATTAATCGCTAGAGCTGCCGAAGGTAGTTTACGTGATGCATTAAGTTTAACCGATCAAGCTATTGCTATGGGGCAAGGGCAAGTATCGGCAGATTCAGTTAGCCAAATGCTAGGCATATTAGATGATGAACAGCCGCTAGCTATTATTGAAGCGATTGTGCATGCTGATGGTTCAAAAATGATGGCTTTAGTAGAAGATATTGCTTTGCGAGGCGGTGACTGGGAAAGCGTATTGATTGAAATGTTATCATTAATTCATCGTATTGCGATGATCCAGCTTTTACCTGTGGAGATGCAAGATACTGCATCTCCTATAGATGAGCGTCTACGTTTACTTGCGCGCTTGATTACGCCAACGGATTTACAGCTCTATTATCAAACTTTGTTAGTTGGACGTAAAGAGCTTCCCTATGCGCCAGAAAGGCGGATGGGAGTTGAGATGACATTGTTACGTGCATTAGCATTTCATCCTAAGTCTGTTAATGATATTGAAATTCCATTGTTGTCATCACCAAGTCTCTTTGAAACAACTACTATAGCCAATGATATTGATAATCATGTCGATATTTCTGTTAACTTAAAAGATAAAAAAAAAATCATCAATAAAGCCACAGGCTCATCGGATAAAAAGTTAATTAGTACGCCTACATTGCAATTATTGCAAGCAAAAGCATCGCTAAATAAAGCGCAGGAGAAAACGCCGTTAAAAAAGTTTGAAACAGCATCACCGAAGACAAAAACGCCACTAGCGATGTCGGCGTTAGAAAGGTTAGCTACCGTTTCGGCACAGCATCAGGTCTCTGTTTTAAATCAGCCTAAAACAGCTAATAAAAATAAAAAAAATCAAAAGAGTAAATCTTATCAATGGCGCCCGCAAAATGTTTCTGAACAAAAAGTAGAGCGAGTAACCACGCCTGGCAATATTAAACAAGCATTGGAATATGAAAGAACGCCGGAATTTGCCAATAAAATTGCGCTTGAAGCTCGAAAACGTGACCACTGGTCGGCAGAAATTTGTCAGTTAAAAATGCCAAAATTGATAGAACAACTTGCGTTAAATGCTTATAAGGAAGCGTTAAGTGAAACGGAAATTTGTTTACATTTACGCTCAACGCAACGGCATTTGAATACTGAACCGGCGCATAAAACATTAACAAAAGCCTTGAGTAAGTTATATGGTAAGCCGATAAAACTGGTTATCATTGAAGATGATAATTCAGCTGTCAAGACACCTTTGGAATGGCGGCAGGTAATTTATGAAGAGAAGCTAGCACAGGCCCGTCAATCTATTATAGTGGATAAAACGATTCAGACTTTGCGCACGCTGTTTGATGCGCAGTTAGATGAAGAAAGTATTCGGCCGGTGTAGCCGAATGCATACCTTTAAGTATAATGTTGCAATGTTAAAATCTATTTTGTAACAAATCAGAAAGAGAGAATATTATGTTTGGTAAAAGTGAGCTGGGTAACCTGATGAAACAGGCTCAGGAAATGCAAGAAAAGATGCAAAAAGTTCAAGAAGAGATTGCTAACATGGAGGTTACCGGAAAATCGGGTGCAGATCTTGTTAAAGTAACCATTAATGGCGCGCATAATTGTCGTCGGATTGAAATTGATCCTAGTTTAATGGCAGATGGCAAAGATATGTTAGAGGATCTTATTGCTGCTGCATTTAATGATGCTGCGCGTCGTATAGAAGAAGCCCAAAAAGAAAAAATGGCCAATGTATCTAATGGGATGTAATTACTTCCAGGCTTTAAGATGCCATTTTGATGTAAACGAGCCCCCTTCTTGAATCTTTAATGGAAGCGCTACGCTGTTTATCTGCTGTAGGACCAAATCAGCGCAACGTATGATTTTCCATCTTCTGCAACGCAATCGCAGTGGTGGCATGCAATTCCCTCAGGCATTAACACTTGCAATGTCGGAAATTGGCCATTGTCAGGGTTGTCGAACATTTACTGAAAAAGATCACTGTTCTATTTGTACTAATCCGAGGCGTCAACAAACTGGCCATGTGTAGTTGAAAGTCCGGCTGATATTTATGCAATTGAACAAACAGGGTAGTTTGCCGGGCGTTATTTTTTTTTAATGGGGCATTTGTCGCTATTAGATGGTGTTGGACCTAAGGATATCGGCCTGTGGAAAGCTTAGCCGGTAAACTGGCGACTAAGATGGTATCAGAAGTGATCCTGGCGACCAATCCAACAATTGAAGGGGAAGCAACCGCTAATTATAGTTGGGCGACTTTAAAATGATTACAAGTAATTACTCTATATCAGTAAATTTATATTGGAGAAAAACATATATTTTGTAATCAAAATTAAGACGCTTAGCTATATATTGTTAAATGATATTTTTTATGATAGCAAAGCTTACTGGATAATCTGTCAATTGGTATAATTTCGTGGATTAAAAGACTAATTTACCACATTCAGGAGTGAATATATGCTGGAGATGTTTTTGCAATGGTATCGTCGAAGATTTTCAGATCCTCAGGTCGTTGCATTGTTTATCAGCCTGATTATCGGTTTTTGTATCATATTCTTTTTTCATGATATTTTAGCTCCTTTATTAGTTGCTATCGTGTTGGCTTATTTACTTGAATGGCCAACCCCACAACTGGGTAAATTAGGCTTATCAAGGCTGATGGCGGCGTCCATTGTACTGACAATATTTATGGGTATTAGTGCCATGGTTTTTTTAATTATTGTGCCCATTGTCTGGCAGCAAGGCATGAATTTATTATTTGATTTACCTTCAATGGTAAATAGCTTTAATGAATATGCCAAAGCATTGCCTGAACGCTATCCCGCTTTAGTTGATGTCGGTATTATTGATATGATAGCGGATAATTTACGCGGTCGCTTATCGACTTTAGGTGAATCTGTGGTTAAGTATTCTGTTGCTTCGCTTATTGGTATTATTACCATAGCAATATATCTGGTTTTAGTACCACTAATGGTATTTTTTCTACTGAAAGATAAGACTAAAATAATACGTGGTTTACAACGTATTTTACCCCGTGATCAGTTATTGGTCGGACAAGTTTGGCAGGAAATGAACCAACAGATCACTAACTATATCCGTGGTAAAGTTATTGAAATGGTTATTGTTGGTATCTGTACTTATATCGCCTTTGCTTTTTTAGGTTTGCGCTACTCGCTATTTTTGTCAGTACTAGTCGGTATTTCTGTCTTGATCCCCTATATTGGTGCGGTGGTGGTTACTATCCCAGTAGTTTTAGTTGCTCTGTTTCAATGGGGTATTGGACCTGACTTTTGGACTTTACTAATCGCTTATTTAATTGTTCAAGGGTTTGATGGCAATTTATTGGTGCCCATTTTATTCTCTGAAGCGGTTAATTTGCATCCGTTAGTTATTATTTTATCTGTCCTAGTATTTGGTGGGCTTTGGGGTTTTTGGGGGGTATTTTTTGCCATTCCATTGGCAACTTTAATTAAAGCCGTTATGCATGTGTGGCCGGAAGATAATCTCGTAACTGAAAAATAATTTTTTAATTGTTAATTGCCACCAAAACAGGCAGGGGCAATTAACAATCAATTTAAATCACGGATGAGTATTAAGATAATTCAGTACAATTTGGTGATGATCACTAGTTTTAAATTTATCAAACACATGTTCAATCTCACCTTTTGCATTAATCAGAAAACTGATGCGATGAATGCCATCAAACGTTTTCCCCATAAATTGCTTTGCTCCCCATACACCGAATTTTTCCGCTACCTCATGCTTATGATCCGATAGTAATGTAAAATTTAGCATCTCTTTTTCAGTGAAACGTAATAACTTTTCTGCTTTATCAGTACTTATACCAAAAACTTCAACACCCATTTGTTTTAATTTATCCATTTCGTCACGTAATCCACAAGCTTGTATTGTACAGCCAGGAGTCATTGCTTTAGGATAAAAATAAATCAAAATTAGTTGACCAAGATAATCAGATAAATTGATTATTTCGCCATCTTGGTCAGGAAGGCTAAATTGGGGGGCCTTATCACCGGCTTTCAATGGGCTCATTAGATTCTCTCCGTTTAATTCTATATGTTATTGCAATTTGCTGATAATGCTATAGCTAAGCAACTTAATTTTGATTACACCATATTGAGTGCGAACAAAAATATCTGTGTTGCATCCGAGCGCTCTTTTTTGGATTTAGCTTGTGCCTATTTATGTTCAATTGGATTAAGATCTGGCGAATATAGGTAGGCAAATATTCCACCATATGCCCCGCATCGATGATGACTTGTTGAATACTCTGTTTCTTGTGAAAAGTTGCATTATCCATCATGATTACACT
>NZ_CACTIE010000140.1 GCF_902713415.1 Arsenophonus endosymbiont of Bemisia tabaci Q2
TTCTCCAATATAAATTTACTGATATAGAGTAATTACTTGTAATCATTTTAAAGTCGCCCAGCTATAGAGCCTGGCAAGAAAAGCCGTTGATAATGGTAAAAACAAATAACGCCGCAAAAGCGGCGTTATTGATAATTGGCTTAGTAAAAAGCGCAATTTTGCGTAATTAAACCCGAAAGAAATCGATATGGGTTAGTTTAGGCTTAAACGGATGACGTTGAACCGCTTGTACTTTAACTTTGGTTTTTTTCCCATCAACCACCAGTGTTAATACTTCATAAAACTCTGGCTTGTTTTCTTGGTTGATAATTTCATCATGGTTGAGTTCAATAAAAACGGGTTCCTGATCACCACCATAGACGATAGCTGGTAATTTGTTGTCTTTACGCAGGCGGCGGCTCGCACCCTTACCCTGCTCTTTGCGGATTTCTGCATTAATCGTTAGCATTATTTGTTCTCATAATATAAATATAAAAAGACTCTGCAACAGGCGACCCAGTGGCAGATCTGATAATAAAAACTTGTTAGTGATTGCTAATTAAGCGGGCGGCATTTTAGCGAAAAAAATGCTCTACAGCAATGAAAAAGATGTCCTAATTTTAGGGCATTGATATTCATTTCAGTAAAAACAGCGATATAGTAAATACAAATAGAAATCATGTTGTTAATAGAGGTCGTCAGCCAGACGATACTTTCCTTGGTAGTCAAAAATTTTCTCTATTATTTGCCAAAACTGGCTTTTTTTACGTGCGATAAAAAAGTTAGGATGACGTAATAATTCCTTTTGACGTAGAATATGGGCTGCAGTTTACCATTGGAAGGGAAGGCCTGAAGCTCGCTGGTGGAGCAATAGGAAAGGTTCTTCAAATACTTTGCGCTGAGCTGAGGTTGTTAATCGAAACAGTTCTGAGACGCTGCTACCATCTTCATCATAGTATAGCTAAGCGACTTAATTCTGATGACATTATTTATATTGAGCTATTCAATTGATTTTAGAGGTAAAGTGATATTTACGATGGAAGAAGAAGGGTTGAGTATCCGAGAAACAGCGAAGCAATTTCGGATTGACTCTGCATTTGTATCGCGTTGGATTAATCAAATAGAGCCGAAAGCATCGACTACGCGTCAGCGAAAAATCGATAAATCCGAGTTGATAAAAGATGTTGAACAATATCCAGATGCTTAC
>NZ_CACTIE010000141.1 GCF_902713415.1 Arsenophonus endosymbiont of Bemisia tabaci Q2
CAATATGGTGTAATCAAAATTAAGTTGCTTAGCTATATTAGCATCATGATCAAAAATCAAAAATAATGGTTCGTGAACTAGTGGTACCTTGATCAAGTGCGATAATATATTTTTTTGTTGTTGGTGTTTCAGTTGTCATAATAATTGTCCAATTTACTTCATATTATTTTTTTGAATTATTTTAGCCTTTATTTTTTTGTTTTGATTTGCCATAATAGGTAAATGGTAGCCAATCAGTTTGCTATAAGCAAAAGCACCGAGAATAAAGCCAAAAAAAGATGCCGTTAAGGAAATTATGCAATAAGGGAAATCTCGTTCACCGGTTAAGGCAATATCACCCCAGTCAGCCAGATCAGCTATGAGTTTGGAGCCGAAATCGCGAGCAGGATTTAATGCCAAACCGGTAAGTGGGGCAAATGAACTATCAATAAGTGCAATCAGAATACCAATAAGTAGTGATGCTAGTGGGCCACGGGGTATGCCCATTGTTATCATCAGTTAAGCTTAATATCATACAAACCAAGATAATAGCAATAACAACTTCAACCAGAAATACCTGTAGGACGCTAATTTGGCCTGCTGGATAAGTAAAAAAACACCGGCAGTAAATAAGCTTGCTGGTGAACCACGTACTATATGGTGTGATTTTTCATAATCTAGAAATAGTTCGAAGTACAACCCATAAATGAGAGCGACAGCGACGAAGCCTCCCTGCATTTATGCAGGGCAGTACTTTTTTCTATCAAAATGGGCAAATAACCAAAAAGTAACGGTAATCGCCGGATTTAAGTGCACTCCTGAAATACCTGCCGTAAGATAAACGCCTAGAGCCACCCCAAATCCCCAAATCATAATGATTTCCCATAAACCTAGTTGTGCGCCTGCAATACGCGTAGCAGCAACACAGCCCAGGGCAAAGAAGACCAGTAAGGCAGTACCTAAAAATTCAGAGATACATTGACCTGTCAGCGTTGGTGAAGTAATTTTACTCATATTTTTATCCTACAAAAGTATGCATACTAAGCAATAAAATTGATCTTTTATTTGTTATTTCCTAAGAAAACTTTGAAAAATTTATCGTTAAATGAACGTAAACGGAAATAATGGGATCAAATATGTTGGATCACTTCAAAAAAATGAGCGAAATCGCTCTGATAAAGTAATCAAACTGACATTCTAGTTGATGTATTTTTTGCAATTAGTTGTATAAATAGAAATAATTAAGGTTAAATCGACATTTATCGAGAGCTTTCAACTAGACAGACGTAAGAAGGCTACTTACAATCGTAGCATTGCTAAAAAAGGGGACGAAAGAATGTCATTTGAAGTTTTTGAAAAGTTAGAAACTAAAGTTCAACAAGCTATTGAAAAAATTAAACTTTTTCAGATGGAAGTTAATGAACTTAAAGAGAAAAATAATATTTTGTATCAAGAAGTAGCGAGTGCTAAAGAGAAACATGGAACGGTGACTCATGAAAATGAGAATTTAAAACAAGAACAGTATGCTTGGCAAGAACGTTTACGCGGTCTATTAGGTCGAATGGAAGATGTTCAGTAATCGTCAGATTACATTATAAAAAGTAGCAATAAGGGCAAAATTTGTTGCCCTTATTGCTACTTAATTGATAGATATTGAATAATACAACAATGTTTGTTTTTAGCTGAAAGAGTATTAGTCTTCAATATCTTGATCGTTGTTTGACTCATCATCTACATCATCTAAAAGTAATAGATGCTCGGAAAAGATAATACCGGTATTATCTGCGTACAAATAATCTTCTGTAAAGAATGTGACGCCACCAAATTGACTCGCACATCACTTTTTCCGATACCCTCACTGGTAAAACCTCCCGAAATGGGAGCGATTGCTTGAATACCGATATCTAATTCTACTAATTCATTAATAATAATGCCTTCCCATTGATTTTTCATGGCAAATTTTGCCAATTCAGCATCAATTAGCGCCTTACGTACAGAGCCGCCACCATCACAACTAATAGAATTTGACTCTCCCCCTGTTCTTCTAGTAAATCGTAGATGATGCCGTTGTCTTCAAAACATTTCACTGTTACGATTTGACCACTAAATGAACTACGCACGCCAAAGTTAGCGAATCAAGGTTCTACCACATTCACCTCTTCTTGTTAGATATCACAAAGCTCGGAAGTATCATATTTCATAGGATTTCGGTCTATTTTAAGTACAAGGGAAGTTCAGTATATCTTTATCTGGTTATTTTTTGCAAAAACATAGCTGATAAAAATACTAAGAAAAATCAAAATTACAATAATTAATTTAAAATAAGTCCAACAGAAAATAGAATATTAGCCGGCAATGCCGCTTTTACCATATTTTCCAATAAAGGTTTCATACCCAGCGCGGTGGTATCATGGATAACTCTCTTTATGTGGTTTAGTAACATCGGTATAGCGAGCAAAAATAACCAACCCGTCCAGTGATGAAGATATAACAAGCTAAACAGAATTAAACAAAAAATGGCAATTAAGATGAGTGCCGCATGATACTTTCGAGGGCCTTTAGTGCCTAATCTAACAGCCAAGGTATTTTTACCGGCTTTAATATCATTTTCTATATCACGCATATTGTTAACGTTTAGTACTGCTACTGACAGCAATCTACAAGCTGTTTCTGGCAATAATATCATCAAATTAAAGTGGTTAGTATGCAGATAGTAAGTTCCGATCACACTTAACCAACCAAAAAAGAACAACACTGAGATGTCGCCAAACCCCATATATCCATAGGTTTTTTCCACACGGTGTAGGTGATGGCTCCTATTATAGCGATAACGCCGAGTATCAGAAAGCCAATAATATCCTTTGGCATTCGACAAGCGACTATGATCAGAGTTAAGCCACATAAACAACAAATAAAGATAGTGATTTTTAGGGCAACTTTCATTTCTGCCAGGCTAATAATTCCTTTTTGTATACCTCGTAATGGCCCTAATCGTTCCTCGGTATAACTGCCCTTAATCGCATAGCCATAATCATTAGCCAGATTGGATAGAATTTGTAGTGCAGCAGCAGTGAGTAAAGCTAATAATGCAATAGAGAGAGTAAAAGTGCCAGACCAATAAGCTAATCCAGAACCCGTTATAATTGGCGCAATACCTAACGGAAGTGTTTTGGGGCGTAAACTTTCTAGCCACACCTTTATTTGTATAGGCTTTCTTGATGTGATTAAATTCATGTAATTAATCCACAAGTTTGTTGTTATAAAAATAATGGGAGGCTTAGCCCCCCATCCAAGATTATAATCAGCAAAGTTAACGACGCCAGATTATAAAATAAATCGACTCAGATCTTCATCAGCAACTAGTTCATCTAGATGCTTAGCTACGTAATCAGCGTCAATTATAATGTCTTGACCATTGCATTCACTAGCATCGAAAGAGATGTCTTCCATCAATCGCTCAAGAACGGTATGTAATCGACGAGCACCAATATTTTCTGTTTTTTCGTTGACTTGCCATGCTGCTTGAGCAATTTTATTAATACCTTCTGGCGTAAATTTAATGTTTAAACCTTCGGTTGCCATCAATGCTTTATATTGTATAGTTAAAGAGGCATTTGGTTCAGTTAAAATACGGTTAAAGTCTTCTGCTGTCAACGCTTGTAGTTCCACTCTGATGGGTAATCGGCCTTGTAGCTCGGGGATCAAATCCGATGGACTAGCAACCTGGAATGCACCAGAAGCGATAAACAGAATATGATCAGTTTTTACCATCCCATGTTTAGTAGAAACGGTGCAGCCTTCAACTAAAGGTAGCAAATCACGTTGTACACCTTCTCGAGAGACATCAGGGCCAAACGTTTCGCCACGTTTACAAATTTTATCGATTTCATCGATAAAAACAATGCCGTGTTGTTCAACTTCACCAATGGCTTGCTGTTTTAGTTCTTCTGGATTGACCAGTTTTGCTGCTTCTTCTTCGATCAATATTTTGAAGGCTTCTTTGATCTTCATCTTACGGGGTTTATGTTTTTGCCCTGCCAGATTTTGAAACATAGATTGCAATTGACTGGTCATTTCTTCCATACCAGGAGGAGCCATAATTTCAACGCCTACCGGTGTAGTAGCAACCTCAATTTCAATTTCTTTATCGTCCAGCTTACCTTCTCTTAGTTTTTTACGGAAAGATTGACGTGCGGTAGAAGGTTCTACATTAGGATCAGGTTTTCCCCAATTATTTTTAGCCGAAGGTAATAAAACATCAAGAATACGTTCTTCGGCCAGTTCTTCTGCTCGGTAACGGTTTTTTTCTATAGATTGCAGGCGTACCGTTTTTACAGCAGCGTCAGTCAAATCACGAATAATAGAATCGACCTCTTTACCCACATAACCGACTTCAGTAAACTTTGTTGCTTCTACCTTGATAAAGGGAGCATTAGCCAGTTTTGCCAAACGACGGGCAATTTCAGTTTTACCCACACCAGTTGGGCCAATCATCAAAATATTTTTCGGTGTTACTTCCTGACGTAGTGCTTCATCAAGTTGCATACGACGCCAACGATTACGTAGCGCAATAGCGACAGAACGTTTTGCTTTGTCTTGACCAATAATATGATTGTCCAATTCACTGACAATTTCACGAGGCGTCATTTCAGACATGTTTAAATCCTTAAGATTTTGAAGAGAGCTCTTCAAAGTTAAAATTATGGTTGGTATAAATACAGATATCACTCGCTATATTTAACGCTTTTTCTGTAATATCACGTGCGCTCATTGTTGTATTTTCTAACAATGCACGCGCAGCGGCTTGTGCATAGGCACCACCAGAACCAATAGCGATCAAATCATTTTCTGGTTGAATAACATCGCCATTACCTGTAATGATCAATGAGCTGTTTTCATCTGCAACAGCTAAAAGCGCTTCAAGTTTTCTCAGCATACGATCAGTACGCCAATCTTTAGCTAATTCAACAGCGGCTTTCGTTAAGTGTCCTTGGTGAAGTTCTAGTTTTCGTTCAAAAAGTTCAAACAGTGTAAATGCATCAGCAGTACCGCCTGCAAAGCCCGCAATAACTTTATCATTATAAAGGTGGCGCACTTTACGGACGTTCCCTTTCATGACGGTGTTACCCATCGTCGCCTGTCCATCACCACCAATTACAACTTGACCATTACGGCGAACACTTACGATTGTAGTCATGAGTCAGCCCTTGGTTATTTTATTAGGAGACTATGTAAACATACTTTTTAGGTTTTTATTACGTAAAAAGTCAGTATTTACGCTATTAGGAATGTAAATGGGGGATAATAATTATTTTTCAACCCTTACTTGTACGAAGAATTCAGCCGGATACGCCGACAGATTTAGCTCGGTCACGTATTTTTTCTCCTGGTTCTTGATTGTAAGGCCCAAGAACTACGCGATGCCAACTTTCAGTCGAGCTAATCCTACTCTCTAAACCTGAAAAGGCCAGGTTAGCTTTAACTGATTCTGCTTGCTCCAGGTTCTTAAATGAGCCGCATTGTACCACTATTTTTTTGTTGGTTATTTGTTGGTTGTTGGGGCTTGTGGTGCGGGTTTTAATCGCAGAGGTGATTCTATTGGTGGGCCATTAATGATCACGTGTGAGCGGGGAACATTATCATTATTAGGCACCTCGGATAGATTTGTGGTGGGATTGCGTCTATCCGCATCAATCTGTTCAAGAAATTGACGCTGTTCATTGGTTAACTCGGTCGTGTTATTAACATTTGATTTGGTTGAGTGGTTAAAGTTTGGTAGATCAGAGCCCCGCTTTTCCAGCTCTTTTATGTAACGCCAGCGTTCTTCTTGGTTTAGGAGGTAGACTTTTGACTGGCTGATTGCTGTTAGGTGAAGTTGTTTTGTTAAGCAAAGGAACGCGTTTATTTTGCGTAATGTAATAAGCCACGAATAAAGACAATTACGATGGCAATAGCGACAGAAAGGGTTGTTTTCGGCAATCCTTGATTTGATTTTTTTTGCCTGCATGCTTATTCTTACGAGGCCTTTTGCGCCCTCGTCTCACGTAATCTTTTTGTGCCACTTTTCAATTCGCTAATTAATAAAAAGTTACATTAATTCGTTATAGGTTACTTAACCTAATCACTTTTGACTAGTTTTTAGGTGGAAAAACACTATCACGGATAATTAAATGGCAGTCTAGCAGTTTTGCATTTTTATCTATTCCGTGGCCTTCGATTTTCGCTAAAAATAGTAATATTGCCTGGCGACCAATTTCAAAACGAGGTTACTCGATTGTGGTGAGAGCTGGTTCACTATATTGTGCAAAATTGAGATTGCTAAATCCAATAATAGATAAATCTCTTGGTAAGGTTAACCCCATACCTTTGGTCTGCCATATAGCACCAATAGCCATAATGTCATTATGGCAAAAATTACGCTACGTGGCTTAGGTGGCTTAGGTGGCTTAGGTGGCTTAGGTGGCTTAGTTAATGCAAAAAGTTTTTTTGTGCCTTCAACTCCACCTTGGTATAGCTAAGCGACTTAATTTTGATTATATCATATTGAGTGCGAACAAAATATCTGTGTCGGATCCGAGCGCTCTTTTTTTGCATTTAGCTTGTGCCCATTTATGTTCAATTGGATTAAGATCTGGCGAATAAGTAGGCAAATATTCCACCATATGCCCTGCATCGATGATGACTTGTTGAATACTCTGTTTCTTGTAAAAAGTTGCATTATCCATCATGATTACACTGTTTTTAGGAAGTATAGCTAGGCGACTTTAAAATGATTACAAGTAATTACTTTATATCAGTAAATTTATATTCGAGAAAAACATATATTTTTGTAATCAAAATTAAGACGTTTAGCTATACTGGGATAAGGACTTGGGTGACCCATAAATAGAAAACATCGCTGTTAATATTGATATCAAATAATCCGATAGCAAACAGCGTTTTGCCCAATAAAGCGCCGATAACATTTGTTCTTCCTTTAGCTCCCCAGTTCTTGAGACCAAAACACCGTTGACTTTTCGGGGAATAGCCGTGAGTCCGCGGGGTATCGTGTGAAAAACCACTTTCATCAATAAAAACAATATGCTTTCCTTCTTTTTCATACTGTTGTTTTTTGTTGAAACGTTTGTCGAGTGTTTTCGTCGGCTTTCGCATGACGTAGAGTTTTTTATAGGTCAATCCCATTTTTTAAGAGCTTGCCAAATGGCCTTCTGACAAACGCCAAAACCCTCTGCACGCTCTTTTTGGTAAGCATCTGGATAATATAGCTAAGCGACTTAATTTTGATTACAAAATATATGTTTTTCTCCAATATAAATTTATTGATATAGAGTAATTACTTGTAATCATTTTAAAGTCGCCCAGCTATATTGTTCAAGATCTTTTATCAATTCGGATTTATCGATTTTTTGCTGACACGTAGTCGACGCTTTTGGCTCTATTTGATTAATCCAACGAGATACAGATGCAGAGCCAATCCGAAATTGCTTCGCTGTTTCTCGGATACTTAACCCTTCTTCTTCCATCGTAAATATCACTGTACGTCTAAAATCAATTGAATAGCTCATATAAATAATCTTATCAAAATTAAGTCGCTTAGCTATATATCTGCTCAGCACTTTTGTCATGGCCGATCTGCAATAATAAATAAAGCTACTTTTAAACAGTAGCTTTATATTATGTCTGATTACATTTGGCTGATATTCGCTGAATATTACCGACAAGTTTATTTATTGATCACAAGCGTCGCTATTTGAATAACATCGCTCATTGCGTTAGCCAATATACTCTAACCCCTTTATGTAAGGACGTAAAACTTCAGGCACTTCAATCCGTCCATCAGCTTGCTGATAATTTTCCATTACCGCCACCAAGGTACGACCAACAGCCAAACCAGAGCCATTTAAGGTATGCACTAACTGTGGTTTTTTATCCTCTTTATGACGGAAACGCGCTTGCATGCGACGTGCCTGGAAGTCCCAGGTATTTGAACAAGAAGAGATTTCGCGGTAGGTATTTTGGGCCGGTAGCCATACTTCCAGATCGTAGGTTTTACAAGCTGCAAAACCCATATCGCCAGTACATAAAACAATTTTACGGTAAGGCAATTTTAACAATTGCAATACTTTTTCTGCATGGCCGGTTAATTCTTCCAGTGCTGCCATCGATTTTTCTGGCTCTACTATCTGCACTAATTCAACTTTATCAAATTGGTGCATACGAATCAGGCCGCGCGC
The DNA here is from genome assembly GCF_902713415.1 of Arsenophonus endosymbiont of Bemisia tabaci Q2. Classification (GTDB taxonomy): domain Bacteria; phylum Pseudomonadota; class Gammaproteobacteria; order Enterobacterales; family Enterobacteriaceae; genus Arsenophonus. The sequence continues at coordinate 8,214 of NZ_CACTIE010000141.1, forward strand.
ATCGCGGCCATAAGAGCCGGCTTCAGAACGAAAACAGGGAGTATGCGCTGTCAGGCGGAGAGGTAAACTTTCTGCCGCTAAAATTTCATCCCGAACTAGATTAGTTACCGGCACTTCCGCGGTTGGGATCAACGCATATTGCTGATTTGATGCCTGTTCTTCCAATGGTTTGGTATAAAAAAGATCTTCACTGAATTTGGGTAGCTGGCCGGTGCCATAAAGGGTGGCATGATTAACTAAATAGGGAACATAAGTTTCCGTATAACGATGTTCTTCGGTGTGTAAATCTAACATGAATTGGGTCAATGCCCGATGCAAGCGCGCAATTTGGCCTTTCATGACCACAAAACGGGAACCAGTAATTTTTACTGCAGCCGAAAAATCCAAACCATCAGTTAATTCACCTAATGCCACATGATCCTTAATGGTAAAATCATATTGACGCGGTTCACCCCAACAACTAATTTCGACATTGTCGGTTTCATCGTTGCCGTCTGGTACACTGTCATCAGGTAAGTTGGGTAAACTTAAAGTAATATTACGAATGTCATCCTGTATTTGCGTTAGTTTACTTTTAGCACTATCCAGCTCTTCACCTAACTGGTTAACTTGCTTACGTAAAGCTTCAGCATCTTCACCGCGCGCTTTTGCTGCACCGATGGTTTTCGAGCGGGAATTTCGTTCTGCCTGCAAGCTTTCTGTTTTAATTTGTAAATCTTTGCGTTCTTGCTCTAGTTTACGCAACATATTTACATCGAGAATAAATCCCCTACGAGCTAGTTTTTCAGCAACTACGTCTAGCTTATTACGCAGTAAATTTGGATCGAGCATGCTTAACCTGTAAAATTATTATGGTTTAAAAATAAAAACAACTTGCCAGTTTTCTCTGACACTTAACACTTTTTTAGCCTGATCTGGCTACATCACCCCATTGAGATTTTTAACGATAGCGTTTTGTTAAGCTATTTTGATCCAATTCAGTCAGCCAGGATAATTTTTCGCTAATTTTTCCTTCTAAACCACGATTTGATGGAAAATAATAACGTGTTTCTTGCATCTCGGCGAGAAAGTAATTTTCACCAGCAGCATAAGCATTAAGCTCATCGTGAGCATAGCGATATTCTTGACCTAAGCCCATCTCTTTCATTAATTTAGTCGGTGCATTACCTAAATGAGAGGGGACATCATAATCTGGCTGTTGCTTTGCGTCTGTTATAGCGGCCTGAAAAGCCTTATAAACGGCATTACTTTTAGCAGCACAAGCTAAATAGACAATTGCTTGGGCAATGGCTCGCTCTCCTTCCGCTGGACCAACACGGGTGAAACAATCCCACGCCGCTATCGCAACTTGCATTGCTCTCAGATCAGCATTGCCTATATCTTCAGAGGCAATAGCCAACAGGCGACGAGCAACATATAAAGGGTCACCGCCAGCAGTGATAATCCCGGCATACCAATAAAGCCCTGCATGGGGGGCAGAGCCACGGACAGATTTATGTAGTGCGGAAATGAGATCATAATAACGATCGCCTTTATTATCAAAACGAACGCTTCTTTCACCACTAACTTCTTTTAGTAAATTTACGGCTAATATTCGCTGATCTTTATCATTGATCTCAGCCATATCGACCATCATTTCCAGTAAATTTAATGCTCGTCTGGCATCACCATTGGCTAATTGGGCTATCATGTCACGGGTGTCATCGGGCAAAATAATTTTCTGGTCACCATAACCACATTCTCTATCCTCCATTGCCTACTGAAAAACCATGACAATTTCTTCATTAGAAAGCAAGCAGTTTCAGTAGATAAACCCGCGTGCGTGAAAGTAAGGCTGAGTTGAGCTCAAAAGAAGGATTTTCTGTTGTGGCGCCAATAAACGTTACCGTACCATCTTCTATATGAGGTAAAAAGGCATCTTGTTGACTTTTATTGAAGCGATGAACTTCATCAACAAATAAAATCGTTCTTCGCCCTAATTGCCGATTTTGGCAAGCAATTTCAATCGCCTTGCGGATCTCTTTGATACCTGAGGTTACCGCTGTATCTTTTCAATGGCGGCATCCGCATAGTGACCGATAATTTCAGCAAGGGTCGTTTTTCCGGTACCTGGAGGCCCCCACAAAATCATGAAATGCAGTTGGCCTGCACCAATAGCGCGCGAGTGGCTTGTCCTTAGGTAATAAATGGAGCTGGCCAATATATTGCTCTAAGTTGATTGGCCGCATTTTTGCGGGCAATAGTTGAAATTCATTAGATGAAAAATCAAGTGGTAAATTAGTCACCTCACCTACTTGACCTTTGATCATCAACAGTTACACCTTGTGGTGGATAAAATTTAAATTTGTTGTCATCAACATGGCTATTTTGCTGGCCTTTTAGCTGATATGAACTCATCTGGCCATCTTGCTCTACCGCCGTAAATTGTTGAATAGTGCCATCAGGCTGAACAGTAATGGAAAAATGTTTCAAATTTCCCTTATTTTGGGTAGCTGTTAGCAGAAAATCATTATCATTTTGACTAATCTGATAACGTTTCCAATCCTGCGGATCATTACGGGTTATCAACATAAACGGTGTATCCGTCGTTGCCTGACTCAATAAAGTTACCGTAACTTGCTCAACAAAAGGATTATAAAACCAAAGATTAGTACCATCAGAAACTAACCAACTTTCATCTGGTGCTACCATATGCCAGTTAAATAAATTTGGCCGTTTGATCGATAGCTGGCTTTCACCTTGCTGAATTAAATCACCATCAGCACTGGTCACCTTTTGAGTAAAATTAGCATGAAAACTATTTATTTTATTTAGGCGCATTTGCAGTTCAGAAGCGGCATCTGCCCATACCTGGCTAATATGAAAAGTTATCGCTAACAAGCCTAGCATTATCAATTTTTTCATTAAGTAATGACCTTTTTATCCATCATATTTATTGGTTTTAAGATAATATGTTAAATCAATGTCTTGTCGGTGGTGCTGTTATAGCTAAGCGTCTTAATTTTGATTACAAAATATATGTTTTTCTCCAATATAAATTTACTGATATAGAGTCATTACTTGTAATCATTTTAAAGTCGCCCAGCTATA
>NZ_CACTIE010000142.1 GCF_902713415.1 Arsenophonus endosymbiont of Bemisia tabaci Q2
TGGGCACAAGCTAAATGTAAAAAAAGAGCGCTCGGATGTGACACAGATATTTTGTTCGCACTCAATATGGTGTAATCAAAATTAAGTCGCTTAGCTATAGCTATTTTCATCTAATGTGTGTTGCGCTTGCATGAGTTTTTGTTGGCTAGCGGCTAATAACGCCTGATGTGACTGTTAATAACTTTTTGCAACAGGCGCAGGATTTTGATCAGATAATAGTCGGTTAAAGTTAATTAGGCTGTTATCTCTTAGTGCTTGACCTTGCTCTACTAATGTTTAGCCGTTTTTTATTAATGTCTAATTTTTATTGATTTTTCCATTTATTATATTTTGAATCCCATTGTCTATCTCTCTATTACCATTTTTTATATCGTTGAGTGATCCCTCTATGACATAAAAAATAGAAATTTTGTTTGTTTTGCAATTTATCATCTGGCTTAAGGTAAATGAGATGATCTTTTATTATTTCAGGCGGTAAAATAGTTAAACTTGCCGGTAGAATAGGTTGAGTATCGGTTTTGATAAATGAAGATACAGTGTTTTTGTGCTCTATACTAGACGAAAAACCGGCAGAATGTGACTTGGAATAATTTATTGCTGTGACCATAAAAATTCTCGTTTCAATCATCGATTATTAAGTAAACGCTAATATTAAGCTCTAATATTGCCTGAAATAGTGGATACAGTTTGTTGACTATATTCGATCATTTTATTAAGAATTTGTATCAGTTTTTTTACTTCGTCATTGATATTTTCTTCCCGCTGATGGGTCTCTCCGGTGGCATTATGAATTTGTTGCTCAGTTTCTAAAATACGTTCGTTACCCTGTTCTTTGACTTCTCCAGAAGCTAGGGGTTGTTGCGCAATTTGGCTGATTGAGTTTGATAAGCTGCTAATGGCATTTCCAGCTAACAGGGAGCTATTTTGTAGTGTGCCAACATTGTTGTTGCTGGTTTGCGACAACCCTTTATAACTGATCCCTGCGCCGGCGATTCTCATTCCCAGACTTAAAAAAACTGAACTACCCGCGATAGCACTTGTCAATAGTGAACCGGCTTCGGTGTACTTACTATCTTTGACTTTTTCGCTGGATTGTAGGGTGGTGATTTTTAGTTGGTCTCCGTTGTTACGGATTTTGGCGTTAAGTTCTCTTAATGTAGCTGATATTTTGTTAAATAACGATAGCAATTGCGCATCAGTAATTCCTAATAAATTCATTACTGTAGGCAATAATTTTGTTAAACAATCGATTAACGCTTGCTCATCTTTTTCCACTGTTGGTGGTGTAAGTAGCGGTAAATTGGTTTGATTGATTTGCTCTTTGGTTGTTTGTTCAATATGTAGCTGTGCTGTTTTGTTAGCGAAATGCTGAGAAACTAATTTGTCAGAAACTTGATTAAATTCCGTCGCGTTTTTAGCATCCGTTACCGCTAATGACGGAATAAAATTTTTAGTTACTGAAGGAGTAATAGTTGTCATGGTTAAGTCCTTTTTATGCCATAGTGTTTAAATTATGAGTAATATATTTACTGGTATGCAGGCTTTGGCTGCCCATTTCGCCTATTTTACGCATTAACTCAGTGATCGTTTCCATCTCTTTGGCAAAGTTATCCATCACTTGGCTAAGCACTTTATCTAGTTGAGCCATTATTTGATTAATGACGGTCAAATCACCTAATCGTTTAATAACATCGACTTCCAGATCAGTGGCGTGGAGATTTAAGGCAGCAGTTGTCCTGGCATTGGTAACGGAGAGACCAATGCAGACTTTTTTGCATTGCTGAGGCACTGATATGTTGGGCTAATTTATTTTTCATGGTATGAATTAATGCATTATTAATGGTTTTATCCAGCAAGTTATTGAATGCTTGTTTGCTAACGATAGCAAACATTTTGCTGGTATAGCTAAGCGACTTAATTTTGATGACATTATTTATATGAGCTATTCAATTGATTTTAGATGTAAAGTGATATTTACGATGGGAGAAGAAGAGTTGAGTATCCGAGAAACAGCGAAGCAATTTCGGATTGACTCTGCATCTGTATCGCGTTGGATTAATCAAATAGAGCCAAAAGCATCGACTACGCGTCAGCGAAAAATCGATAAATCCGAGTTGATAAAAGATGTTGAACAATATCCAGATGCTTACCAAAAAGAGCGTGCAGAGCGTTTTGGCGTTTTTCAGAAGGCCATTTGGCAAGCTCTTTAAAAAATGGGATTGACTTATAAAAAACTCTAGGTCATCCGAAAGCCGACGAAAACACTCGACAAACGTTTCAATAAAAAACAACAGTATGAAAAGAAGGCAAGCATATTGTTTTTATTGATAAAAGTGGTTTTTCACACGATACTCAGCGGACTCACGGCTATTCCCCGAAAGGTCAACGGTGTGTTGGTCTCAAGAACTGGGGAGCTAAAGGAAGAACAAATGTTATCGGCGCTTTATTGGGCACAACGCTGTTTGCTATCGGATTATTTGATATCAGTATTATAGCTAAGCGTCTTAATTTTGATTACAAAATATATGTTTTTCTCCAATATAAATTTACTGATATAGAGTAATTACTTGTAATCATTTTAAAGTCGCCCAGCTATATCAACTCGGATTTATCGATTTTTCGCTGACGCGTAGTCGATGCTTTTGGCTCTATTTGATTAATCCAACGCGATACAGATGCAGAGCCAATCCGAAATTGCTTCGCTGTTTCTCGGATACTCAACCCTTCTTCTTCCATCGTAAATATCACTTTACGTCTAAAATCAATTGAATAGCTCATATAAATAATGTCATCAAAATTAAGTCGCTTAGCTATAATGACTAGTGAAGTCATGATCAAATTAGAAGCGGATAAAAAATTACGTATTACTGATCCCCTACAAAACTACAGCTATTTCGGTACTCATATTCCTATTTATCATGGCAAACAGCTTATTCGATTATATCGCCTGGCGAGTCATACCAGTGGTTTACAAAGAGAGCAACCTTGGTGGTAAAATCGGCCGGCCGGTATTTGTTTGGCCAACCCAATCAAACCGTTGGACATGGCTCAAAAAGGTAAAAATTAAATGCTTACCAGGAACCAAAGCTGCTTATTCTAATCTGGTTTATGATCTATTAGCCGATGCCCTGGCAAAAGCGGCAGGAAAATCTTATAAGCAACTATTTGCCGAAAAAATTACCTTACCAGCCGAAATGTATGATTATGATATAGCTAAGCGTCTTAATTTTGATTACAAAATATATGTTTTTCTCAAATACAAATTTAATGATATAGAGTAATTACTTGTAATCATTTTAAAGTCGCCCAGCTATACCACCTTTACACCAACTGCCAATCAATGTTCTCGTCTAATGGTGGGTTATAAATCCAGTCCATGTATTAATACCTTAGCTGCCGCGGGTAGTGGAGGGGTTTATTCAACGCCAGCTGATATGCAAAGATGGATGCAATAATTTCTGTCAACCCATACGCAAGTAAGTAAACAAACCGCTTAACGTGAACAAGCGATCTATTTTGCTCGCAATATGATGCTTACCGAAATTAAAGGTATGGACGTCGCTGGCCATGCTGATGGTATTGGCCTTGGATGGGTTTATATGAATCCTCGCGATGGCATTCCCGGCATCTATCAAAAAAACGGGTGGTGGTGGTGGTTTTAATACCTATATGACCATGATCCCACAACAACGTAATTGGTATATTTGCCGTGATTTCACGCAAAAAAGTCAGTAAATTTAATCGGTTAACGGAAGGAATTAACGATTTAACTGCCGCGTTAACCATAAATCACAATAACAATTCTTTCCACCAACCAAACAAGATTTTGCCGCAAATCTGCTCAAAAAAACTGCTAGAAAGCCCTGATCATGGTTAAGCTAAATAAATAAATTTTTTATCAGCATGCTAGCGCATTGAAAATATACCTAACCATGCTGTCAAAACTAATTATTGGCGTCGCATTAATAATAAAATGCTAAATCCCAGAAATAATACACTCGGTAACATTGCTGCTATTAGAGGAGGAACACCATAGACTAAACTTAGGTTACCAAAGCCCTCATTTAACAGATAAAAAATAAATCCCCCTGAAATACCTATCAGTACCCTTACCCCCATTGCGACACTGCGCAGCGGGCCAAAAATAAATGATAGTGCCATTAACATCATAACAGCGACAGAAAGTGGTGACAAGATTTTCTTCCACATACTTAGTTGATAGACTGATGCTTCTTGCCCACTCTCCTTAAGATATTTAACATATTTATACAGGCCGCTGATTGCTAATGAATCAGGTTCCAGAGAAACTACTCCTAATTTTTCTGGGCTTAGGTTGGTTTTCCAATCCATCAATAAACTCTGAGAGCCAGTGATTTCTCTTTCATTGTTAATCAATGATTTATCTACTTGTGACAATTGCCACTGGTGAGTATCAGAATTATAGCGACCTGAAGCGGCAAAAACGACCGCTTGCAGTTTTTTCTGCGCATCAAATTGGTAAATGGAAATTTCTTTTATGTCATTTTGATCGATAACGCGCTGAATATGAATAAAATTATTACCATCTTTAGCCCATAATCCACGATCTGTCACCATTAGCGATCGACCGACAATTTTTTCAGCCTGATAGTTATGTGCCCACTGCTCTGCTACAGGCGCAACCCATTCACCAATAACCATCGTCAAAATCACTAAAGGGATCGCGGTCTTCATCACTGACATCGCAACCTGTAAACGAGAAAAACTAGCCGCCTGCATCACTACCAATTCGTTACGGGTTGCCAGGGTTCCCAATCCAAGTAATGCGCCTAACAGTGCTGCCATCGGAAAAAATACTTCAATATCTTTCGGAACGGTTAATAAAGTAAAAATTCCGGCACTCCAGGTGGTATAGTCACCATCACCGACTTTTCTTAATTGCTCAACAAATTTAATAATGCCCGATAATGAAACCAACATAAAAAGGGTCATTAGGATCGAGGAGAGAATAGTACGCCCAATATATTTATCTAATACACCAAACATCAGGCAACTCCTTTAAAGAAGTTAGCACGTATTCGACGCATCGAAACGGTATCCCAAGTATTCAATATGATAGCTAATAGCAAAAAAGCTCCATTAACTAGCCACATTGTTATTCTGGGATCAATTTCACCTTTCTCAGCATTAGAGTGCAGAGTATTTTGCAATAAAAAGAAAATTAAATAAAGCAACATCGCAGGTAACATACTTAAGACTCGTCCCTGTCTGGGATTAACTTCACTTAGTGGTACAACCATCAAGGCCATAATAAGTACCGAAACGACTAATGTTAAGCGCCAGTGAAATTCTGATTTTGATTCAGCATCTGTAGCACGCCACAACTGCAACATATCCTTTTGCTCGATTTTATCGCCTGTAACTGCGGTTTCTTTATGATCGATTACCACTTGATAATTTTTAAAATCCGTTATACGAGAATCACGTAATAGTGCTGTACCTTCATAGCGGGTTCCCTTATCTAATACCACAATTTGATTACCGTTTTGATCCTCTCGGATACGTCCACTTTCAGCAATCACCACGGAAGGACGTTGGTTATTAACCGGGCGTAATTGAGCCATAAAAACATCAGTAAAATTTTTGCCTGTTACATCACTAATATAAAGAACAATATTTTGATCCTTAGTGGTTTTAAATTGTCCCTCAACCATACTGGCCAAACCAGGATTGGCTTTCGCATCGGCTAATGCTTGCTCTTGATATTTTGCCGACCAGGGTAACATCCAGGCTACATTTATTGCCGCAATCAGAGCGGTAAAAAATGCCAAAATTAAAGCCGCTGTCACTAATACCCATTTACCTAAGCCACAGGCATGCATGACAGTAATTTCACTATCGATATAGAGTTTGCTGTAGGTCATTAACAGGCCAAGAAACAGACTTAATGGCAAAATCAATTGTGCCATTTCAGGAATTACAAGCCCCAGAAGAGGAAAAACTAAATCGGAAGGAATATTTTCCTGAACCGCTGAATTTAATATATTGATTGTTTTTTGACTAAAAAAAATTAAAATCAGGATAAAAAGTATTGCAACTTGACTTTTCAGCGTTTCCTTAACTAAGTATCGAATTATAATCACACTAATTACACCTGTGAAAATTTGTTTTTTGCAGCAAAATAGCTAACTTCGTCGTATAGTTAAAGTTACGTACAATATTTTGGTTTTCTTAATGGTTACAATGTATCATGGTGATAAATGCAGCATTAACTATTCGATCACCAAACAGAATATGCTTAATCGTTACTTATTACTATCCGTAAACCATTCGGTTAGTTTAACATAAATCAGCTATTTCATAAGGTAAATTTATACTGTTCGTTAATTTTAGCGATAGTATTAATCTTTGTCTTTAAAATTCAGGAGAATGCATGGAGTTTAGTGTAAAAAGCGGTAGCCCAGAGAAACAGCGTAGCGCCTGTATCATTGTTGGAGTATTTGAACCTCGTCGCTTATCCCCTATAGCCGAACAACTCGATACGATCAGTGACGGCTATATCAGTGCCTTACTACGCCGCGGAGAACTAGAAGGTAAAGTTGGCCAAATGCTATTACTTCACCATGTTCCTAATATATTATCTGAACGCATTCTGTTAGTTGGATGCGGTAAAGAACGTGAACTCGATGAGCGTCAATATAAACAGATTATCCAAAAAACAATTAATACCTTAAATAAAACCGGCTCAATGGAAGCCGTCTGCTTTCTAACTGAATTGCATGTAAAAAGCCGCAATAATTATTGGAAAATTCGCCAGGCAGTAGAAACTGCAAAAGAAGCATTATATATATTTAAGCAACTTAAAAGCAATAAGAGCGAGCCACGACGTCCGTTACGTAAAATTGTTTTCAATGTTCCAACACGCCGTGATTTACCTAATGGCGAGCGCGCTATTCAACACGGCCTGGCTGTCGCACTGGGTATAAAGTCAACTAAAGATCTGGCTAACATGCCGCCCAATATTTGCAATGCAGCCTATTTAGCCTCACAAGCACGTCAATTAGCCGATGATTATGAAAATCTTACCACCAAAGTGATTGGCGAAGAACAGATGAAAGAACTTGCGATGAATGCCTACTTAGCCGTGGGCCAAGGCTCACAAAACGAATCGCTAATGTCGATCATGCAATATAAAGGAAGTGACGATCCAACGGCTAAACCGATTGTGTTGGTCGGTAAAGGATTAACTTTTGACTCTGGTGGGATTTCTATTAAACCATCCGATGGCATGGATGAAATGAAATACGATATGTGTGGAGCCGCAACTGTTTATGGCGTTATGCGCTTTGTGGCCGAACTAAGACTGCCGATTAACGTCACCGCAGTGTTGGCCGGCTGTGAAAACATGCCAAGCGGTAAAGCTTATCGCCCTGGTGATATTTTAACCACCATGTCAGGTCAGACAGTAGAAGTCCTTAATACTGATGCGGAAGGAAGATTGGTTCTTTGTGACACACTAACTTATGTAGAACGTTTTGATCCTGATGTGGTAATTGATGTTGCAACTTTAACCGGAGCCTGTATTATTGCACTTGGTAATCATTATAGTGGATTAATGTCAAACCATAATCCCTTAGCACATGAATTACTGAATGCCGCTAAGCAAGCAGCCGATAAAGCATGGCGACTGCCTCTGGCTGAAGAGTTCTCTGAGCAGTTAGAATCAAATTTTGCAGACCTTGCCAATATAGGCAGCCGTTCTGGTGGTGCAATTACCGCTGGCTGTTTCTTGGAACATTTTGCTACTAAATATCACTGGGCACATTTAGATATTGCAGGAACAGCTTGGCAATCAGGAAAAGCAAAAGGAGCAACAGGCCGCCCGGTGGCTTTACTTGCTCAATTTCTGTTAAATCGTGCTTATGTAAACTGTGACGAATAATCGCACCAGTGAATTTATAATAGGGTGTTGTAAGCAATACCCTTTTTCTATAATAGTAATGCGATGAAAAAAGCAACTTTCTATTTAATAGCGCAGCTATCTTCACAAGCAGAACTTGAAAGTCATGAATGGTTAGCTTGTCAGCTAGCAGCACAAAACTGGCGGATGGGTAAACGTGTTTTAATTGCTTGTGAGGATCAAATACAAGCCAAAAAATTGGATGAAATACTTTGGCAAAGAGAACCTTATCAATTTGTCCCACACAATTTAGCCGGTGAGGGCCCTCGCTATGGCGCACCAGTTGAGCTTTGTTGGCCAAAAAAACGTGGTAGCTCAGCAAGAGATATATTTATAAATCTACAATCAACATTTGCAAACTTTGCCACAGCCTTCCATGAAGTGATAGACTTTGTACCCATTGATGAAAATTTGAAACAGTTGGCACGTGAAAGATACAAAACTTATCGCAGTATGGGTTTTAATTTGATCATGGCACCACCTCCAGCGACTTAATAAAATAAATAACGAAGCAAGATGGAAAAGAAACCCGAAAATCAAACTCAGTCTGAGCCATCACTCGACAAAATTTATCAGCCAGCTGCAATTGAACAACCTTTATATGCACACTGGGAAAAAAACGGCTATTTTGCACCACACGGTGATAACAGCAAAGAGAGTTTTTGTATCGTGATCCCGCCGCCTAATGTCACAGGTAACCTGCATATGGGACACGCTTTTCAGCAAACGATCATGGATACCTTAATTCGCTACCAGCGCATGCAAGGGAAAAATATCCTATGGCAAAGTGGCACAGATCACGCGGGGATCGCCACTCAAATGGTTGTTGAGCGCAAAATTGATGTAGAAGAGCATAAAACTCGTCATGACTATGGCAGAGAAGCGTTTATTGAAAAAATTTGGCAATGGAAAGCCGAGTCTAGCGGTAATATTTCTCAGCAAATGCGACGACTGGGTGACTCTGTTGATTGGCAACGTCAACGCTTTACCATGGATGAAGGCCTCTCGAAAGCAGTAAAAGAAGCATTTATTCGGCTCTATCAAGATGATCTTATTTATCGCGGTAAACGATTAGTTAATTGGGATCCTAAACTACATACGGCAATTTCCGATTTAGAAGTTGAAAATCGAGAAGTTAATGGTTTTATGTGGCATTTACGTTATCCCCTTCCTGATGGGGTAAAAACTGCCGAAGGCCAAGATTATCTGGTTGTTGCCACGACTCGACCAGAAACCATGCTTGGTGATACGGGTGTTGCAGTTAATCCCGCTGATCCGCGCTATAAGGATTTAATCGGCAAACAAATTATACTGCCATTGATTAATCGCCGTATTCCTATCGTCGGTGATGAACACGCCAATATGGAAAAAGGCACCGGCTGTGTGAAGATCACACCAGCACACGATTTTAACGACTATGAAGTAGGAAAACGTCATCAGTTGCCAATGATTAATATTTTCGATTTCAATGGCCATATCCGCCAACAAGCTGAAGTATTCGACAACGCAGGCAACCCTAGCACTATTTATACCACAACAATCCCTGCAAACTATCAGGGAATAGAGCGTTTTGCTGCCCGTAAAGCGATGGTCAGCGAATTAGAAAAATTAGGATTATTAGTTGCCGTAAAGCCGCATCAACTTACCATCCCTTATGGCGATCGTGGCAGTGTTGTTATTGAACCCATGCTTATAGATCAATGGTATGTTCGTACCCTACCATTAGCAGAGCAAGCCATTGCGGCGGTAAAAGATGGCCGTATTCAGTTTGTTCCTAAACAGTATGAGAATATGTATTTTTCCTGGATGCAGGATATTCAAGATTGGTGTATTTCACGTCAATTATGGTGGGGACATAGAATACCCGCCTGGTATGATAAAGACGGTAACGTCTATGTCGGACATAACGAAGAGGAAGTTCGTCGAGAGAACAACTTCAGCGCTGATATTAGCCTACATCAAGATGAAGATGTATTAGATACCTGGTTCTCTTCTGGTCTGTGGACCTTTTCAACATTAGGCTGGCCAGAAAATAGCGAGGCGTTAAAAATTTTCCATCCAACGGATGTGTTGGTTAGTGGCTTTGATATTATCTTTTTCTGGATAGCCCGCATGATCATGCTGACGATGTATTTAATCAAAGATGAAAATGGCCAAGGGCAAATTCCTTTTAAAACCGTCTATATGACAGGCCTGATCCGTGATGAAGAAGGGCAAAAAATGTCAAAATCCAAAGGCAATGTCATCGATCCATTGGATATAATCGATGGTATCTCGCTGGAAGATTTACTGACAAAACGTACTGGCAATATGATGCAACCCCAATTAGCCGAAAAAATTGCTAAACGTACCCGTAAAGAATATCCACAAGGCATCGAAGCACATGGTACAGACGCTTTACGCTTTACGCTTGCAGCATTAGCATCGACCGGGCGAGACATCAATTGGGATATGAAACGTCTAACTGGTTATCGCAATTTTTGTAATAAACTTTGGAATGCCAGTCGTTACGTCCTGATGAATACAGAAGGTCTAGATTATGGTCAGCATGGTGGAGAAATGACTTTTTCGCTGGCTGATCGCTGGATCATGGCAGAATTTAACCAAACGGTAACATTGTATCGTGAAGCATTGGATACTTATCGCTTTGATATCGCTGCCAATATTTTGTATGAGTTTACCTGGAACCAGTTCTGCGATTGGTACTTAGAACTGTCTAAGCCGGCTATCCATAAAGGAAATGAGGCAGAAATTCTTGCCACACGTTATACCTTGATTGAAATACTGGAAAGCCTATTACGGCTGGCACATCCTATTATTCCATTTATTACCGAGACGATTTGGCAACGGGTGAAAGTGATTAAAGGCATCCAACAAGACACTATCATGTTACAACCTTTCCCAATCTTTGAGCCAGCCAAAGTTGATGAAGAGGCGCGTTATGATCTGGAATGGATCAAAGAACTGATTATTGCCATACGTAACATTCGGGCAGAAATGAATATCTCACCCGGCAAGCCATTAGATCTGCTACTACGTGGTGTTAATCATGCAACCAAACGGCGTATTACAGAAAATCTGAATTTTATTCAAGCAATGGCCCGCCTTAGTTCTGTTACTATTTTGGATGAACAGCAACCAATACCACTTGCTGTAACTAAACTGATGGATGGTGCAGAAGTGTTGATCCCAATGGCAGATTTAGTCGATAAAAACACCGAACTAGCGCGGTTAGATAAAGAGCTGGATAAATTAACCAAAGAGATAGCGGCGATTGAAAACAAGTTAGCTAACGATAGTTTTGTCAGCCGAGCACCTACTGCTGCTGTTGAAAAAGAGCGTGAGCGCCTGGCGCGACATTTAGCAGCAAAACAAAAACTGACTAATCAAAAAGTAACTATTAGCTCACTTTAAATAAGAAACAACACTGCTACTTTATGTAGCAGTGTTGTTAACTGACAAATTTACTCTAACCACCCTACTTACTCAACTCAATATGCATCATTAGCTGATTTATAATCCCTGTCCTTTCTATTCTAAAAATTTTATTCTAGTGTAATGCCTTCGGTTCAACGTCTTTTTCTTCCGCATCATCATAATTAGGATCTTCAAAGAAAGTACCCAACGATAGTAGTTAATGCCAATTTTCTCAGTTAACATCATCAATTGTACCACTTTCTTATCAATTAATTCTGCATCAAGCGCGCTATCTCGATAGACATCACAACACATCAGTACGGTACCATCTTCAATTTCTAGCTCTTCAGCATCATGCACTTCATAACCCAATTTAAATGCCACTATTGCCGCTTTTTCCAATAACTTAAAGTCTTTAGCCGAAAAGTGATGTTCTATTTGATACAAAGCATTCGGATCACTACCATCTTCCAATAATTCTTCGATGATTGAATGCGTTTCTACTCGCTGCTCTGCAACTGCTTTTTGCTCCAGTAACAAATTTTCTGTGGAAATTTGCTGTTCTGATAATGCTTTTTTAAACGAGGTCAACTCTTCAGCTGAAAGGCACTGCTCTATTTCATAAAACACATTAGGATCACTGCTATCCGTCGCTACATTTTCAACATCCAAACGGGTATCTGCGCGCTGCTCTCCTAGTACTTTTTTATTAACCATGTCGCGCTCCCTCTCTATTTTATATGACAGTATAGCTAAGCCTCTTAATTTTGATTACAAAAATATATGTTTTTCTCCAATATAAATTTACTTATATAAAGTAATTACTTGTAATCATTTTAAAGTCGCCTAGCTATAACTTTTGCATTCTCCCATAGCCAACGAAGGAGAGCTATAGCTAAGCGATTTAATTTTGATTACACCATATTGAGTGCGAACAAAATATCTGTGTCGCATCCGAGCGCTCTTTTTTTACATTTAGCTTGTGCCTATTTATGTTCAATTGGATTAAGATCTGGCGAATAGGTAGGCAAATATTCCACCATATGCCCCGCATTTATGATGACTTCTTGAATACTCTGTTTCTTGTGAAAAGTTGCATTATCCATCATGATTACACTGTTTTTAGGAAGTACTGAGATAAGAACTTGGGTGGCCCATGCATAGAAAACATCGCTATTAATAT
>NZ_CACTIE010000143.1 GCF_902713415.1 Arsenophonus endosymbiont of Bemisia tabaci Q2
AGGATTGAGTTATAGCTAGGCGACTTTAAAATGATTACAAGTAATTACTCTATATCAGTAAATTTATATTGGAGAAAAACATATATTTTTGTAATTAAAATTAAGACCCTTAGCTATATTACCTGAAGAGTATGAGCCAATCATTATTGATCAATTTGCTGAAATAGATTTGCTAGCAATGATTGAAGATGAAATAATCCTCTCTTTGCCGGTGATCCCGGTTCATAACTCTGAACGCTGCGAAGTGTCCGACGCGGATATGGTTTTTGGTGAGTTGCCTAACGAGGCAGAAAAGCCAAATCCCTTTGCCGTATTAGCTAGTTTAAAAAAAGTACTTAAGGAGTAAGGTGAATGGCCGTACAACAAAATAAACCCACTCGTTCTAAACGTGGTATGCGTCGCTCACATGATGCATTGACAACTGCCGAAGTATCGGTAGATAAAACTTCTGGTGAAACCCATTTGCGTCATCATGTGACTGCTGATGGCTATTATCGTGGTCGCAAGGTTATTAATAAATAGTTGTTGTGTTAATTATTAAACGATTAATACCTTGGCTAATTTAACCTTAGCATTAGATGCGATGTTTGGGGATAATGGTCCTCGCATTATTGTGCCTGCTGCATTGCAGGCATTCGTTTCTAACCCACAGTTAAGATTATTACTGGTTGGTATTCCCGAAATTTTAAACCCATTGCTTGCAGATCAGCGTGCTGAGCTGCGTGAGCGTTTGCAAATTATTCCTGCTTAATATCCTATTGCTAATAATATTAAGCCATTACAAGTAATCAGGCAAAGTAAATGCTTGTCAATGCGGATTACTTTAGACTTAGTGAAGTCTGGTCAGGCGAAAGCGTGTATTCGTGCTGGAAATACTGGTGTACTTATGGGATTAGCAAAACTCATATTGAAGACAATAAATGGTATTGAAAGGCCAGCGTTGACAACGATTTTGCCAAATCAAGAGCATGGTAAAACCGTTGTACTTGATTTAGGCGCTAATGTTAACTGCAATAGTCAAATGTTAGTACAATTTGCCGTAATGGGAGCAGTAATGGCTGAAGAGGTTTCTAATATAAGCAATCCACGCGTAGCATTATTAAATATTAGTGAAGAAGAAAATAAGGGTTTAGATAATATCCGCGAAGCCGCCTCAATATAAAAGCAACACCTTCTATTAATTATATTGGTTATCTAGAAGGTAATGAGTTATTGACGGGTAAAGCTGATGTATTCGTTTGTGACGGCTTCGCAGGTAATGTAACGTTGAAAACAATGGAAGGTGTGATACGCGTTATTTTATCTTTAGTAAAATCTTCAACTACAGAAAATAAGATCTCATCGTGGCTGATGAAGTTGATTAACCGTGGTTACAGAAACGTATCTCAAAACGTTTTCGGCACCTGGATCCTGATAAATATAATGGTGCTTCACTTTTAGGATTACACGGCATTGTAATTAAAAGTCATGGAGCGGAAAACCAAAAAGCATTTAAAGCTGCAATTGAACAGGCGATTCAGGCGGTAGAGAAGCAAATTCCTGATAGAATTGCGACTCGCTTGAATACCTTACTACCAAAGAGTGATTAAAGCAAAATGTATACAAAAATCTTAGGTACTGGCAGCTATTTGCCTGTACAGATTCGTACGAATGCTGATTTAGAGAAAATGGTAGATACTTCTCATGAATGGATAACTACCCGAACAGGAATTAAAGAACGCCGTATCGCAACAGAAGAAGATAATGTATCTACAATGGGTGCTAAAGCTGCGCGAGAAGCGTTAGAAATGGCTGGCATCGCAGCTAATGAAATTGATTTAATCATTGTAGCAACGACTTCTTCGACCCATGCCTTTCCAAGTGCGGCATGCCAAATCCAACAAATATTAGGGATTAAAAACTGTGCCGCATTTGATGTTGCTGCTGCATGTGCTGGCTTCACTTATGCACTGAGTATTAGCGATCAGTTCATTAGAACAGGGATCGCGAAGAAGGCATTAGTTATTGGTTCTGATGTATTATCAAGAGCATTAGATCCGAATGATCGTAGTACACTTATTTTATTTGGTGATGCAGCAGGTGCAATCGTTGTCGGCGGTTCACCAGAGCCAGGAATTTTGTCGACCCATTTACATGCCGATGGTAATTATGGTGATTTATTAACTTTACGCCATCAAGAGCATAGTAAATGCTCAGAGCCAGCTTATGTCACAATGGCGGGTAATGAGGTTTTTAAGATCGCGGTGAGTGAGTTAGCTAATGTAGTGGATAAAACATTAGAAAAAAATGTACTAGATAAATCAAAATTGGATTGGTTAGTCCCGCATCAAGCTAATTTACGGATTATTCAAGCAACAGCAAAAAAGCTCGCAATGCCAATGGATAAAGTCGTTATTACGCTGGATAGACACGGTAATACTTCAGCAGCATCAGTACCGACAGCGTTTGATGAAGCAGTCAGAGATGGCCGCATACAGCGAGGGCAAATGGTATTGCTTGAAGCATTTGGTGGTGGTTTTACTTGGGGCTCAGCGCTGATCCGTTTTTAAATTATACAGGAAAATAAAAATGTCTAATTTTGCAATGATCTTTCCTGGCCAAGGTTCTCAATCTCTTGGCATGTTAGCTGATCTAGCAAAAGAGTTTGCAGTAGTAGAGGAAACGTTTGCTGAGTCTTCTAATGTCTTAGGATATGATTTATGGGATTTGGTCCAAAGTGGCTCAGAAGAAGAATTAAATAAAACTTGGAAAACACAGCCAGCACTTTTATCCGCATCTGTGGCAATTTTTCGAGTATGGCAGGAAAAAAAGGCAAAATGCCTACACTAATAGCAGGCCATAGTTTAGGTGAATATTCTGCATTAGTCTGCGCCGATGTCATCGATTTTAAATCCGCTGTCAGATTGGTAGAACTACGCGGGCAATTGATGCAAGAGTCTGTGCCGGAAGGGATGGGGGCTATGTATGCAATTATTGGTTTGGATAATGAATCAGTATTAGCATCGTGTCAGCAAGCTGAACAAGGCCAAGTGGTTTCTGCAGTTAATTTTAATTCGCCAGGTCAGGTTGTTATTGCCGGTGAAAAAAGTGCTGTTCAGAGAGCGGCAGCTTTATGTAAAGCGGCTGGTGCAAAACGTACTTTACCGTTGGCTGTCAGTGTACCTTCACATTGTGCATTGATGCAGCCTGCTGCAAAAAAATTAGCGCAAGCATTAGAAGAAGTTGTATTTAATAAGCCTAATATCCCTGTTGTAAATAATATCGATGTTAAAATCGAAAATTCGGTAGAGGGTATTCGACAGGCTTTAGTCAGGCAGCTGTATAATCCTGTACGCTGGGTTGAAACCATCGAATTCATGGCTGAGCAAGGGATCGTGCAACTATTAGAAATAGGGCCAGGTAAAGTATTGACTGGTTTAACTAAGCGCATTGTGAGTACGATTAATTCGGTAGCGATTAATGATACGGCATCATTAATCGCTGCGTTGATAAATAATTGAGGAAAACATGAGTTTTGATGGAAAAATAGCCTTGGTAACTGGGGCAAGTCGTGGTATCGGGCGATCAATAGCTGAACTACTGGCTGAACGTGGTGCGAAAGTAGTTGGTACTGCTACAAGCAAAGAAGGTGCCGAGGCGATTAGTAGCTATCTTGGTGATAAAGGTAAAGGTTATATCTTGAATCTGACAGACACTGAATCTATTGATAGTACTCTATCTAAAATTCGTACAGAATTTGGTGAAATTGATATTTTAGTTAATAATGCAGGTATTACCAGTGATAATCTATTGCTGCGAATGAAAAAAGAAGAGTGGGACAGAGTTATTGATACAAACTTAACTTCGATCTTTAGTCTATCCAAAGCTATAATGCGTTCAATGATGAAAAAACGTTATGGTCGCATTATCTCTGTCGGCTCAGTAATTGGCACATTGGGTAATATTGGACAGGCAAATTATGCAGCGGCTAAAGCAGGTATTATCGCTTTTAGTAAATCATTAGCACGTGAAGTAGCTACCCGCGGTATTACGGTGAATGTTGTTTCACCTGGTTTCATAAAAACCGATATGACTCAAGCATTGACAGATGAACAGCAAGCAGGCATTTTAGCTAATGTTCCTGTAGGGCGGCTCGGTGATCCAAAAGAAATTGCCAGTGCTGTAGCATTTTTAGCTTCTGATGAAGCAGCTTACATCACGGGTGAAACATTACATGTCAATGGTGGCATGTGTATGATTTAAAAACCAATGAATCATTTGCATGGTTAACGCTAAAATAGCATATAATAATGCGAAATCAGGTTCGAATAGCCAGGATTGGGTTGTGCCTTTCCTGTATCTAAACTACGAAAACCATCGTGAAAGCGAGTTTTAATAGGAATTTAAATAGTATGAGCACTAAAAACCAAGATGTTGCCAACAACAGTATTGAAAGCCGTGTTAAAAAAATAATTGCTGAACAGTTAGGTGTTAAAGAAGATAAAGTTGCAAATAATTCTTCATTTGTTGAGGATTTAGGTGCGGATTCTCTTGACACTGTTGAACTAGTCATGGCATTAGAAGAAGAGTTTGATACCGAAATTCCTGATGAAGAAGCGGAAAAAATCACGACAGTGCAAGCAGCTATTGATTATATTAATAGCCATAGCTCATAAGCCGTAAATTTAATTATAGAGAGCTTTTATGCACATATTCAGGCGGTCGATCGACCGCCTATATTTTCACCGAAACTTATTCCTTTTTCTGGAGGATATACGTGTCTAAACGTCGAGTAGTTGTGACTGGACTCGGCATGTTATCTCCTGTCGGCAACACAGTTCAGTTATCTTGGAATGCTGTATGTGCTGGACAGAGTGGCATCAGCCTTATCGAGCATTTTAACACTGAAAACCATACAACCAAGTTCGCGGGTCTAGTTAAAAATTTTAATCATGACGATTATGGTATTTCGGCTAAAGATGGGCGCAAGATGGATCTTTTTATTCAATATGGGCTTGCTGCTGGTAAACAAGCTATCGAAGATGCAGGTATAGAAATCAGAGAAAAAAATGCGCATCGCATTGGCGCAGCAATTGGTTCTGGTATTGGCGGATTAGGACTAATCCAGGAAAACTGTGATCTTTTACTCACTAATGGCCCGCGTAAAGTAAGTCCTTTTTTTGTTCCTTCAACTATTATCAATATGGTGGCTGGACACTTAAGTATTATTTATGGCTTTAAAGGCCCAACTATCTCTATTGCTACCGCTTGTACTTCTGGGGTGCATAACATTGGTCATGCAGCGCGGATTATTGCTTATGGTGACGCGGATATCATGCTGGCGGGTGGCGCAGAAAAAGCAAGTACATCCTTAGGTATTGCTGGATTTGGCTCTCTCAAAGCCTTATCAAGACGTAATGACGAACCTGAGCGAGCAAGCCGACCTTGGGATCATGAACGAGATGGTCTTGTATTAGGCGATGGAGCAGGTATTTTGGTGCTGGAAGAGTATGAGCATGCTAAAGCTCGAGGCGCTAAAATCTATGCTGAATTTGCCGGTTTTGGTATGAGTAGTGATGCCTATCATATGACGTCACCACCAGAGAATGGTGAAGGTGCGGCACTGGCGATGACAAATGCGTTACAGGATGCAGGTATAAACGCAGAAAAAATAGGTTACATTAATGCTCATGGTACATCAACACCGGCAGGAGATATTGCTGAAGCGCGAGCAGTTGCATCAATTTACCCAGAGCAGAGTAAAATACTGGTTAGCTCGACTAAATCGATGACCGGTCATTTATTAGGTGCAGCAGGTGCAATTGAATCTATTTTTACGATTCTGTCGTTGAGAGATCAACTTGTTCCTCCAACAATTAACCTTGAAAATCTCGATAGTGAATTAGACGAATTAGTGAAGACAGGACGGCTAGATTTTATACCGGATAAGAAACGTAAAGTTGAAAATATGCAGTATGCATTATGCAATTCTTTTGGTTTTGGCGGCACAAATGGTTCGATTATTTTTCGTAAAGTCAATTAATTGATATTTTCTCATAAAGAGGCCTCAATCTAACTTATAGCTAAGCGTCTTAATTTTGATTACAAAATATATGTTTTTCTCCAATATAAATTTACTGATATAGAGTAATTACTTGTAATCATTTTAAAGTCGCCCAGCTATAAGTTGAGGCTTTTTTTATTGATATAAATGATGGATTTTAAATAAACTGTAGCGATAAGTAGTAGGTATTCAGTTTGATTAAGAAGTTAACGAAATGATATTTTGGATTAATGGTGAAAAGCAAAATAATATTTCGGTAATGGGTAGAGCTCTTCAATTTGGGTGATGGCTGTTTTACAACAATTCGCGTGGTTGGACATCAACCAGCCTTATTGTCACACCAAATTTATTGATTACAAAAAGGGGTTACACAACTATTTTTACCTACACCAGATTGGCAAAAATTGGCTGCTGATATAAATAAAATAGCGTTTTTGAATAAAAAGGATTTAGCGGTGATTAAAGTTATCATTAGTCGTGGTGAAGGTGGCCGAGGATATAGCATCGCAGGCCTCAACAAAGCAACAGTCATTATTGCGTTAAGTGATTATCCACCTATTTATTTAAATCAACAGCAAAGAGGTATTAATTTAGCATTGAGTAAAATACCCGTAAATAGTAACTGTTATTTGGCCGGCATTAAACATTTAAATCTATTAGAAAAAATATTAATAAAACAGCAAATTGAATTATTAAATGTTGATGAAGCTATTGTGACGGATACTAATGGCATATTGATTGGATGTTGCGCAGCAAATATTTTTTTACGGAAAGGAAAACGAATTTACACGCCCAATTTAAATCACGCTGGTGTTGAAGGTGTAATGCGCAAACAGGTTATTGCGAGTTTATCTGATACTGATTATGAACTTTTCTATATCAGCGACTATGCTAATATATTGGCACAGAGCGATGGAGGTAATCATTGCTAATGCTTTAATGCCCACATTATCGGTTAAGCGTATTATATAGCTAAGCGACTTAATTTTGATGACATTATTTATATGAGCTATTCAATTGATTTTAGACGTAAAGTGATATTTACCATGGAAGAAGAAGGGTTGAGTATCCGAGAAACAGCGAAGCAATTTCGGATTGGCTCTGCATCTGTATCGCGTTGGATTAATCAAATAGAGCCAAAAGCATCGACTACGCGTCAGCGAAAAATCGATAAATCCGAGTTGATATAGCTGGGCGACTTTAAAATGATTACAAGTAATTACTCTATATCAGTAAATTTATATTGGAAAAAAACATATATTTTGTAATCAAAATTAAGACGCTTAGCTATAAAAATGTTGAACAATATCCATATGGTTACCAAAAAGAGCGTGCAGAGCGTTTTGGCGTTTGTCAGAAGGC
>NZ_CACTIE010000144.1 GCF_902713415.1 Arsenophonus endosymbiont of Bemisia tabaci Q2
CAAGTCCTTATCCCAGTACTTCCTAAAAACAGTGTAATCATGATGGATAATGCAACTTTTCACAAGAAACAGAGTATTCAACAAGTCATCATCGATGCGGGGCATATGGTGGAATCTTTGCCTACCTATTCGCCAGATCTTAATCCAATTGAACATAAATGGGCATAAGCTAAATGCAAAAAAAAGAGCGCTCGGATGCGACAGGGATATTTTGTTCGCACTGAATGTGGTGTAATCAAAATTAAATCGCTTAGCTATATGCCATTTATTGAAGTGACAAATATTATTATTCTGCTTACCCATAGTACTCAACTTGAGCAAAATGTGGGTAAATTTTAATTTAACGACGCAAATACGGATAGTATGTTTCAAGATAACCCGCTGCTATAGCGCAGCTAAAACAGCAATTACATGCCCAAACGCGTCGTGTTGAAGGGATTGTCAAAAGTACTGAAAAAGGTTTTGGTTTTCTTGAGGTCGATGGAACGAAAACTTATTTCATTCCACCACGACAAATGAAAAAAGTAATGCATGGTGATCGAATTATCGCCACCATTCACACAAATAAAGATCGTGAAATTATTGAAACAGAACAATTAATTGAGCCCTTTCTTACCCGATTTGTAGGACGTATTCAAAAAAGAAATAATGATAATCGGCTTTATGT
Source organism: Arsenophonus endosymbiont of Bemisia tabaci Q2 (assembly GCF_902713415.1). Classification (GTDB taxonomy): domain Bacteria; phylum Pseudomonadota; class Gammaproteobacteria; order Enterobacterales; family Enterobacteriaceae; genus Arsenophonus. The sequence goes on from NZ_CACTIE010000144.1 coordinate 668, forward strand.
GAAACCCGATCACCCAGTATTAAAAGAAAATATTTTTTATCGTCCCGCGCAACATCTAGCTAATGATTTGATGCAAGATGATTGGGTTATAGCAGAAATCCGTCGTCATCCATTAAAAAATCAAGGCGGATTTCAAGCAGAAATAATCCAATATATTACCCATGGCGATGACCATTTTGCCCCTTGGTGGGTAACATTGAGTCGGCATCAATTAGAGCGCGAAGCGCCGGAAATGCAAAATTGTACCATTGAGGAGCAGACAGCAGAACGCCTTGATCTTACTCACCTCAACTTTATTACCATTGACAGTGCCAGTACCAAAGATATGGATGATGCGCTTTATATAGAGCGTATTGGCGATGATCAATTGCGTCTATTTGTTGCTATTGCCGATCCTACCAGTTATATCCCCGTAAATAGTAAGCTAGATACCATTGCTGAACAACATTGCTATACCAATTATCTACCAGGCTTCAATATTCCGATGTTGCCACGTGAATTATCAGATAATTTGTGTTCTCTGCGTCCTAATGAGCGCCGCCCTGCACTACTCTGTCAATTTGATATTAAACAAGATGGACAATTGGCTGATAATATTCAATTTTGCCTGGCATGGGTCGAGTCAAAAAATAAATTGGTATACGATGATGTCTCTGACTGGCTAGAACAGCAACAAGATAAATGGCAACCAGAAAATGAAATCATCAAACAGCAAATTTTATTGCTCAATGAAATGTGCGAAAAACGGGCCGCCTGGCGCCTAACTCATGCATTAGTATTTAAAGAGCGTCCTGATTATCGCTTTGTACTTGATGAGAATGGTAATGTCACGAATATATTGACAGAAAAACGGCGGATTGCTAATCGTATCGTCGAAGAAGCGATGATTGCAGCCAATCTTTGTGCAACAAAAGTATTAAAAGATAAATTAGCAGCCGGTATTTTTAATGTTCATAATGGCTTTGAACCCAGTCAAATTGATAACGTTGTTGCCATTTTGCAAGAACATGATATCGAACAAAATGCCCAAACACTTTTAACACTTGAAGGATTTTGTCGTTTACGGCGTTTATTAGATGGCCAACCCACTCAATTTATAGATAATCAAATACGCCGTTTTCAAGCTTTTTCTGAAATTAAAACTACGCCAGCTCCCCATTATGGTTTGGGATTTGATGCCTATGCAACCTGGACATCCCCTATCCGCAAGTATACAGATATCATCAATCACCGCTTTTTAAAAGCCATAATCAATAATGAGCAGCATAATATCACAAAACCTTCTGAAACTTTGATAGCAAAAATTACTGATCGCAAGCGCGCTAATCGTTTAGCTGAACGCGATGTCGGTGACTGGTTATATGCGCGTTATCTAAAACCTTTCGCCAAAACTAACACTATTTTTGCTGCCGAAATAACCGACATTACGCGAGGTGGGCTCCGGATCCGTTTAACCGACAATGGCGCCAATGCCTTTATTCCGGGACCTTTTATCCATTTTGTGCGAGAAGGAATACAGTGTAGTCAAGAAGCAGGCGCTATAATTATTAAAGGTGTTGCTGTTTATAAACTTAACGATGTGATTAATGTTCAACTTGAAGAAGTTCGCATGGAAACCCGCAATATTATTGCACGATTGGTATCCTAAGGACATTTCACAGATAGCTTACTGATATAAGCTATCTCGACAGAATAGCGGCTTTATTATTTTTGCAATTTCATTTAGCTTGCCGAAAAATCTGATTAAAAAAAGTTGCTGTCTAGGTTAATTTGAATTTAATTAATTATATCAATAGGATAGAAGAATGAAGAGTTCAAAAAACACACATTACTGATGTTAATATCTGTCATTTCCTTCATATCTATTACAGCCTGCTCTAATATATCAAAACGCGACAAAAATACCGCTATCGGTGCTGGCATAGGGGCAGTAGGTGGTGCTATTCTGACTGAAGGTAGTGGATTAGGTACGGTAGGTGGTGCTGCTATTAGTGGTCTAATTGGTCACCAAGTTGGTAAGAAATAGTCGCGCCCAACAAACTATAATAGAGCCAGTTATAGCTAAACGACTTAATTTTGATGACATTATTTATATGAGCTATTCAATAGATTTTAAACGTAAAGTGATATTTACGATGGAAGAAGAAGGGTTGAGTATCCGAAAAACAGCGAAGCAATTTCGGATTCGCTCTGCATCTGTATCGCGTTGG
>NZ_CACTIE010000145.1 GCF_902713415.1 Arsenophonus endosymbiont of Bemisia tabaci Q2
TGATGTTATTATTTTTTCCTGTTGTCTCAAAATTATCGCTTGCCGATTGCTTTGATAAAGCAGGAAGTTATTATCAAATTGACTCTGATTATTTAAGAGTGATTGCCAGACAGGCATCAAACTTTAATCACTATTAAAAAAAATAAAGATGGCTCGTTTGATTTAGGGGTGATGGAAATTAATAGAAAAACCTTTAATGCCATAAAAAAAGAATATTCTAAATTATCTGTAAATGACTTAATCAATCATCCTTGCTTAAATATTCATATCGGTTCCATGATTTTAAGCCGTAACTTTGCTCTCTACGGAAAAAATTAGTTCTTTTGGTATGTATAACGCGGGAATGCGAAATACCAATACCTCAATTAAAAATCGTTTCCACTATGCCAATAAAATTTATCAATTTTATCAAAAAAATAAAAGCGAAAAAACGAATGAGAATAAAATTTACGAGTCGTTGGAATAAAAAAGTTTTAAGAAGGCAATTTGTGAAGCGATTGAGGAATTACAATTTTATGAAATTAAATTTCTCTCCGGCGTTAATCTTTATTTCCACGGTGAAAATATTCATTTTGATAAGATTGAAATTCGAAACGAAAATGATACCCCTATTATGTTTATTTATGACAATAATATTCCGGTGATAAAACCACGAAAAAATAAAAAAATAAAAGAACCCGTCATTAACCTTGCGGATTTTAAAAGAAATAAACCACGAAAAGATAAATAATAAAATAAAGGGCGCATATACCGCCCTTTATTTTCTCTTTAAGCAACACGTCGAGTACGCAAAGCAGTAATACGTTGTTGACCAATATAGCTGGGCGACTTTAAAACGATTACAAGTAATTACTCTATATCAGTAAATTTATATTGGAGAAAAACATATATTTTGTAATCAAAATTAAGACGCTTAGCTATAGCATGTGCTGCATGATTTTTGATGTTGACCGTGCTGGCGCGGCGATTGACTGGGCAGATAGACATTGCCCCGCCCCCAATCTTACTTTGATGAACTTGCTAAATGCTTGTGCTCATCTCGCTTATTTGTGCGAGACGGGCATCTGTACCGCCCCTGATGCCAACAATTGCCCCGCTGAAGTATGCCGCCGCTGTAGAGCGCCCATTGCGTACCGC
>NZ_CACTIE010000146.1 GCF_902713415.1 Arsenophonus endosymbiont of Bemisia tabaci Q2
TTCTTCTTCCATCGTAAATATCACTTTACGTCTAAAATCAATTGAATAGCTCATATAAATAATGTCATCAAAATTAAGTCGCTTAGCTATATCTGTGCGGCTTACGATCACGCTTTCAAAACTTATCCAACTTCTGCATTTGGTGGTATTATTGCATTTAATCGTGAATTAGATGCAAATACGGCTAAAACAATTATTGAGCGTCAATTTGTGTTGAAGTCATTATTGCACCTGCTGTTACTGAAGCTGCCCTCGCAATACTTGCAAGCAAGCAGAATGTGCGTGTTCTGACCTGTTGCCAATGCCATTGTTTATGCCAAAAATAATATGACAGTCGGTATTGGTGCGGGACAAATGAGCCGAGTTTATTCAGCAAAAATCGCGGCATTAAGGGCATTAAAAGCGCAGGACGAAAATTTAGATCTTGTCGGATGTGCAATAGCATTTGATGCTTTCTTTCCATTCCGAGATAGTATTGATTCTGCTACCGCTGGCATAACCTGTGTTATTCAACCAGGCGGTTCAATTCGTGACGATGAGATCATAGCCGCAGCTAATAAACATGATATTGCGATGATTTTTACTGATATGCGCCATTTCCGCCATTAATTTAGGGAGCAATAACATGAATATTTTAATTATCGGCAATGGTGGGTCGTGAGCATACTTTAGCATGGAAAGCAGCACAATCAGCTCTCGCTGACAAGGTTTATGTTGCACCCGGTAATGCCGGAACTGCACTAGAAAAAATCTAACCAATATTAATATTTCAATAACAGATATTACTGGATTAGTCGATTTTACCAAAAATAATAATATTAGTTTAACGATCGTTAGACCAGAAACCCCTTTAATTCTAGGCGTTGTTGATGCTTTTCAACATGCCGGTTTAACGATCTTTGGTCCCAGTCAAAAAGCAGAACAATTAGAAAGCTCTAAAGCTTTTACGAAAGATTTTCTTATACGTCATCATATTCCGACAGCCACTTACCAGAATTTTACCGAAGTCGAACCCCCACTCGCCTATTTAAACAAAATGGGCGCCCCGATTGTTATTAAAACTGATGGGCTAGCCGAAGATAAAGACGCGGTTGTTGCTATGACTTTAGAAGAAGCCCAAAATGCTATCCATGATATGCTTGCCGGTATAATGCCTTTGGCAAAGCCGGTCATCGTATTGTTATTGAGGAGTTTCTTTACAGCGAAAAAGCCAGTTTTATCGTAATAGTTGATGGTGAAAATGTCATCCCTATGGCAACAAGCCAAGATCATAAGCGTGTTGGTAATAATGATAGCGGGCCAAATAGAGGTGGAATGTGGGTATATTCTCCTACTCCGATTGTCACAGACATTATTCATCAGCGTGTAATGGATCAAATTATTTATCCTACGGTAAAAAGTATGCCCCTCGAAGATCCGCGATATCAAGGATTTTTATATGCCGGATTAATGATAGATAAACAAGGAAATCCAAAAGTTATTGAATTTAATTGTCGATTTAGTGATCCAGAAACACAACCCATTATGATGCGCTTACAATCTGATCTGGTAGAACTTTGTCTAGCCGGCGCTAAAGGAGAATTAGCCGGTAAAACATCATGTTGAGATGAACGCTGTGCCTTAAGTGTTGTCATGGTCGCTGAAAGTTATCCGGTCAATTATCGTAAAGGTGATATTATTGAAGGGATCAATGATAACCCAGCAGAAATGTGTAAAGTTTTTCACGCCGGAACAGAATTATAGCTGGGCGACTTTAAAATGATTACAAGTAATTACTTTATATCAGTAAATTTATATTGGAGAAAAACATATATTTTGTAATCAAAATTAAGTCGCTTAGCTATAAAACAAAACCAAGTCATTACTAGGGGTCGCTGTGTACTGTGTGTTACCGTGTTTGAAAAAACAATTCTTGATGCCCAAAAGCAGCTTATCACAAAGCAGAAAAAATATCCTGGACGGGTTGTTTCTATCGGGATGATATTGGTTATCGAGCACTCGCTCGTTTAAAATAAAAAATTTAAAGTTTCTCTTTTTTTGGCCCCCATAGACAGAAATTCTCATTGGCAACGAGCAATAACTCGTTGCCTTCTGGTGCTTCTAACCAAGCAATAGGAAAGTCATCTGAACTAGTCTTGGCTCTTTGCAACAACCAATTTTCAGGTTGAACGGTAAACGATGTATCACGTTTTTCACCACTACAAGTTATAATTTGTCCTTGACGCCAATGACCTTGGTAAAGATGAACATTACCAGCAATAAGTGTGTTGCTTAATTCAATTAAACGCTCTGATTCAAATCACCAGCGAACAATATCATTCTTAGTTAAAGGAATTTTGTTATTATGTATAGCTAAGCGACTTAATTTTGATGACATTATTTATATGAGCTATTCAATTGATTTTAAACGTAAAGTGATATTTACGATGGAAGAAGAAGGGTTAAGTATCCGAGAAACAGCGAAGCAATTTCGCATTGGCTGTGTATCTGTATCGCGTTGGATTAATCAAATAGAGCCAAAAGCATCGACTACGCGTCAGCGAAAAATCGATAAATCCGAGTTGATATAGCTAAGCGTCTTAATTTTGATTACAAAATATATGTTTTTCTCCAATATAAATTGACTGATATATATAAAGTAATGACTTGTATCATTTTAAAGTCGCCCAGCTATATAATATTATGCGCTGTATAAAAATAATATGGTCATTTTGATCAAATCTTAGCTGTTGTTGCTGTTTATTTTTATAGTCAAAAGATTGATACCGAATTTGCCAAAGTTTATTTTGACGATACTCAAAGAAAGTAATGGTAGTATTTTTCCTTGGTAAGGGCTATATACAGCAACAATTACTTCAGGGTAGCTTTTTTGATCATTTAAGCGCCATAGCCTAACGACGCCGGCGTCAGAAATAAATCTGCTTGCGCTAAATTCGGGCATTTTAGGTTTACTGGTGAAACCACCAAGTAAAATGAAGATATATCAAATCAATAAAAGGGGTTTAATACCCCCTCTGAATATTCTTTCTGACAACTGAATTACTTAACTGCTTCTTTCAGTGATTTTCCAGCAACAAATACTGGTACATTAGCAGCTTCAATTTTGAGTTCTGCACTTGTTTTAGGATTACGGCCAGTACGTGCTGCACGATAAGTAATCTTAAAAGTACCGAAACAAACGAATTGAACTTGATCACCTTCTTTCAATGCATCTGTAATACATTCAATGACTGCTTTTAACACACTTTTAGCTTGAATCTTAGTCAAGTTTTCCTTTTGCGCGACACATTCAATTACATGACCCTTATTCATGTTTTTATTTACAGTTTTATTCATAAGTTATTCTTACACACTGTGTTTATCATTTGAATAGCATCGAGTACGTTGGATATGTAGAACCTATTAATTCTTAATATACGTCCTGAAAGTACCTCTCTCCGCCTTCACTGTAGAGCATAGTATAGGCGAATGTGAAGCGTTAAAAGTCAGCATTTATAGTACCAAATCACGCTTTTAAACATTTTCCACGGAAATTAGGTAACCTTAATGCCAATATTGCTGATCCCTACTTCACGGAGGTCGGATTTTAATCCTTTAATCAGGGCTACATCCCGCTCTTCACAAGCGGCAAGTAAACGGTAAATCTCCCATTGAATACCCCATTCTTCTTCAATGGCAAGCAATTCTTTCAGTTCTTCATCAGACAACTCTTTACCTGTCTGAGTCATCTCAAATATTGCGATGGTTCGAATCAAAATTTTACTTAATTCAATAGCACTTTCTAATGTTTTCCCACTTAAGTAAGAATGAATTATTTCACTTAACGCAATACACGCATCAATAGCAGGATGAAGTCCGTATATATCAAAATCATTTACGACGGGAATAACTTCCTCTAACTTTTCCAACTGATTATCAAAATTAATTTTACTCTCTTTAATAATCAGTGATTCCCAGATTAAATATAAAATAATACGATAACGTATTGGATTTAAAAAGCTTGTCTGTTTACAAAAAAAATTGATAATTAGGATACATACGCTCACATAAACAGGCCATGAAAGTAATATGCCACCAACTATCTAATTTTGCCAACCGCAAATGAATTGGGTTTCTTAACATCAAATTTCTACTCACTTACCTTTTACGCAGAAGTTTACTTGAAAATCAACAGGTTCCACATATTTTAACTTTAATTATGCCAAATTCTGTTTCATTCGATTAAAAATCGCTCTATTAGAAGCGATTCCATTAACCAAACGAGTAGGTTCAGGTAAACGATAACCTTTAATACAATGCTTAACCCATAATAGTGAAGCATCTAAACTGATTTTATGGCCAAGTGAGATATAAAGTGGTTTACATCTTTTTTTACTACGAAACACGCAAGGAATTTGCTCATTATTATCATTCAATGGTTGCCGGCTTTCCACTATTTCATCTAAAGCTTCATGGTGACCACATAGACGACTTTTGACTATACCAATAGTTGGAATATCTAATAAAAGACCCAAATGACTAGCTACTCCAAAACGACGAGGATGGGCAATTCCTTGGCCATCAACCATAATAAGATCAGGTTTATGTTGCAGTTTTTTTCCAAACCGCCAGTAGTGCAGAATACTCTCGAAAAGAGAGTAAACCTGGAATATAAGGAAATTCAGTCGGTATATGGGCAATATGATATTCAACAATAGCAAGTGAAGGCCACTGCATAACAACCATTTCGGCTCGCATTATATAGTACCTTTTTCTTCAAATCCAATATCAGCACCAGCAGTAAGATTAGGGGTAGAAA
>NZ_CACTIE010000147.1 GCF_902713415.1 Arsenophonus endosymbiont of Bemisia tabaci Q2
TTATAATTATTATCGACGCCATTCAACGATTGGTTATTTAACGCCACATTAAAAATATCATGAACTAAAGAATGCCCCTTAGATCTTCTACAGAATTTGTTGACCATTACACTGGTGGTCGAATTTGGTTGCTAAATGGTGATTTACCCAAAGGTTCCGCCCAATTTTGGTTGCTAACAAGAAAAGAGGGACTCCCTATTGGTGAATAGCAAGCGGAAACGATTTGGTTAATTATAGCAAAATCACCAACGGATATGTCTTCGCGGCGATGGATTGCCAGTCAAGATGAGGGGCTATTTAAACTAGTTGGACACGGTATTCAACTGGCAGAGTTTTATCATTCGCACTCTTATTGCGGTTATTGCGGCAACAACATGACAGCCAGTTTAACCAAATGGGCATCTTTGTGTAGTCATTGTCATAAGCGCTATTATCCACAAATTGCGCCCTGTATTATTGTTGCTATTCGGCGTGCTGATCATATCTTATTTTCTCAACATCGGCGTCATAAAAAAAGCCAATATTTACTGTATTAGCAGGATTTGTTGAACTAGGTGAGACTATTGAAGAAGCTGTGACAAGAGAAGTAAAAGAAGAGACTAATATTATCATTAGTAACATTCGCTATATTGCTTCACAGCCATGCCCTTTTCCTCATTCATTAATGATCGGTTTTTTGGCTGATTATGCTAGTGGTGAAATCCAGGCTAATCCTGATGAGTTAATTAGTGTGGACTGGTATCATCATGATAAATTATCACTTATACCGCCTCCTGATACCATAGCTCGCCGGTTTAATTGAAGATACACTGGCTTTATGTTGGCAAGAAAATAATAACTTATACAAATAATATTAATCACGCTATATTTAAGTTGTTGCTGATTTACGCAACAAGAAAAAGGCAAATACACTATAATAAATGGCAATTTCTAATTGCCATTTAATGGAGCTAATGATGTCTGCATTAACAAACGATCGCTACTTACGTGCACTATTAAGGCAGCCAGTTGATAAAACCCCAGTATGGATAATGCGCCAGGCCGGTCGTTATTTACCGGAGTATCGAAAAATTCGTCAGCAAGCCGGTGATTTTCTTTCATTGTGCAAAAATACCGAGTTAGCCTGTGAAGTGACATTACAACCGCTACATCGTTTTTCATTAGATGCGGCGATCCTGTTTTCAGATATTCTTACTATTCCTGATGCGATGGGCTTAGGTCTTTATTTTTCAGCTGGAGAAGGGCCTATGTTTCAGCGTCCAATTGATTGTGTGGCTGATATAAAGAAACTGCCAGTTCCTGATCCTGAGCAAGAATTGGTTTACGTAATGAATGCTGTACGCGCTATCCGCAAGGCGTTACAAGGAAAAGTGCCATTAATCGGTTTTTCTGGTAGCCCATGGACATTGGCAACTTATATGGTCGAAGGGCGAAGTAGTAAGGCTTTTACCCATATTAAGAAGATGATGTATACGGAGCCAAAAGCGTTACATTTATTATTGGATAAGCTGTCCCAAAGTGTCATTCTTTATCTAAATGCTCAGATTCGGGCTGGTGCTCAATCGGTGATGATTTTTGATACTTGGGGTGGTGTATTAACCGGGCCTGATTACCATCAATTTTCTTTACATTACATGCATCAGATCATTGATGGTCTACAGCGAGAACATGAAGGGCGTAAAGTCCCGGTGACCTTATTTACTAAAGGCGGTGGCCAATGGTTAGAGGCGATGGCTGCAACCGGTTGTGACGCGCTAGGGATCGACTGGATGACAGATATTGAAGAGGCTCGTTCTCGTGTAGGAGATAAAGTTGCATTACAGGGAAACATGGATCCTTCTATATTATATGCATCAAAAGAACGTATCGAATTTGAAGTTAAAACAATTTAAAAGCAATTCGGTCAGGGCAGTGGACATGTTTTTAATTTAGGTCATGGCATTCACCAGGATATTCCACCTGAGCATGCTAAAAATTTTATTAATTCAGTACACAAATTATCAGAGCAATATCATCAATAAGTAAGGTTTATCCAAACAAAGAAAATGCCGATAAATAATAATTGTTATATTTTTTATTTATTATTAACTCTAAATTAAATATTTACAATTATTTAAATATATTTTTTAAAATTTTGTGTTATATAGCTAAGCGACTTAATTTTGATTATACCATATTGAGTGCGAAAAAAATGTCTGTGTCGCATCCGAACGCTATTTTTTGCATTTAGCTTGTGTCCATTTATGTTCAATTGGATTAAAATCTGGCGAATAGGTAGGAAAATATAGCTAAGCCTCTTAATTTTGATTACAAAATATATGTTTTTCCAATATAAGTTGACTGATCAATATAAGTTGACTGATATAGAGTAATTACTTGTAATCATTTTAAAGTCGTCTAACTATAGAGCTAAAACCATCGACTACGCATCAGCGAAAAATCGATAAATCCAAGTTGATAAAAAATGTTGAACAATATCCAGATGCTTACCAAAAAGAGCGTGCAGAGCGTTTTAGCGTTTGTCAGAAAGCTATTTGGTAAGCTCTTAAAAGAATGGGATTGACCTATAAAAAAACTCTACGTCATCCGAAAGCCGACGAAAACACTCGAAAAACGTTTCAACAAAAAAACAGTATGAAAAAGAAGGCAAGCATATTGTTTTTATTAATGAAAGTGGTTTTTCACACGATACCCCGCGGACTCACGGCTATTCCCCGAAAGGTCAACGGTGTGTTGGTCTCAAGAACTGAGGAGCTAAAGGAAGAACAAATGTTATCGGCGCTTTATTGGGCATAACGCTATTTGCTATCGGATTATTTGATATCAATATTAACAGCGATTTTTTCTATGCATGGGTCACCCAAATCCTTATCCCAGTACTTCCTAAAAACAGTGTAATCATAATGGATAATGCAACTTTTCACAAGAAACAGAGTATTCAACAAGTCATTATCGATGCGGGGCATATGATGTAATATTTGCCTACCTATTCGCCAGATCTTAATCTAATTGAACATAAATAGGCATAAGCTAAATGCAAAAAAAGAGCGCTCGGATGCGACACAGATATTTTGTTCGCATTCAATATGGTGTAATCAAAATTAAGTCGCTTAGCTATAGGATTTGGACACCCAGCGGTTACAGCTGGTTTAATGATGGCGCCAATGGCGATAAGCTCAATATCGGCAAAATCTGTTGTGACAAAAATATTAACTCAATATGGCTATAAAAAAACACTTTTTACCATAACATTTATTATTGGCTTAATTATTACTTAATTTTCATTGCAATCACCTAATATGCCAATTTATATTTTGATAATTCCTTTATTTTTACTGGGAGCGGCAATGTCGACCCAATTCATCGCTATGAATACACTTACTCTAGCGGATTTGACAGAAAACAATGCAATTTCTGGTAATAGTATGTTAGCTGTAACCCAACAACTTGCTATCAGTTTTGGAATTGCGAGTAGCGCTGCAATTTTACGCTTTTATGAATCGCTACCTTATTGTGATCATATTGATAATTTCCATTATAAATTATATTACTATAGGTATAATTACTCTGTCATCTTCACTTATTTTCCTTCTTTTGCAAAAAGAAGATGGACAAAATTTAATTAATAAAAAAGATCCCTAACAGTAAAAATTTCATCTAAATAGGATAAACCTAAAATAAATATAATTTATTTTTTTTGTTGAATTTACTAAAATTCAATAAATTAATTTGCAATAATTCTTTTTTATACAGGAGAAGAGTATGTGCAATTGGATGAACAAATAGCTCAATTGAGCAACTATCTAGAAACTGCCCTGTACGAGCGGCAGCATACTATTCGCCTTTTTTATTAGCAGCATTATTATAAGAAAGTGTTTTTCTACTAGGTCCACCCGGTATTGCTAAAAGCATGATAGCCAGGCGAATAAAACAAGCTTTTAAAACGGTTCACTCTTTTGAATACCTTAATGACTCGTTTTTCAACACCAGAAGAAATTTTCGGACCACTTTCCATTCAAGCATTAAAAGAAGAAGGACGCTATCAGTGTTTAACGACAGGCTATTTACCTGATGCCGAAATTATCTTCCTTGACGAAATCTGGAAAGCTGGCGCTGCTATATTAAATACTTTGTTAACGGCAATTAACGAAAAAAATTTAGAAATGCCTTTCACGAAGAAAATATTCCTATGAGCTTACTTGTCATTGCCTCTAACGAACTACCAGAATCAGATAGTAGTCTTGAAACATTAGACAATCATATTCTTATTCGTTTATGGTTAAATTTAAATAAGGTGCAGAAGAAACAGAATTTTAGAGCTTTATTAAATAGTAAAAAGTAAGAAAGTGAAAATATTCTTCCCAATCGACTTCAAATAAGTAATGAAGAATATGAAGAGTGGCAAGTAAAAATTTGTGAAATAAAACTACCAGATAATTGCTTTGAGATAATTTATCAATTACGGCAGCAAATTGATAATTTAGTTACATCACTTTATATTTCTGATCGTCGATGGAAAAAAGCTATCCACTTATTCCAAGCTAGTGCTTTTTTAATGGGAGTGATGCAATATCACCTTTAGATATTATTTTCTTTAAAGATTGCCTTTGGCATGATGTGCAATCGCTACAACTATTACCACAATTAATTACTACATTATTAATAGAAGAAGGTTTGTAACAACAAATGATCAATAAAAAAATTGATGATCTTCATAATGAATGGCAGCAATCAACTCAAATTAATAAGAATAAAACCGTTTTTAAATTAAAAAAAGAAAACCGTTTATTCAATCGCATTCTAAATTATTCTGTATCCAAGCAAATTAGCGAAAAAAATATAACATTATTTTTACATACGCCTCTTATTTTACATAATATAAAAGTTAATTCTGTTACCATAGATAAGAGTTCAATCAACCATACCTTAAATGAAGGAAAAATTTCTGCTCAACTTGATGGTATTGGTTATACTCAATTAATTTCAGCAAAAATTATAGCTAAGCGTCTTAATTTTAATTACAAAATATATGTTTTTATTCAATATAAATTTACTGATATAGAGTAATTACTTGTAATCATTTTAAAGTCGCCCAGCTATAATAGCAAAAATCAATTACAAGTGCTGGATGCAAGTAGAAAACCATCAACACTTTATTTATACGAAAAAACAGATCAAAATAAATTAGATAATAAATGGCTGGAAAAGCTCGAACAACTTAATCATTTAATTCAATAGCAAAAATCTTTATTTAGTCATCACCAACCTTGTTTTTTTATTAAAAATCATTTCCTAGCAACTATTGAACAAATTTTTTTAACTCTAACAAATAAATTAGCTCAATTAAGAACGCAGATGATGAGGTAATAATCTATGTTGAATCTCACAACGATTGATATGTTACTCTCCATTACTGGCCAAACCTCAATTAGTCATTTTTTGAGAAGTACCCTAATCTTAAAAAGATATTATTAAGAGATCTTTTCGCATGGAAAAATTTATATCACAAATTGAAAGA
>NZ_CACTIE010000148.1 GCF_902713415.1 Arsenophonus endosymbiont of Bemisia tabaci Q2
GAAATGTCTGTTTGTTCGTTTACTAGAGTGTGCAGATCCTGATTTGTTCAACTGGTTGATGAATCATGGACGTCCTGATGATGATGGTCTTTATCATATAATTCAATTGATACAGAGTAGAAATAAACAATGTGGTTCTTTGGAAATTTAATATCAATGTTTCGTGGCTGACACAGCTTTTTTCAACGAGTGTTCATGTGGGAATTGGCTTGTTAGTTTTCTTTTCATCTTTGCCGCCAAATAATCTGGTCACTTGGTTGATAGCGACCTTATTAATTGTGGCAAGTTGGGTAAGGAGTCAAAAAAAATATAAGTCGTTGTAAAGGTAGTTTAGCTTTACTTAATGCTAATAAGATACAGTGAAAGAAAAGTGAATGACTGATTGTTAAAAAACCTTGGTTTTGCTTATTTGGTATAAAACTTACTCTTCATTCATTGCAATGTAATAAGCGGATTCAGTTATGGATTAC
>NZ_CACTIE010000149.1 GCF_902713415.1 Arsenophonus endosymbiont of Bemisia tabaci Q2
TAAGTCGCTTAGCTATAGAACCCTTATAATAAGGCTTCTATTTCATATTCATATGAAATATCAGAGTACTGCAACAACAATTGATTTAAATTGCGCGACTCCTCTTCTGGCATACTATCTGAAGTAATCCATAACTGAATCCGCTTATTACATTGCAATGAACGAAGAGTAAGTTTTATACCAAATAAGCAAAACCAAGGTTTTTTAACAATCAGCCATTCACTTTTCTTTCACTGTATCTTATTACCATTAATTAAAGCTAAACTACCTTTACAACGACTTATATTTTTTTGACTCCTTACCCAACTTTCCACAATTAATAAGGTCGCTATCAACCAAGTGACCAGATTATTTGGCGGCAAAGATGAAAAGAAAACTAACAAGCCAATTCCCACATGAACACTCGTTGAAAAAAGCTGTATCAGCCACGAAACATTGATATTAAATTTCCAAAGAACCACATTGTTTATTTCTACTCTGTATCAATTGAATCATATGATAAAGACCATCATCATCAGGACGTCCATGATTCATCAACCAGTTGAACAAATCAGGATCTGCACACTCTAGTAAACGAACAAACAGACATTTCTCATCCTCTGTGAGTGAATCATATTCATATTCAAAAAAAGGCATAATGGCGATGTCCAACTCACGCATTCCTCTCCGACAAGCCCAGTGGATCCTGGGTTTATTATTGACATCCATACGATAAAATAACCTAAAAAACTTTTGTGAATAATTTTTGATTCCATATCAGAATTTAGCGTAGGAAATTCTCATCAATATCGAAATGATTTAAGTAACATTTTTGTAAAAACCACAACTATAGCTGGGCGACTTTAAAATGATTACAAGTAATTACTTTATATCATTAAATTTATATTGGATAAAAAGATATATTTTGTAATCAAAATTAAGACGCTTAGCTATAAATGCAAAAAAGAGCGCTCGGATGCGACACAGATATTTTGTTCGCACTCAATATGGTGTAATCAAAATTAAGTTGCTTAGCTATACATGATCTAAAAGCAGGATGTACCTATGGCACAACTTGGTCACCAAACTTACAGGACTTTACTAGAGTTTGCTTTGTAAATTAATTTGTTATTACCGAATATTGTCGATGAGTTAAAAATAAATATAAGCTAATTCCATAAAAGAATTTGTCGCTAATAGCGAGTGAGTATGAAATAAATAATATCAAACATAAATAATAAACCGATATTTTAATATGTCATTTAGACGACTATATTTAGATCATATCGAAAATGATCTAGTAATCACTTAAATAAGCGAGTTATCTCTTATGATTAAAAATGTAAAGATAAATAACATTAAGTTAATGTGAAAATTTTTTTTAAACATTAACCAACTTTTTATACTAAAAAACCAGCAATAGCTGGTTTTTTAGTATAAAAATGAATTTTAATTATTTTTTAGTCTGGTGGGTCTGGTAGGACGCTTGCAAATCTGCCAGATCAACTCCAATTTTCACTGTTTCATCAAGATAGGGATCTGGTAATTCATAATTTTTAGGTAAATCATCTATCGTTTTTAATGGTGCTTTCCCTTGTCGATCAAAGCGTTCATTAATACGACTTAATTTAATTGTGTCCGCTTCTCGATTTTCCTTTTCACGCTTAACATAATTAAGCGAAATAATATTTTTACTCGCCTTCATAGCGCGATAGCGGGCAATATCTTCCTCAATATATTTAAACTCAGGATTTTTCGCTATGCGTTCCTTGTAATTAGCAATTAAATTAGCAACATATTGGTTAATATTACCGACAACACTATAGCTAGCAGGCATAATGCTATCCCAAGGTAAGGCATTATCTTCAAAATTCTCACCCGTTTCAGCTGGATCGATACCCGTTGGCATAACGATATCCGGTGTAACACCTTTGCGCTGGGTACTACCACCATTGATGCGGTAAAACTTCTGAATGGTATATTGGATAGAGCCTAAAGCCGGCCAATCTCGACGTAAGATATGATCATAGACACGACTTAAAGGATGATATTGCTGAACGGTACCCTTACCAAAAGATGATTCTCCAACAATTAACGCACGACCATAATCCTGCATTGCAGCCGCAAAAATTTCTGACGCTGATGCACTAAAGCGATCAATTAATACCGTAAGTGGGCCTTTATGATAAACGATATCATCATCATGCACATCCTGACGAATTTTACCGTTGTTATCACGTACCTGAACAATTGGACCACTTGGAATAAATAAACCGGATAATGACACTGCTTCGGTTAAAGCACCACCGCCATTGCCACGTAAATCAATGACAAGTGCCGTGACATGACTTTTAGCCATTTTTTGTAATTGTGTTTTAACATCATTAGTTAATCCAACATAAAAACTGGGAATATCAAGTACGCCAACTTTTTTCTTGCCAACATTTTTGATCGTGAGTTTCACCGCCCTATCTTCCAGTCGAATATGCTCACGAATTAATGTCACGCTATGTGGCTTGGCGCGTTTTGAATCTGAAATAACTTCAAGACGTACCTTAACCTTACTACTTTTAGGTCCTTTGATAAGAGCAACAACATCATCTAGTCGCCAGCCAACAACATCTGTGATCGACTTACCCGTTTGGGCTACACCAATAATCTTATCGCCGACCTTTAATAATTTACTTTTTGCTGCCGGACCACCCGCCACTATTGAGTTGATAATAATATAATCTTCATCTTGCCGAAGTACTGCGCCTATTCCCTCCAATGACAAACTCATTTCTGAGTTAAACTGTTCGGTATTACGAGGAGAGAGATAGTTAGTATGCGGATCTATTTCTCTAGCAAAAGCATTCATAATAAACTGAAAAACATCTTCACTTTGCGTTTGCGCAAGCCGTTTTAATGCAAAATTATAGCGTTTTGTTAATATTGGTTTAATTTCGCTGTCATTTTTAGCTGACAACTTAAGATTCAAGCAATCAAACTTAACTTTTGCATCCCACAGCTTATTTAGCTCCTCAACGGTTTTAGCCCAAGGCGCTTTACTTCTATCAACTTCAATGACATCGTTATTAGCAAAATCTAGCGGCACATTAAGCCGCGATAAAGCATATTGAAAACGTTCATAGCGACGCTGTTGAGCTAAATTAAATATTGCATAAAGCTCATTTAGATGACCAGTTTCAAGCTGCTTTCCTACATTGCTTTTCTCACTAGCAAATTTGTCAATATCCGATTGTAAAAAAACATTATGGCTATAATCCAACAGATTTAAATAACGAACAAAAATCTTACTAGAAAAGTTTTCATCCAAATTAAATTGGCGATAGTGAGAACGGGTAAAACTTGAAAGAACTCTTTCGCTAATAATGGCATGCTGGCGTTCCTGTTGAAGCTGAGGAAGCTTCTGAGTTGTTATTAGTGTTGGAGGCGCTACAGTATCTGCGAATGACGTAGCCATTGCAGTTATACCAAACACAAAAGCCAGTTTAATATAATTATTCATGCCGTGATTGGCCTCCGTATCAGAATTTTAAATGCTCAGCGCGTACGATCATTGCCAATCCTGTCGTCAATTGTACCCGAACACCATCCTTAGCTATCTCAAGCACTGACGCATCTACGATACTTTGGCCAACCATAACCTTTAATACTTGACCAACTTTTAATGTAGAAATATCCGTTACAGACTGTAATTTGGCTAGATTGGCCATTTTACTATTATGAGTTTTTTTAGCTTGATTTTTAGAATAAGAATGATGTTTATGTTTTTTATTTATTTCCTTAGTCTTAGTCGTTGAGCGAGAAGACTCACTTTTCTTACTAGAAGTTGCCGATAAGATCTTTTCGCTGTCTACCTTCTGGACTTTCTGTTGAAATTCCCGTTTTCTTACTTTTTGCTCTGTTCGTTGATCCTGAATACGAGCCTTTGCATCCATTAGCTGCTGACGCGCATACTCCACATGTTCTGATTCCAGATCACCGCAATCATTGCCATCCAAATCAACACGTTTAGCACCTTCTTTGACACCATACAGATAACGCCAACTAGAAGTATACATTCGCAAAGCAGATCGCAATTGAGTTTTACTGATACCATCCTCTTGAGTAAGTCTTACCACAATATCCTGAAAGATTCCAATCTTCAGTGGACGAGCCTCACCTTCAGCAATAAAGCATTGAGGAAAACGCTTAGCCAAAAAAGCAATTATTTCTTTACTACTATTATTCAACTTAGGTTGATTTTCCATGAAATTTCCTGATTACAACGGTTTTGCCAACCAACGCAGGCATTAACAGGCGCTATTATAATAGCGTTGCAGACAATTGCCACGCAAACCAACTGTTAAATTACATTAATTTGTGGATATTTTGGTATAACACACGCTTTCAAGTGGTTACAAAGTATTACAACTAAGGCTTCCAGACCATTTTCATCCTCTTCATCAAAACGATCAAAAATAGGACTATCAATATCTAATACGCCAATTAACTGTCCATTGACTGCTAGCGGCAAAACTATCTCTGAACTACTGAGACTATCGCAAGCAATGTGCCCAGTAAAAGAATGAACATTAGCAATACGCTGTATTCTATTTTCCATAAAAGCAGTCCCACAAACACCTTTTCCTTGCGCAATACGTACACATGCGACCTTGCCCTGAAAAGGGCCAAGCACAAGCGTATCATGACTTTTCAGATAAAACCTTAGCCAATTAATATTATCCAATCTTTCAAACAGCAGTGCACTCGTATTTGCAAGCGTGGCAATAAAGTCATATTCACCTGCAATTAAGTTAGTTAAATCACATGAAAGATCATGATAAAAGACTTTTTTCGCATAACATCCTGTTTATCAAATTCTACATATAGTCATCTGGTAAATAAATCACCAATATGGCGATTTTTTATCTCTCTAGGTTAACAATTCGCTATATTAATCGTTATATTTTTTAACTTATTGTAATTTAACTGGCCGGTCAAATCACACAATAAATGAAAATTAATTCAAATTTTAGCTAATTATTAAATATAAAAAAGTTTCAATAAAAAAATTATAAGCATTTTCAGTAATAACATATAAAAAAACCGGCGATAATCATTTTCGGCTATCTTTTTATTCTATAGCTAAGCGTCTTAATTTTGATTACAAAATATATGTTTTCTCCAATATAAATTTACTAATATAGAGTAATTACTTGTAATCATTTTAATGTCGCCCAGCTATATTAACCTAAGCCCTGTTTGTATTTAAATTAGCAATATTGATTCATCGCAATTTATTTGTAATTTAGTCGCTTATAATTTCGTCTAAGGTACAGTTTTTAACATAAAAGTTATTTAAAACTGTTAACTTTCAATAAGTAATAGTAAAAGCCCCGTTTACCACCATCCCAATAATTTTGGAAAAGCGTTCCATTTATACTATTCTAAAAACTTAAAGTATCTATAGCGATTTATTAACATTTTAAATAATTAGTGAGGATCACAGATGAAGAGAGCAAAACTAAAAATTTTCACCTACGCTATTGATGATGCACTCTTGGCTGACGCAGCTGAAAACACTATCAGTATCCCTTGTGAATAATTAGATACTGAATTTTGTATGCAACTTGATGGCTGGAATGAAAATACAAGCATTCCGGCCACACTAGATAATAAACCTGTTCTTGTCTATCGCCAGTATTATGATAAAAAAAGGATCATTGGATTATGAGAACAGTTTAGTCATATCAGTATTAAAAAAGAGACCGAGCTAATTCCAATACTCGGTCTTGGGAAATGGCTTTAGAGAGCCGTGCGCTAAAATTTGTCATAGAGACGTAACAAAATGCAATTTAACACTAGCTGTCAGTTACAAAATTAGCTAGTAACAAAAACATATTTATTATATTAATTTTTTCATAGAAAAAATATTTACTAATAAAATTAAATTTGGTGCCGTTACTTTCCTCAAATTCAATATTCGATATGTTTAATGTTGATAGTCAAAATTAATAATTTTTAAAAATCGGATTCGTTTAAATAAAATTAAAAACAAAACTATTTCGATAAAAATTATAAGACAAACAATAATTTTTAATTAGTTTTTAAAAAGATTTTGCGCGGTTTTGAGTATCCGAGTTATGTCTATTTTCTGCTCTGATAAATCTGCCGGTTTGTGTAATATAGTTGAAAGTGGTGATGCGATAATTTCACTCTTTTTCATCTGCTCTGCCCCTATACTATTAAGAAGATATTGCATTAAGGTACTAGGATTTATAACCAATAATGCGCCATTGGCGCGACACTCAAGCATTACTTCCTCGCGCTTAAAAATCCATTTATCACCAAACTGTTTTTTACTAACCGTTATAATGGGTGGGGATGAAATTACCGGAAAAGAGATTATTACTGTTACTGTTACTGTTACTGTTACTGTTACTGTTACTGTTACTGTTAATAGTAATACCAACCTACTAAACTTTATTTCCTTATAATTCATAATAATGAGATACAATTACTTACAATATCATTCATATTATCAGAAATAATGTTTATAACCGTTTTTTATTTTTTGAATTGTTTAAAACAGATAAAATAAAATGCTAAATGATAGTAGAGAAAATAAATTTCTCACTGGTGCTCAAAGTGGGAAGTTATAAATTAAACATGCACAGCGCTAGAAATTGCTTTCAACTTTTTATCTGATAAAAATAGTGATTTACCATCTTCGCCAACTAACTCAAACTTATCCAAAATTGATTTGAATAACTTTTCTTCTTCATGTTGTTCTGCAACATACCACTGCAAAAAATTAAATGTCGAGTAGTCTTTCATCTCCAATGCCAGATGTACAAGAGCATTAATTTCATGTGTAATATTTTGTTCATGTTAATAGGTTTTTTCAAAACCTTCTTTTACAGAATTAAATTCCGCAGGCGGAGCATCAATTTGACCTAATATCGGCATTTCACCAGTATCGCTAAGATAATTAAATAAACGTTGCATATGCCCCATTCTCTTCCTGAGAATGCGTTTTTAAAAACACCGCTGCTCCTTCAAAACCTTTATAATTACACCATGCACTCATTTGCAGATAGAAATTTGCTGAAAAAAACTCTAAGTTAATCTGTTTATTCAATTTTTTAACTATTTCTTGCTGTACATTGTACACATTTCCTATGTTTTTAAATAAAGTTCAATTTTATTATCTTCAGTTATACCAATGATAAAGGTGTTGTAATTAAAATAAAACTAAAATTAACCATTATTTGATCAAAATAATGCCCTAAAATAGATCACTTTCATTACAATCACTATTAAAATATTATAGAAATAATAAATAGTTACATATTTATTCAAGAAAAACTATGTTTCGTTTACTAAAATTAATGTAGAAATCATATTTAATAGGGTCGAAAATACAGGTATGAGCTACAATCTCGCCGAATTAGCATAAGAGGGGAGGGAAAAACTAAATCTTGATCTTGCCGCTGCAAGTGTGGCATTTAAGGAAAGATACAATATGCCGGTTATTGCCGATAGAGTTGAAGCAGAGCAAGCGGTGCATTTGCGAGAGCATTTTCGTAAGCGGCTTAAGCTATTTCGCAAAATTTCTCATACTCTGGATGAATTACCTTACGATCCACGAAAAGGCTAATATAAAAATAACCATAAATGTTAATATGTTGACAACTTTTTGTTATTAATTTATTAATTTATTAATTTATTAATCGCTAATCGCTTTTAATTTGATAAGTAATGGTTTCATCCTAGCAATTAACAATCACCTGATAGCTAACATCTTTTTTCGTACCCCTAACGCTCAAAAGGATTCTATAACCATGTTTGATTGCTATAATGCTATTCTTATTTATCCATGCAATTACATTCGAACCACCAAGTAACTTTTATCCTTATTCCAGTAAGGCAAGCGAGTTTGAATAAAATCATTCTTCACTTTTGCACCAATTTACTCTGGGTTTAAATTATCACAATTGATGAATTTAGCCGTTTTTCCCTCATTAATTTCAATATCCTGAGGTATTATTGAAAAAGATAATAACGTGGATAATATCATAGCTAGCAACATAAAAAGCATCTTCATCACTTTAATTTACTCCTAAACATTTTCTTATAAAAAGTAAGTATAATTAACGGTATAAAGGCATATCCATCATATCAAGAATATGCAATAACATAAAAAATGTTATAGCTAACCGACTTAATTTTGATGACATTATTTATATGAGC
>NZ_CACTIE010000150.1 GCF_902713415.1 Arsenophonus endosymbiont of Bemisia tabaci Q2
ATACAGATGCAGAGCTAATCCGAAATTGCTTCGCTGTTTCTCGGATACTCAACTCTTCTTCTTCCATCGTAAATATCATTTTACGTCTAAAATCAATTGAATAGCTCATATAAATAATGTCATCAAAATTAAGTCGCTTAGCTATACAATATTGGGAGGCACGATGCGAAGCGCGCAACCAGTTTATTGCCTTACAACAAGGGTATCATGGTGATACCTTTGGTGCTATGTCAGTTTGCGATCCGGAAAACTTGATGCATAGTCTTTATCGAGGCTATCTACCCGAACATATTTTCGTGCAAGCGCCTCAATGCGGTTTTTATCAACAATGGCAAGCTGACTCTCTGATGTCATTAGAAAAAATACTAACCGAACAGGCCGACAAAATTGCTGCCATTCATTGTTGAGCCGATCGTTCAGGGAGCGGGCGGTATGCGAATTTATCACCCTAATTATTTGACGGCAGTGAGAGAATTATGCGATCGCTATAATATTTTGCTGATTGCCGATGAAATCGCCACCGGTTTTGGCCGTACCGGCAAATTATTTGCTTGTCAACACAGCGGCATTGCGCCGAATATTTTATGTTTAGGTAAAGCGCTAACCGGTGGTTATGTGACTCTGTCAGCCACTTTGACCAGCCGTTCTATCGCAGAGAGACTATCAGCCTAGGTAAAGCCGGCTGTTTTATGCATGGGCCCACTTTTATGGGCAACCCACTAGCCTGCGCGATCGCTGATGTGAGCATAACATTACTAAGGAATAGCCCATGGCAGAAATGGCTGAAAAACATTGAAACTCAATTAATGGCTGAACTCTACCCACTGCGAGATCAAGCACAAGTTGGTGACGTGCAAGTTTTAGGCGCAATTGGTGTTGTTGAAATGAAAAGCCCCGTCAATGTGCCTGAATTACAACGTCATTTTGTCGCTGAGGGAGTCTTGATCCGACCATTTGGTAAATTAATTTATTTAATGCCACCCTATATTATTACCGCTGAACAGCTGACTAAGTTAACGCAAACGATAAAAAAATAGTCATCAAGCTGTAAATTAAAAATAATTTAGTTTTCAATTATATGGGTCGTGATCCACATCGGCCCTTTGCCAACCTTATACCGATCTAATGCTTGTAGCACGCCAGTCACCGCATCTATTTTATAAACCGCAATATGATCGGAATTTTGGCCTGCGGCCAGCAAAAAATGACCGCTTTGATCAATATTGAAGCCACGTGGTTGAGTTTCGGTTGCATAAGCAGCCATCGGCTTTAATACTAACCCCTCTGCTGTCACCTCGAAGTGGCGAATAATACTGGAAGAACGTTCACTAGCATAAAGATGACGACCATTTGGCGTAATATGGATATCGGCCGCCCAAGGTTTACATGCTGCTCCGGCAACTAAAATGTCACAATTTTGCTTTTGCTGATAAGGTTCAAATGCAGAATAAACATTAATGGTGGCATCTAACTCATTTAAACAATAAAAAGCGTTGTGGTTGGGCGAAAATTCCAGATGGCGGGGGCCTGCGCCTTTGTTAGTTGTGATCCGATAGGCAACCTGTTCGGTTAAATGTCCATTGTCATTGATGGTATAAACGCGGATCTGATCTTCCCCTAGACAAGGGACAAACAAGTGTGAATTATCAAAACTTACTCCCGATGCGTGGGGATGTTTTAAATCGCCAATAACTTGAATTGGTGATTGAGCGATGCCCTGTTGATCAACCGATAATACCATTAAATTACCCTGATGATAAGAGGGAATAAATAACCAACGCCCCTGATTATCAGTTTCAATATGGGTTGGCGTGGCGGGAATAGCGGTAATGGCCTGTTGGCTGAGTTTTCCTTCAGCTGAAATAAGATAAGTAATAATCGCAAAATCAGGACGGATACCAACATAAAGGTGTCGACCATCACGACTAATCTGTATCGGCTGTACTTCACCTGGTAATGTCAACTGTTGCAATAATGTCAGTTTGTCCTTTTCATCCATTGACCAAACATGAATTTGCTTGCTTTCTGGACTGGCAACATACACCACATGTTTCATTGCTTAACTCCTCAGAAATGATTCGACAAAATAGCCTCAGTTATCATATTTGATTTGCTGCTAAATATAGCTGGACGACTTTAAAATGATTACAAGTAATTACTCTATATCAGTAAATTTATATTGGAGAAAAACATATATTTTGTAATCAAAATTAAGACGCTTAGCTATAATGACAAATGACAAAAATAGCCAAATGGTTAATAAAAAAATTTATGCATCAGCTGACTGATGTCACTATGTTGCAGGTTTTTATAAATTATCACTGTGTGACTAAAGTTTATATTTACCGATAATAATTACTTGACTGTTGAGAGCCATTGAATATAGCCTTATTCAACTAAATTTAGTATTCAAATTATCACCAATTAAATTAAATCCTATAAAAAATCTGTTGTTAACAAGTAAAAAATAATATTATATAAATATATAAGATATTTTTTTAATAAAAATATTTTAACAAAAAATTAATATAATCAATATGGCCATTAAATATTTAATATAAATTTCACATTATTGTTTACTGTAAGCAACATATAAGCCGAGTTTATTTGACCAATAGCTTTATATAGATTTTATCAGTCTCGCATAATTAAGTCATAAATAACATCAGCAAGCCGTGAGCAAAATTTTAAAATAATAAACCGAAAATATCAGGATGAGCAGATTAACACCATTAAGTGTTGATAAAAAATTAAGGAATAGTAATCAAACCCCGCAAAAATTTAATGGTAGACTTAGAAACCATGAGCATGGGCAGTTGCGCCGCCATTGTAGCAATCGGTGCGGTTTTTTTGATCCAACAACCGGTGAAACCGGTACTGCCTTTTATCAAGCTGTCGATCTATCTTCATCAATGTCTGCCGGTAGAACAGTTAATGGCGAAACCATAAAATGGTGGTTATGCCAATCTCATGAAGCTCGAGCAACGATTGCCAAAAAAAGTTTACCACTAATTGATAATGTTCTGCGTGAATTACATTCCTGAGCGCGCGAAAATGCACAAGAACGAATGGATGGTTTAAAAGTCTGGGGGGGAAAGCGCTAATTTTGTCTTAAGAGGCGCTTATGAAAGATCAAATTTAACCCCGTTTTGGCATGTCGGTAATGATCGTGATGTACACACTATTATCGATATGGGAATGCACCTTCGCTTTAATCTACAAAATGAGTTATCAATGGTTAAAACGCAAGATAATGCGCTTAATTGTGCGCTTTATCAAGTGAACCATGTTGCAAATATTTGGCAAAAAATTATCCAACATGAGGGGTAAAAATTTATTCTTGGTAATGAAAATTACCAATGATTAATATCAAATACCAATAAACTCACATTACACTAAATTATTTGATAAAAGTTAGTTCAGTAGAAATAGCTAGCAATTAATAATAGTAAATATTGCATAATACAAAAGTTTGCAAATCTGATTTGAAATTATAATATTGGTTACTTCACACACTAAAAATGGCTATTAATATTATTTAGCTTGCATATCCACATCGACAACTTGATAAAAAGCATTTGCCGTATCAGTAATTGACCAAAAACCTAAAATAACTTGATAACCAGTGCGTTGTGGAACATCACAATTAAAATAAATTTGATCCTTAGCTGGCATCTCACCACCGTCAAAACGTTCACAGAACGGTTTTAAATCAAAAGAAACAGGGGTTAATGGTGCATTGGGATTCCAATCCTGTGTAGTAATAAAAAACTCCCATTTTTCTGTTTTTTGTCTGGGTTAGCGACCAACGAAAGGTGTTTTTGCCTGAAGTTAGCGGTACTTTTTTCAAGCGATGAACACTTTGTTCGTTGAGTTTATAAAATGATGAATTATCACCACTTGCTATTTTACCATCACGAGCACCACCTTGCGGAAAACCTTTCGGCCCTTCAATAGACATAGGATCATATTCAACAGCGCCACAATTATAGCTAAGCGACTTAATTTTGATGACATTATTATATGAGCTATTCAATTGATTTTAGACGTAAAGTGATATTTACGATGGAAGAAGAAGGGTTGAGTATCCGAGAAACAGCGAAGCAATTTCGGATTGGCTCTGCATCTGTATCGCGTTGGATTAATCAAATAGAGCCAAAAGCATCGACTACGCGTCAGTGAAAAATTGGTAAATCCGAGTTGATAAAAGATGTTGAACAATATCCAGATGCTTACCAAAAAGAGCGTGCAGAGCGTTTTGGCGTTTGTCAGAAGGCCATTTGGCCAAGCTCTTTAAAAAATGGGATTGACCTATAAAAAGAACTCTACGTCATCCGAAAGCCGACGAAAACACTCGACAAAGGTTTCAACAAAAAAACAACAGTATGAAAAGAAGGCAAGCATATTGTTTTTATTGATGAAAGTGGTTTTTCAGACGATACCGCGCGGACTCACAGCTATTCCCCGAAAGGTCAACGGTGTGTTGCTCTCAAGAACTGGGGAGCTAAAAGAAGAATAAATGTTATCAGCGCTTTATTGGGCACAACGCTGTTTGCTATCGGATTATTTGATATCAATATTAACAGCGATGTTTTCTATGCATGGGTCACCCAAGTCCTTATACCAGTACTTCCTAAAAACAGTGTAATCATGATGGATAATGCAACTTTTCACAAGAAACAGAGTATTCAACAAGTCATCATCGATGCGGGAGATATGGTGGAATATTTGCCTACCTATTCGCCAGATCTTAATCCAATTAAACATAAATAGGCACAAGCTAAATGCAAAAAAAGAGCGCTCGGAGGCGACACAGATATTTTGTTCGCACTCACAATATGGTGTAATCAAAATTAAGTCGCTTATCTATACTAACGGCTAATAGAATTTGCTTAGCCTTATGAATTCCCTGTAACACTTTTTTATTACAGGGATTTTATCAATCGTTACTTCATATTAAAACTCAAATTTGGATCTATTACCGTATAGGTTTGTTGGTAAGTTATAGCTAAACGTCTTAATTTTGATTACAAAAACATATGTTTTTCTCCAATATAAATTTAGTGATATAGAGTAATTACTTGTAATCATTTTAAAGTCGCCCAGCTATAGCACTCAACCATTGATTTATGGCGAATTGAAATACCAAATAGCGCCTTAGCTTTAGATGAGAGATATTTCCAACCATCACCGCAGCCCAACAGAGGTCACCAATAATACGCGTCGCATATTTAACGTTTCGGCCGATTTAATAATATTAAGATTACCGCTTATAGTACTAAATATAATGCTGTTATTAGAAATAACAGGCAATGTATTTTTTATGTCGCTATATTGGCAAGTATCTCCTTCAATAACTTGTGCGCCTATTTGTGTTAGTTGTGTTTTATATTTTGCATTATCAATAAAAGCGATGACTTGATGACCTTGCTGAAGACCATATTGTACAAGATCATAACCAATTCCTTTACCTGCGCCAAAAACAATCCATTGAGACATATTTATTCCTAATTTAATAATAAAGAATACATATTTACTAAAAGTACTCTGATATTAAATGCGAATAAGTAAGTTTTAATTAAAATTCAGAATAAAAAATGCCCTAATTAGGGCATTTTTTTATTGGTTATTATTTGGGTTTAAACATATGAGATGTGGCTATATTTGTAGCAACATGACCCCCGGCACCATTTTTACCATGGAAAGCTATCGCAGGTCGTACGTAAGCTTTAATTTCTAAACCGCTTTCAATAATTTCCCGCGCCGGTGCTTTTGTGGTCGGCGCATGGGAATAGCCTATTTTTTTTACTAATTTTATCGTAGCAGTTTCTTCTTTTCGATGACTTGCCTTTTTTGCAATGACATCGGTCACAGAAGATATATTTGGCTGAACATGGCTATAATTTTCATCCGATGAGTCGGTTGTGTTTTCCTGACTGATTTCATCGACTGAATATTCATTCTTTTTAATCTCATTGGCTATGAAAAGTTCATCATTAACCGATTGCCCATTTTGTAGCTGATCGGTTGCTCCACTATCTACTAGCGTTTCTACAACCACATTAGTGTTGTTTTCAGCCATTACTTTCGCTTCAATAAGTAGTTGACAAGCTTTTTCATTTTGTTCAGTACCTTGAGTCTTTATGGGAATAAGCAATACTTCGGCAGAGGGTAGTAAGCTTTCCATCGTTGATTGAGCCGCTTCACTAATTGGCACTGTTTTTTCTTCTGCTTCAACTTTATCAATGATCTTATTACCGTTAATTGGATTGGCAGAAGATGCTGTTTTTTTATTAAATATCATCATATTTTTACTATTTGATGACACTTCGTTCAATTCATTTAACTTAATCGGGTATTGGATCCAGACTTTACCTGAAGATAATTCAGGCGAAGCAACAGCCATTTTTAATGATAATAATGATTTGCTTTGATTTTCATCACGATAACGACGACGGCGTTGCCCCCTAACGCGTAGGTGGCGAGGAGATCGTCTTGATCGCCGCGGAATGATCGTTTCTTGTCGTTCATTAGCATAATTGGTAGCTGATTCTTGAGATTCAAACTGTTCGGTGACATGCGGCATATAGGTTTTTTGCTCCGCAGGCAGAATCGGTTCGGCAGTTAACAAACCAGGTTTATCCTCTGTGCTATTGGCAATAGGCAACTTAATATTTTGATATTCTTTATCAATAGATAATTTTTTCTGCTCAATCGCACTATTTGAAACCCGTATTGATTGAGCTAGTTGACGCTGTTGACGGCGAGGAGAGGTAACGACCGTTTTTTCCGTTTCAGCCTCTTTCTTGTCAAGTGGTTGTGTTTTAGTTTCAAGTTGCAGCTGGCGTTTTTCTTCCTGACGACGACGTTCAGCTCGCTGCTCGCGAGGCTGTTGTTGAGTTTCACGTGCTGCGCTCTCTTGAGTATCATTAAAATGACTTTTCTGATTACGGCTTTTACGTGATTGTTGCTCATCGGTATGCCCACGATTTTGACGGTTATCGATATTGTCATTCTGTTCACCGCGTTCAGTTGGCCGACGATTATTACGCCCCTCACTATTATGTCGCTTATCATTACCACTTTTCGATTTTTTTTCTGCTTTTTCGATTGGTTGCGGTGATTCGGTAAATAATTTTTTCAAGAATGAGGTAATTCTATTAAACAGACTTGTCGAAGTTTGCTTGTTGGTTAATTTACTCTGTTTACTTGATTTGCCCTTAGCAACCCCGGCATTTTTTGTATCTGCTTGAGATTGAAGAGCAAAAATAGAAATAGCCGGTTGTTCAGGTAACTTTTTCTCACTGGCGGCATCATCTGTTAGATTATTGGTTTCAGCTTCGTGATATTGAGCGAGATAGTAACTTAATGCTGAAATCTCTTCACCCTTACGAATGCGGACCAGATTAAAATGCGGTGATTGCATCTGATCGTTAGGAACAATAATGACACGTATATTGTGTTGCCGACGTTCAATGTCATTGACAGACTGGCGTTTTTCATTCAATAGATAAGAAGCAATTGGTACCGGTACAATAGCATGTACTTCATGGGTATTTTCTTTTAATGCTTCTTCTTCGATCAAACGTAAAATAGAGAGTGAAAGTGATTCATTATCACGGATTGTTCCTGTGCCGCTACAACGAGGGCAAACGTGATGACTGGATTCACCAAGTGACGGACTCAAACGTTGGCGTGACATTTCAAGTAGACCAAATCGTGATATCCGAGCGATTTGGATACGTGCTCTGTCTTGGCGTACAGCTTCACGCAGACGATTTTCAACTTCACGCTGATGGTGGACGGGTGTCATATCAATAAAGTCGATAACAATTAGTCCACCTAAATCCCGTAACCTTAATTGACGGGCAATTTCATCAGCAGCTTCTAAATTGGTGTTGAATGCGGTTTCTTCAATATCGCCACCACGGGTTGAACGTGATGAATTGATATCGATAGCCATTAATGCCTCAGTGGTATCGATAACCAGTGCACCACCCGACGGTAAACGAACCTCACGTTGAAAAGCCGACTCGATCTGTGATTCGATTTGATAGTGGCTAAAGAGTGGAACATCTCCACTGTAATATTTGATTTTACTTGCAAAATCACCACGACCAATCGCTTCAATATGATGACGAGCCATTTCGACAATTTTCGCATTATCAATCAGGATTTCACCAATATCAGGGCGCAGGTAATCACGAAACGCCCGCACAATGACGTTACTTTCTTGATGAATAAGGAAAGGCGCTGCTCGGTTTTCCGCGGCTTTTTTTATAGCTTGCCAATGTTTAAGACGATATTGTAGATCTTGTTGTAGCGCTTCTGCTGATTTACCTACACCAGCAGTACGGACAATTAATCCCATACCATCAGGTATTTCTAATGAGGATAATGCCTCTTTCAGTTCTGTGCGATCTTCACCCTCAATACGTCGTGATATTCCACCTGCTCGAGGGTTATTTGGCATTAAAACAAGATAGCTACCAGCTAAACTAATAAAAGTCGTTAGCGCGGCCCCTTTATTTCTTCGCTCTTCTTTACCAACTTGGATAATAACTTCCTGGCCTTCTTTTAAAACATCCTTTACGTTTGGGCGACCGTGGGGTTGATAATGGCTAGGGAAGTATTCACGAGCAATTTCTTTAATCGGGAGAAAGCCGTGTCTTTCTGAGCCATAGTCAACAAATGCTGCTTCTAGACTAGGTTCTATACGGGTAATTTTGCCTTTGTAAATATTTGCTTTTTTTTGTTCGTGTCCGGGATTTTCAATATTTAAGTCATAAAGACGTTGCCCATCAACAAGAGCAACGCGCAACTCTTCTTGTTGAGTTGCGTTAATTAACATTCTTTTCATTATAAATACTCATTATTCTACTAACTCAAAAAAGTTGCGACTAAAAATGGTTACTGTTGACCGATGGTTTCGTGACTTTTACAAAATCGTCAATCTCGCGGTTGTCGGTTGTATTGAAACGCAATTTTTCGGTGAAGCTACGTTTAAATAAAATGCTGCATTCTTAAATTAGTACTGTTGCTGAATTTATCCGTTCAATGTACAGTTTAGCTAATCCAGTAAATCTTTGTTCACAATTCAATAATTCATTTTTGATTTTATACACCGTCTTACACCATTGCTGCATTTATGTGTTATCAAAAATAGATCGATCTCAAATTACGCCGACGCTTGTTTTAATAAACATTATGGCAACTCTCCATTATTCCATTGCTTATGGGTAGATATCAAGATAACTTTTGCTGTTTATTGCGTTTTTATAGTGAAACATGTAAAAAAATGCATTTGACAAAGGAATTGACAAAGTTTAAGAAAAAAGGGCTAAAACAAGGTATCATAATATTCGGTCGTAATATTTAACAAGTTCAAATATTAACAGAATGTTATGATTAGATAATGAAAATACAGAATCAGGTCCAATTTGTTACTATCGATAATGATGAAGCAGGTCAACGTATTGATAATTTTTTATTGACACGTTTAAAAGGTGTTCCTAAAAGTAGGATTTATCAGATTATTCGCAAGGGTGAAGTAAGAATAAATAGCGGTAGAATCAAGCCTGAATATAAAATTCAAGCAGGCGATTTAATCAGGATCCCACCCGTTCGCCTGGAAGAAAAGCAACAGAATATTATTTCGGCTAAATTGAATAAGGTAGCTGTACTCACTGATTATATACTTTACGAAGATGAGCATCTGCTGGTTTTGAATAAACCTTCCGGTATGGCTGTTCATGGTGGCAGTGGGCTGAATTTTGGTGTTATTGAATCTTTACGCGCATTACGTCCTGAAGCAGGTTTTTTGGAACTTGTCCATAGGTTAGATCGCGAAACATCGGGTGTTTTACTGATAGCAAAAAAACGTTCGGCTCTTAGGCTATTACACCAACAGTTACGTCTGAAAAAAATGCAAAAACAGTATGTTGCGTTAGTGAAAGGGCAATGGCCGTCGCATATTAAAGTTGTTCAGGCACCTTTATTAAAAAATATTTTACAAAGTGGCGGACGGATAGTAAAAGTCAGCGCTGATGGTAAACATTCAGAAACCCATTTTAAAATTGAAGAGCGTTTTTCTAATGCTACGTTAGTCAATGCCAGTCCAATAACAGGGCGAACACATCAGATCAGAGTACATGCACAATATGCAAAGCATCCTATAGCATTTGATAATCGCTATGGTGATCGCGATTTTGATCAACAATTAACGATTACCGGTTTGAAACGACTTTTTTTACATGCTAGCTCATTAATGTTTATCCATGCGGCCAGTGGGGAAAAATTAACTTTCAATGCCCCTTTAGATCAACAACTTAAAAGCTGTTTGGCAATATTACGTAAGCAATAATGCATCGCTAATCAAATTAGTAAACCAGCTTGCATTATAAACTGGTTTTCTTTTGTATGCTGTAAGATAGTTAATTGAGAGGGTTGATACCGTGAGCACGTAACATATTGATTAAACTAATTAAAGGTAAATCAATTAAAGTATTAGGATCCTGTCCAACAAGTTTTTCAAATAATGTGATCCCTAATCCTTCCCACATATAGCTGAGCGACTTTAAAATGATTACAAGTAATTACTCTATATCAGTAAATTTATATTGGAGAAAAACATATATTTTGTAATCAAAATTAAGTTGCTTAGCTATAAAAGCCCCTGCGCATTGATAAGGCTGTTCTTTTGTAAGATAGTTTTCAATTTGTGTATCTGTTAAATGGCGAAAGTAAATAGTGAAAAGTTCACATCTAGCATTGTATTTTTTGCTTTCACTATCAAATAAAGAGAGTCCGGTATAAAAGATAATTTTTTTGCCGGAGGCTTGCTTCAGTTGCTTGGTTGCTTTGCTATGAGTTAGTGTTAGTGGTTTTCCTATTATAGCTAAGCGACTTAATTTTGATTACACCATATTGAGTGCGAAAAAAATATCTGTGTCGCATCTGAGTGCTCTTTTTTTTGCATTTAGCTTGTGCCCATTTATGTTCAATTGGATTAAGATCTGGCGAATAGGTAGGCAAATATTCCAGCATATGCCCCGCATCGATGATGACTTGTTGAATACTCTGTTTCTTGTGAAAAGTTGCATTATCCATCATGATTACACTGTTTTTAGGAAGTACTGGGAT
>NZ_CACTIE010000151.1 GCF_902713415.1 Arsenophonus endosymbiont of Bemisia tabaci Q2
CTATTTGATTAATCCAACGCGATACAGATGCAGAGCCAATCGGAAATTGCTTCGCTGTTTCTCGGATACTCAACCCTTCTTTCTTCCATCGTAAATATCACTTTACGTCTAAAATCAATTAAATAGCTCATATAAATAATGTCATCAAAATTAAGTCGCTTAGCTATAATAACGTTTCCAATGAATTACATGCACTTGGACGCTGCACTTTAGCATTCACGATCAGTGGTAGTGCTTTGTTAAAATCAATATGCTGATCGACATAAATATGACAGACATCAATACCATCAGTGATCACTGGGATGATTGATTGATTGTTCACGGCATAGCTTATGTAAACCCGCACCACCACGCGGGATCAACATATCTACATAGCGATCCATTTTCAGCAATTGGGTTACTAATTTTCTGTCTGGATCATCAATAGATTGAACCGCTGCCTGTGGAATATCATTTTGTTGCAATGCTTGCTGAATAACTTTAACGATTGCTTGATTAGTCTGTGAGGTCTCTTTACCAACCACGTAAAATTACGGCATTACCGGTTTTCAAACATAACGAGGCAACATCGATCGTTACATTCGGACGGCCATTCATAAATAACACCAATCACGCCCAGTGGAACACATCGACGTTGTATATTTAAGCCATTGTTTAATAAGCCGCCATCGAGTATACGTCCAGCCGGATCAACTAATTGACATACCTTTCTTACATCATTAGCAATAGCATCTAATCGCTCAACAGTTAGCAATAGTCTGTCTTGCATAGCTGCATTCATATGGCCAGCTTTTGCGGCTTCCATATCCTTAGCATTAGCATTAGCATTAGCATTAGCATTAGCATTAGCATTAGCAGCTAAAATTGCATCACTCTGTTGTTGCAGGCAATCAGCTATATCCATTAAGACAACATTATTTTTCTGTTTTGTATTTAACCCTGCCAGGTACCATGAAGCTTGTTTAGCTGCGTTGCCTATTTTTTCCAACATCATTTACTCACTATCATATCCTCACGGTGAACAGCAACAGCACCATACTCATAACCCAAAATTCGATTAATTTCTTGCGAATGATATCCTGCGATTAGGCGTAAAGCATCGCTATTATAATGAGTCACCCCATGCGCTAAATCTTTGCTTAATAAATTAAGAATACCCACAACGTCGCCGCGTGAAAAATTACCACTAATTTTCATTATTCCTTTTGGTAATAATGAGCTGCCTTTTTGCTGGATAGCCAAAGCAGCAGGCTCATCGACAAAAATTTCACCCGCCAGAGGCGCGCCAAAAATCCACCGTTTTCGGTTTTCCATCGGCGTTTTTAAGCGATGAAATTTTTTTCCTACTTGCAAACCTTCGAGCACATTTGCGATCAGATTAGGCTTATCAGCGGCGGCAATAATCACTTCAATTCCCGCTCGGTCAGCAATGCTCGCTGCTTGCAACTTTGTTGCCATTCCACCAGTGCCTAAACCGGTCACACTATCACCTGCCATGCATCTTAGTTCATCATTAATATCATGAACTTCAGTGATCAATTGTGAATTTGGATTGTTGCGTGGATCTGCGGTATACAGTCCCTCGATATCCGTTAATAATAGTAACTTATCCGCATCAGCTAAAATTGCAACCAATGCCGATAAATTATCATTATCACCAACTTTAATTTCAGCTGTCGCAACGGCATCATTTTCATTGATAACAGGAATAATACGGTTATGCAGTAACGCTTTTAATGTGTCGCGTGCATTCAAAAAACGTTCGCGATCTTCAATATCAGCTCGGGTCAATAACATCTGACCAATATGAATACCATAAATGGAAAACAACCGTTCCCAAAGTTGCATGAGATGGCTTTGCCCAACCGCCGCGAGTAATTGTTTCGAAGCAATTGTTGCAAGTAATGTTCGATAACCTAAATGTGCTCGACCAGTAGTAATTGCACCCGAAGTGACAATGATAATGTGGTGACCTTTTTCATGCTGCTGTGCGCATTGTCGCACTAATTCAACAATACGAGCCTGATCCAAACAACGCGATCCACCCGTTAATACACTTGTTCCTAATTTTATCACCAAAGTTTGGCTATTGTTCATCATGCTTCTGCCATTAACTCTCTATAACAATAAATATTTAGTCATCAGTTTTACCAAGTAAGAAGCGTTATGCCAACTGACATAACGCAATTTTAATGAAAAGTTAATTTTACAATAGTTGCCAACAATATAAGCTATATATTAATTGCAACCATTTTAGGGCAAGGGGTTAATGTTAATTCCAATGTATTAAGTGAATGACCTAAATGTTTGTGGAATTCTTGCAATGTCTCTTAAAGAGACTTGATAATATTTCATTTATTAATTTCGATATGCTGCCAATTACCCGCGTTATCAAACATACCTAATTTATAATGATATACAAATCCGTCAAGTTCTCGTCTTAATTCCAACCACCATCCCCAAAATTCACGCTTTTCTGGAGCAGTCTTTGCATTAACACAAATAGCAAGGTAGTCGAAAAAAAAAGAGATTATCCTCACATTGAGATTCGCGGAGATAATATCCTAACCTGTTAAAATTCTTCAATAATTTACTTTTAGAATAATTTGAAGTTAAAGCCATAATAAGGATCTCCTTGTTGTTAAGCTACCTTTTTAGCAAATAAGGAAAAATAATCAAGTAATCACAACGATTATTCAATTTTGCTTTTTAGCCAACTCACTACTGTAGAAAGTGACTGATGAAAATTTTGATACAACGGCTTGGTTGGTAAAGTCAATAACTTAGCGTCAATGGACTAAGGTACGACAAGTAGTGCGTCTTCTTTAGGACTAAAAATATCATTTTGCCAGTTGACAGCCATAAACGGTACAGAACAGCGACGCCCTAATAATCCCTGTTTTTTAGAGAATAACAACTTAGTTCTGAACGTAAAACAGCTTCATCTATAGCTAAGCGACTGGCAAAGAGGTCAATATTCATTACCGGTATTTGATCCTGATATTTTTGTTCAGTAAGCAAGTTGTGGACGATGGGCCCTAAAACTGCAACGCCTTTTAAGCGCTTGAGTTCTAAATAAGCTAAGCGAAGTGCAATATTGGTAGAAAAACGCAAACCAATTACACCTATTCGAGTATGATCGATCTATGGAATATTAGCCAATTGATTAAGTACCTGTTGATGTAGCGCGCTAGTATTCTGGGAAAGTTTATATTTAATAGAATAGCCAATTGATGGCATATCCAGGGTTAACATAGCAAAACCTTGCGGGGCCAGATACTTGTTGAAAAGGCGGTAATAATCTAGTTGTAAACTATCTAATGTGCCACAAACTAAAATCGTGGGACACGGGTCTTGGCTGGTATCCGGTAAATGTAAAAAACCAATCACTTCTTTTTTGCCATCCGCTATTTTGAAAGAAAATTTTTTCAGTCGAAAATCGGTCAATTTCGCTGCATTTTCATAAGCTTTATTAGCTAATAACACCGCTTGTTCGGCAAGATTATCACCTTTAAGATGAGGATATGCAGCAATACTATATAAATTATAGCTGGGCGACTTTAAAATGATTACAAGTAATTACTTTATATCAGTAAATTTATGTTGGAGAAAAACATATATTTTGTAATCAAAATTAAGACGCTTAGCTATAGCTGCCCGTAACCAAGCTTGGCTTCTTGCTATTTTTGTTGGCAATTCAAGTGCTTTTTTCTGCCAGCCCATTGCTTGTTGTGACCACTCATAAGCACAATTTCCTGGCTGGTAACCAATTATGGTATCGAGTAAATTATCAAAACTTCGAATACGATTATTTGCCGAAATACGACTTAATACTCCTTCAATCTCCAGCCCATCGTTGCCACACCAAATCCATATTAGCTGGTTAAGGATACGATACCAACTAACATAACTCGTCCCTTCGAATATTGAGCTATGCTTTAATAAATGCGTTTTAGTCAGGCTATAAGTCACCAGAACAGAGGTTTCAGTTTGTTTCAGTTTTGATTTAGGCTTAAACAGCTTTTCTGACAGATTTTTTCACTCATATTGACTTTATTCAGTTAAAAACTTTAGCAATGAAAAAGGGATGCGATTAGCATTCCTATATCATATACTTTATTTCACGAATCAAAGCGAAATAAATAAAATAATTATTATTGTTCACAAAGCGGCTTAATAAAAACCTCTTTTTCCATATCCCAAGGTTGTTCTATCCAGGTATTTTTCGGTATATCAATAACATAATTATCAACTAATGGACGCCCAGCGGGTTTAGCAAAAATAGTCACAAAATAGCCTTTGGGATACATATCCCTCATAGCTTACGCTGTCCCGGCAGTATCGACCAAATCGTCGACCACAATATAACCTTCCCATCGCCGTCCACTCGCTTAATAACCTTAATTTTTTCTGGTTATTATGGTCGTAACTTGAAATACAGACCGTATTAATATGGCGTAGACCCAATTCACGAACAACAATAGCACTTGGAACAAGTCCACCGTGGCTAACCGCAATAATGCCTTTCCATTGCTTGGCTGGAAGTAAGCGTTGTACCAAAGTACGGGCATGCATTTGCAACATATCCCATGTTACGATGTATTTTTCACTCATAAAATTCTGATCCCAACGACTAGAGAAAATTTTAGAAAAGCATATTAGTGGAGACAAATATACCTAAGCGACTTAATTTTGATTACAATTTTGATTACACCATATTGAGTGCGAAAAAAATATCTGTGTCGCATCCGAGCGCTCTTTTTTTGCATTTAGTTTGTGCCCATTTATGTTCAATTGGATTAAGATCTGGCGAATAGGTAGGCAAATATGCCACCATATGCCCCGCATCGATGATGACTTGTTGAATACTCTGTTTCTTGTGAAAAGTTGCATTATCCATCATCATTACACTGTTTTTAGGAAGTACTGGGATAAGGACTTGGGTGACCACCCATGCATAGAAAACATCGCTGTTAATATTGATATCAAATAATCCGATAGCAAACAGCGTTGTGCCCAATAAAGCGCCGATAACATTTTCTTCCTTTAGCTCCCCAGTTCTTGAGACCAACACACCGTTGACCTTTCGGGGAATAGTCGTGAGTCCGCGAGGTATCGTGTGAAAAACCACTTTCATCAATAAAAACAATATGCTTGCCTTCTTTTTCATACTGTTGTTTTGTTGTTGAAACGTTTGTCGAGTATTTTCGTCGGCTTTCGGATGACGTAGAGTTTTTTATAGGTCAATCCGATTTTAAAGAGCTTGCCAAATGGCCTTCTGACAAACGCCAAAACGCTCTGCACGCTCTTTTTGGTAAGCATCTGGTATTGTTCAACATCTTTTATCAACTCGGATTTATCGATTTTTCCCTGACGCGTAGTCGATGCTTTTGGCTCTATTTGATTAATCCAACGCGATATAGCTGGGCGACTTTAAAATGATTACAAGTAATTACTCTATATCAGTAAATTTATATTGGAGAAAAACATATATTTTGTAATCAAAATTAAGACGCTTAGCTATACAGATGCAGAGCCAATCCGAAATTGCTTCGCTGTTTCTCGGATAATCAACCCTTCTTCTTCCATCGTAAATATCACTTTACCTCTAAAATCAATTGAATAGCTCATATAAATAATGTCATCAAAATTAAGTCGCTTAGCTATAACTCACCAAACCAACGATCTCCAGTACTGGCAATTTTACCATCAGCTGGCCAACGCCGAGAAAAACCTTTACGACCTTCAACCGATTGTGGTTCAACCATAACCGCACCACAATTACCATTTTTACCTAACGAACACAGATAAGCTCGACTAGTAGGAAAATCGATATAACCATGCATAGGATTGAGGAGAGTATTTGCTCTGGAAAAATTTATAATACTAATCAATACTAATCAATACTAATCAATACTAATCAATACTAACATTGCTAATGATAACATTGATAATAATAATTTTATTTTCATTCAGTTTATTTCGTAATTAGCTAATTTTATTTATTAAAAAATAGTTAGTAGACATAATGAAAATTACCGTTAAATTATTATTTAACCACGGCAAAACATTAATAATATTAATATAATTAATTTATAAAAAATAATTAATTATATTAATATTAAACTATTGCTTATTTTTGAGAGTTAAATATCATTAATTTATATTAATAATTAATTAATTAAATAAGAAGTTCATTTATAATAAAATGGTTATTAAAAATAACAAATAATAATAATGATAAATAAATTATTATTTATTCATATATTATGAATAGCAGCTTAACACCGGGTTAAGCTGCATTGAAAATAATTAGCATAATTATATTAGCGAATTACAAGCAATAAATTTAACCCCATTAATAAACTTAGTTAGCATCATCATAATCTTTATTAACCCCAAAATGACGGTAGGCATGATCAGTCGCAATTCGACCAGGGGGAGTACGCTGAATAAATCCTTGTTCAATCAGGAAAGGTTCAAGAACATCCTCTATAGTTTCCTTTTCTTCACCAATTGCAGCAGCCACATTGTCTAATCCTACCGGGGTCCCCCCATAAATTTATCAATAATAGCTATTAATAACTTACGGTCAAGATATAGCTGGGCGACTTAAAAATGATTACAAGTAATTACTCTATATCAGTAAATTTATATTGGAGAAAAACATATATTTTGTAATCAAAATTAAGACGCTTAGCTATAGCCAAAAATGGCTGAATCAACATTAAGCATAATATCTAATGCCTGTGAAGCGATGTCGCCATCGATAATACCATCGCCTTTTACTTGGGCAAAATCTCTTACTCGCCGTAATAAACGATTAGTTATCCGCGGGGTTCCCCGTGAGCGCATCGCAATTTGTCTCGCACCGGCATTAAAAATTTTTAACCCCATAAAGTGAGCACTACGTAATACAATCGTCTGTAAATCATCGACATTATAGCTAAGCGACTTAATTTTGATTACACCATATTGAGTGCGAACAAAATATCTGTGTCGCATCCGAGCGCTCTTTTTTGCATTTAGCTTGTGCCCATTTATGTTCAATTGGATTAAGATCTGGCGAATAGGTAGGCAAATATTCCACCATTTCCCCGCATCGATGATGACTTGTTGAATACTCTGTTTCTTGTGAAAAGTTGCATTATCCATCATGATTACACTGTTTTTAGGAAGTATTGGGATAAGGACTTGGGTGACCCATGCACAAAAAACATCGCTGTTAATATTGATATCAAATAATCCGACAGTAAACAGCGTTGTGCCCAATAAAGCGCCGATAACATTTGTTCTTCCTTTAGCTCCACAGTTCTTGAGACCAACACATCGTTGACCTTTCGGGGAATAGCCGTGAGTCCGCGGGGTATCGTGTGAAAAACCACTTTCATCAATAAAAACAATATGCTTGCCTTCTTTTTCATACTGTTGTTTTTTTGTTGAAACGTTTGTCGAGTGTTTTCGTCAGCTTTCGGATGACGTAGAGTTTTTTATAGGTCAATCCCATTTTTTTAAAAGCTTCCCAAATGGCCTTCTGACAAACGCCAAAACGCTCTGCACGCTCTTTTTGGTAAGCATCTGGATATTGTTCAACATCTTTTATCAGCTCGTATTTATCGATTTTTCGCTGACGTGTAGTCGATGCTTTTGGCTCTATTTGATTAATCCAACGCGATACAGATGCAGAGCCAATCCGAAATTGCTTCGCTGTTTCTCGGATACTTAACCCTTCTTCTTCCATCGTAAATCTGACTTTACTTATAAAATCAATTGAATAGCTCATATATATAAATAATGTCATCAAAATTAAGTCACTTAGCTATACTGATAAGCAGCATGCTATCTCTTAATATAAAAAGTTGATTTAATTATAGCTTAGCCGCAACTTCATCTGAAATTTCCCCATTATGATACACTTCTTGTACATCATCAGAATCTTCCAGCATGTCGATTAAACGTAAAAGTTTAGATGCAGTGTCAGCATCTAAATTTGCTTTTGTTGACGGGATCATTGTCACCTCGGCGGCTTCAGCCTTAAAACCGGGCGCATCTAAAGCATCTTTTACATCACCAAAGCTTTCCAGCGTAGTATAAACATCGATGGCACCATCATCATAAGATTCGACATCATCTGCACCCGCTTCTAATGCCGCTTCC
Organism: Arsenophonus endosymbiont of Bemisia tabaci Q2; assembly: GCF_902713415.1. Lineage (GTDB taxonomy): Bacteria > Pseudomonadota > Gammaproteobacteria > Enterobacterales > Enterobacteriaceae > Arsenophonus. The sequence continues at coordinate 8,158 of NZ_CACTIE010000151.1, forward strand.
ATTAAATTATCTTCATCAATGCCTGGTGCATATGAGATCACGCCACGTTTAGTAAATAAATAAGCAACCGAACCATCGGTACCTAAATTACCACCGTACTTAGTAAAGGCGTGGCGGACATCAGAAACTGTACGATTACGATTATTACTTAAGCATTCAACCATAACAGCCGTACCGCCTGGGCCATAGCCTTCATAAATGATCGTTTCCAGATTATCATTGTCATCACTACCTACACCACGTGCGATTGCTCGATTTAACGTATCTCGCGTCATATTATTAGATAATGCCTTATCAATCGCCCCACGCAATCGTGGGTTTGATGCAGCGTCAGCACCACCTAAACGAGCCGCTGTTACCAGTTCACGAATAATTTTAGTAAAAATTTTACCCCGTTTAGCATCTTGCGCCGCTTTTCGGTGTTTGGTATTGGCCCATTTACTATGACCTGCCATGAAATATCTCCCAAAATACGTCAATAAAAATCATTTTAGAACAAATTGTTCAATCGCCTGACGGTTACTCCATGACTTGGTCAATGCTGCTGCCTGAGCAGCAGGTAACCAACGAAAAGCCAAATGTTCTTTCAATAAAAATCCTGCTCTTGCGGTAAGGAAAAAGAAAACCAATGCTCTTTACATTGAGTTATACCCGGAGCATAGCGGTGGCGAAATTTTAAAAAAATATCAAAATAGAGACTGTGTTGCAGATCAACTACTGATTCCGGCCGTTTATATTGCATAGTATTTATTTAGTTTTTGGAGCAACAGTTATCGCCAATTCCGCTAATGCGGCCGGATTGGCCACGCTGGGTGCATCGGTCATCAAACAAGCTGCTGCGGTTGTTTTTGGAAACGCAATCACATCCCGAATATTTTCTGTTCCCGTTAATAACATAACAAGTCTATCTAAACCAAATGCTAAACCGGCATGTGGCGGTGTTCCATATTGTAATGCCTCAAGCAAGAAGCCAAATTTCTCTTGCTGATCTGATTGGCTAATATTAAGAATTTCAAAAACAGCTTGTTGCATCTTATTATGGTGGATACGCACTGAGCCGCCACCAACTTCATAACCATTAATGACCATATCATAGGCATTACCCACAGCCGCTAGAGGATTGGCTTGTAGTTGCTCCGGGGTAAAATCTTTCGGTGCAGTAAAAGGATGATGCATAGCATGAAGCTCACCATTTTCATCCTCTTCAAACATTGGAAAATCAACAATCCATAACGTTTTCCAGCTATTATTTTGTGTGATTGCTAAATCACGCCCTACTTTCAACCGTAATGCTCCCATTGCATGATTGATAACATTTTGTTTACCAGCACCAAATAGCAAAATATCACCTGCTTTAGCTTGGGTACGTGCTAACAAATTATCAATCACCGATGGTGGTAAAAACTTAGCTATCGGGCTTTGAATATCTGCCTGACCTTCAGTCAGCGAATTAACCTTCATCCAAGCTAATCCTTTGGCGCCGTAAATAGCAACAAATTCAGTATAACCATCAAGTTGTTTACGCGTTAATGTGGCCCCGCATGGAACACAAAGTGCAGCCACACGGCTTTTTGGATCATTGGCAGCTTCAGCAAAAACTTTAAATTCAACGGCATTGAGCAAATCAGCAATATCAAGCAACTTTAATGGATTCCGTAAGTCTGGTTTATCTGAACCATAACTTTGCATGGCCTCAGCAAAAGTCATTACCGGAAAAGTGCCTAACTCAATACCTTTATTTTCCTGCCACAATTGACGGATCAAACGCTCCATCACTTCACGAACTTGCTCGGCAGTCATAAAAGAGGTTTCTACGTCGATCTGAGTAAATTCAGGCTGGCGATCAGCTCGTAAATCTTCATCACGAAAACATTTTACTATCTGATAATAGCGATCAAAGCCCGACATCATCAATAATTGTTTAAAAAGTTGTGGTGATTGCGGCAGAGCATAAAACTCACCTTTATGAACGCGGCTTGGAACAAGATAATCACGCGCACCTTCTGGTGTTGCTTTGGTCAAAATGGGCGTTTCAATATCAATAAAACCTTCTGCATCCATAAAACGACGCACAAAACTAGTAATGTTGGCTCGCTCTCTTAAGCGCGTTGTGATTTCCGGCCGCCTTAAATGAAGATAACGATATTTTAATCTTATTTCCTCGGAATTTTGTTGATTCCTATCTATCGGTAATGGTTCAGAAGGATTAATAATCATCAATGTTTGTGCAACAATTTCAATCTCACCGGTCGGTATCTCTTTATTGATTTGTTCACGTTCTCGTACCATACCTGTGATCTGGATACAAAATTCGTTGCGTAACTGTGACGCTTGAGTAAAAAGTTCGGCATGTTTTTCCTGCACAAAAACAACTTGAACTAAACCTTCGCGATCTCTCATATCGACAAAAATTAATTTACCTAAATTACGCTGGCGGTTAACCCAGCCACAGAGAGTCACTTTTTGTCCAACGTGAGCAACACCTAATTGCCCACAATAATTTGTCCGCATACGATATCCTTTTACTCATCATACAGAGTCGCTTGCACTAGCCGTTTTAGTGCTATTAATTTAAATATAATCAAAAAATATCGCTATTATACAGAAATTTCTACTGGGAAATAAGTACGCCTTATCATATTGGCCAGATAACTTTTAACGTATTCGCAATCTGAAAGCTTTTTATTGATTTAA
>NZ_CACTIE010000152.1 GCF_902713415.1 Arsenophonus endosymbiont of Bemisia tabaci Q2
CCCATTTTTTTAAGAGCTTGCCAAATGGCCTTCTGACAAACGCCAAAACGCTCTGCACGCTCTTTTTGGTAAGCATCTGGATATTGTTCAACATCTTTTGTCAACTCGGATTTATCGATTTTTCGCTGACGCGTAGTCGATCCTTTTGGCTCTATTTTATTAATCCAACGCGATACAGATGCAGAGCCAATCCGAAATTGCTTCGCTGTTTCTCGGATACTCAACCCTTAAGTCATCATCGATGCGGGGCATATGGTGGAATATTTGCCTACCTATTCGTCAGATCTTAATCCAATTGAACATAAATGGGCACAAGCTAAATGCAAAAAAAGAGCGCTCGGATGCGACACAAATATTTTTTTCGCACTCAATATGGTGTAATCAAAATTAAGTCGCTTAGCTATATAACATAACTATTTCACCATTTCTTTTAACCGATAAATCAATTCTAGTGCTTGACGAGGTGTTAATGTATCAGGATTTAATTTTTCGAGAGTTTCAATGGCTGGTGAAACCGTCTTTTCCACTACTTTTGCTAGTTTTGAATTATCAATAGATTTATTTTCTGGCAGCGTGGAGACCGTTTGTAGCTCGATTAATTTCTGTTTTGCTCGTTGAATAACCTTGGTTGGGACACCCGCCAATGAAGCCACCGCTAGACCATAGCTTTTACTGGCAGCGCGTTCTTGAACGTTATGCATAAACGCAATCGTGTCGTCATGCTCTATTGCATCCAGATGAATATTAACCGCACCTTCCTGCTTATCTGCCAAATTGGTTAATTCAAAATAATGCGTAGCAAATAACGTCATAGCTTTAATCTGGCTAACCAGATTTTCCGCACAAGCCCAGGCAAGTGAAAGCCCATCATAGGTTGAAGTACCGCGACCAATTTCATCCATTAGTACCAGACTTTGTTCTGTCGCATTATGGAGAATATTAGCGGTTTCTATCATTTCCACCATAAAAGTTGACCGACCGGCAGCAAGATCATCCGACGCACCAACCCGAGTGAAGATCCGATCAATCGAGCCAATAATCGCTTTTTCGGCTGGCACAAAGCTACCTATATAAGCAAGCAGTGTAATTAAGGCTGCTTGACGCATGTAAGTACTTTTACCGCCCATATTGGGGCCAGTAATAATTAACAACCGACGTTGTGGTGACAGATCCAGTGGATTAGAAATAAATGTCTCACTAAGTACCTGCTCAACAACTGGATGACGTCCAGCAACAATTTCTATGCCAGGTTTCTCATTTAATATTGGGCAGCGATAGTCCAAAGTTTCGGCGCGCTCTGCCAAATTATTGAGTACATCTAATTCCGCTAACGCTTCGGCGCTAGTTTGCAATGCTGATAAATGGGGTAATAACAGATCAAACAGTTCTTCATAAAGCTTTTTCTCAATTGCTAATGCTTTACTTTTAGAAGTTAGCACCTTGTCTTCATATTCTTTTAACTCAGGGATAATATACCGTTCGGCATTTTTTAGGGTTTGGCGACGAACATAATGGATAGGTACCAGATGACTTTGTCCACGACTGACTTGCAGGTAATAGCCATGCACCGCATTAAAGCCGACTTTTAGACTATCAATGCCTAATTTCTCTTTTTCCCGCAATTCAAGTTTTTCCAAATAATCACTCGCACCATCGGCCAATGCACGCCATTCATCAAGTTCGCTATGATATCCGGTTGCGATCACTCCTCCGTCTCGCATTAACACCGGTGGTGTGTCAACAATCGCTTCTTCCAATAGTGTTTGCAGTGATGCAAATGAGCTAATGCGTGACTGCAAGTTTTTCAAATAGGGAAATTCAATCTTATCTAATATCGCGTGAATATCGGCAAATTGTTGGAAAGCATGACGCATGCGAACCAGATCCCGGGGCCGGGCTGAACGGAGTGCTAAACGAGCAAGTATCCGTTCTAAGTCACCAATTTGGCGTAGAAAAGGTTGTAATTCGAAATGATAAGATTGGAGTCCGGCTATCGCTTGTTGGCGATTAAATAATTTATTTAGATTGCGCAACGGACTATGTAGCCAACGTTTTAGCATCCGGCTACCCATCGGCGTTACGCACTGATCCAGTATCGCAGCTACCGTATTCTCGCTACCACCTGATAAATTTTCTGTCAATTCAAGATTACGACGCGTAGCAGCATCAAGGATAATGGTCTCTTTTTGCTGCTCCATGGTAATACTATGGATATGGGGCAATGCTCTACGTTGGGTATCTTTAACATATTGCAGTAAGCAACCCGCTGCGCGCAATGCCAATGTCGCCTTTTCAACACCAAAACCCATCAGATCCTGGGTACCAAATTGTAGATTCAATTGTTGTCTAGCGGTGTCTAATTCGAACTCCCATAATGGGCGACGACGTAGTCCTTTATTATTTTCAAATAGTACAACATCGACAAAATTCTCTGGATAGAGCAGTTCTGCCGGTCGGGTACGTTGTAATTCAGCACTGATGGTGTTGATATCAGGCATTTCACTGATAATAAAACGGCCGGAAGTGATATCTAAAGTGGCATAGCCATAACCATTATCTTCTTGCCAAATCGCAGCTAATAGATTGTCCTGACGCTCTTGTAGTAATGCTTCATCGGTAAGGGTTCCCGGCGTTACGATGCGAACAACTTTACGTTCGACGGGGCCTTTTCTGGTGGCGGAATCACCGATTTGTTCACAGATAGCAACCGACTCACCTAGCTGAACTAATTTGGCTAAATAACTCTCTATGGCATGATGAGGTACGCCAGCCATCGGAATGGGTTGGCCGGCCGATTGCCCACGCTTAGTTAATGAAATATCAAGTAATTCGGCTGCTTTTTTGGCATCATCAAAGAATAATTCATAAAAATCACCCATCCGATAAAATAACAAAATATCAGCATGTTGTGACTTAAGGCGTAAATATTGTTGCATCATTGGGGTATGGGAAGCGAAGTTTTGGGAATTAGTCATAGTTTTTATTTTTTAACTCTTTGAGTTGTAATATTGCCGGTAAGACTTGCTTGCTGAATGCTATTTTAATTAAACCCGAACAATTTGCTGTGTAAGGGATTGGTTTTAAAATAGATTGTCCGCTTGTTAGCAAAATCTAGCCACTTATGAAAAATTTTCTTCACTATACTATGGATAAGGAATAACCAGAAGTCACGGGGATGAAAAAATAGTGCTCACAAAATTAGCCTCATAAAGGTTCTATGGCAAATTTATTGACTACATTAGGAGCGGAGTGGAGAAAACATATGTAACTATTATAGCTAAGCGACTTAATTTTGATGACATTATTTATATGAGCTATTTAATTGATTTTAAACGTAAAGTGATATTTACGATGGAAGAAGAAGGGTTTAGTATCCGAGAAACAGCGAAGCAATTTCGGATTGGCTCTGCATCTGTATCGCGTTGGATTAATCAAATATAGCTAAGCGACTTAATTTTGATTACACGATATTGAGTGCGAACAAAATATCTGTTTCGCATCCGAGCGCTCTTTTTTTGCATTTCGCTTGTGGCCATTTATGTTCAATTGGATTAAGATCTGGCGAATAGGTAGGCAAATATTCCACCATATGCCCCGCATCGATAAGAACTTCGGTGACCCATGCATAGAAAACATCGCTGTTAATATTGATATCAAATAATCCGATAGCAAACAGCATTGTGCCCAATAAAGCGCCGATAACATTTGTTTTTGCTTTAGCTCCCCAGTTCTTGAGACCAAGACACCGTTGACCTTTCGGGGAATAGCTGTGAGTCCGCGGGGTATCGTGTGAAAAACCACTTTCATCAATAAAAACAATATGCTTGCCTTCTTTTTCATACTGTCTGTTATTTTTTTGTTGAAACGTTTGTCGAGTGTTTTCGTCGGCTTTCGGATGACGTAGAGTTTTTTATAGGTCAATCCCATTTTTTAAGAACTTGCCAAATGGCCTTCTGAAAAACGCCAAAACGCTCTTCACGCTCTTTTTGGTAAGTATCTGGATATTTGTTCAACATCTTTTATCAACTCGGATTTATCGATTTTTCGCTGACGCGTAGTCGATGCTTTTGGCTCTATTTGATTAATCCAACGCGATACAGATGCAGAGCCAATCCGAAATTGCTTCGCTGTTTCTCGGATACTCAACCCTTCTTCTTCCATCGTAAATATCACTTTACGTCTAAAATCAATTGAATAGCTCATATAAATAATGTCATCAAAATTAAGTCGCTTAGCTATAATTATCATGTTTTACACTTAAGCACAAGTTGACCTCGATTTATTGCCCACTATGAAACGAAAAATTTATAGTAGCAGTAGCTATCTGGATAAAAATAGCATTCTCTTTATCAGAAAGTTGGGGATTTTTGGTGATACTAATAGTTTGAGAATGGTGGAAGACCACAGGAGTCGAACCTGCCAAGGACCGCTGGCGGCCTCATCTGGATTTGAAGTCTAGCCACCCTACGGGGGAGGATGATCTTCCATGGAAAAATTGGCAATGATTATAATCTTATTTTCAGAAATTCTAAACCTAGTTATTTAAACAATCTGGTAAAAAAACAGATAAAATATTTGTCTTCATATTGAACTCAGCCGTTTGTAGCCATATCTTAATCACATCTCTTATTTAATATTTAATTGTACCTATCAAGTAGTATAATTAATCAAAGGATGTTTTTAATATGAGCAATCCGTTACTAACGAAATCTGTGTTACCTCATTTTTCAACCATTACACCGCAAGATGTTGTCCCTGCAATAAAAACCGTATTAGACAACTATCGGCAGACAATTGAGACCATAGTTAAAGAAAATAGCACCTTTAACTGGCACAATTTATGTCAACCATTAGAAGAAGCTAACAACAAACTCTCTCGAGCCTGGTCACCCGTAGGTCATCTCAATGCAGTAAAAAATAGCACCGAATTACGACAAGTATATGATACCTGTTTACCTATGCTATCAGAACTTAGTACCTGGATGGGACAACATACCGGTCTTTACCAAGCTTATAAATCGTTAAAAAATAGTGCTGAATTTGATACCCTCAATCAAGCACAACGTAAATCAATTGAAAATACGTTACGTGATTTTGAATTATCCGGAATTGGTTTACCAGCAGAAAAAAAGAAACGTTATGGTGAAATTGCTATTCGAATTGCCGAATTAAAAACTAAGTTTAGTAATAATTTGTTAGATGCAACGATGGGTTGGACTAAACTGATTAAAAATAGTGATCAGTTAACTGGCATACCGGAAAGTGGTCTTTTAGCAGCAAAAGCATTAGCTAAATCTAAAGGAGAAGAAGGCTGGTTATTCACGTTGGATATGCCAAGCTATCTGCCAATTATGACTTATGCTGATAATCGTCAACTACGCCAAGAAATCCATCACGCCTATAATACCCGTGCTTCTGATCAGGGACCAAACGCTGGTAAATGGGATAATAGTGACATTATGGATGAAATTTTAGCCTTACGTTACGAATTAGCACAATTACTTGGTTTTAATAATTTTGCTGAAAAATCTTTAGCCACTAAAATGGCCGAATCACCCAAACAGGTTCTGGATTTTCTTACTGATATTGCGCAACGAGCCTACCATCAAGGTGAAAAAGAGCTTGCGGAATTGACACAGTTTGCTAAGGATCACTACGAAATTGAGAAACTTGAGCCCTGGGATCTGGGTTACTATAGTGAAAAACAAAAACAGCATAAATTTTCAATTGATAATGAACAACTACGTGCTTACTTTCCAGAACAACGGGTTATCAACGGTTTGTTCGAAGTCATTAAGAGAATTTATGGTTTGACAGCAAAAGAGCGTCATGATGTGGAGATATGGCATACCGATGTACGTTTCTTCGAATTATATAATGAACGTGGTGATTTATGCGGCAGCTTCTATTTAGATCTCTATGCCCGAGAACATAAAGGTGGCGGTGCCTGGATGAATGATTGTGCGGGCAGATTAAAGCATATCAATGGCAGCTACCAAGAACCTGTGGCTTACCTAACCTGTAATTTTAACCAACCTGTTGGTGATAAACCCGCGCTGTTTACCCATGATGAAGTTATTACCTTATTTCATGAGTTTGGCCATGGTTTACACCATATCTTAACCCAAATTGATGTAGCGGATGTAGGTGGTATTAATGGGGTGCCGTGGGATGCGGTCGAACTACCCAGTCAATTTATGGAAAATTGGTGTTGGCAACCTGAAGCACTTACCTTCATTTCAGGTCATTATGAAACAGGTGAACCATTACCAAAATCAATGTTAGATAATATGTTAGCAGCCAAAAATTATCAGGCCGCAATGTTTATTCTTCGTCAATTGGAATTCGGTTTGTTTGATTTTCGCTTACATACTCAGTATTCTCCTCAAAAAGCCGGCCAAATTTTATCAACCTTACGATCGGTTAAACAACAGGTTGCTTTAGTGCCCTCACCCGAGTGGGACCGTTTCCCTCATGCATTTAGCCATATTTTTGCCGGTGGTTATGGTGCTGGTTACTATAGTTATTTATGGGCCGACGTTTTAGCTGCCGATGCATTTTCACGATTTACCGAGGAAGGTATTTTTAATCGAAGTACTGGGTTATCATTTCTTGATAATATTTTAAGTCGTGGTGGTTCAGAGGAACCGATGGTACTGTTTGAACGTTTCCGCGGACGAAAACCTAAGCTGGATGCAATGTTACAAAGTTATGGTATTAATGTATAAATGGCAATTGATATTCAATTAATTTGTGAACCTGGCGCTTCTCAAAGCGCCTTATCGCTGATTGCTGACAAATGGCAACTTAAACGCACGCCTGCTGCATTAATGGCATTAGTGCTAACACCCCAGTATTTACAATTAAAAAAATTAGACGAACCTAAATTAGGTGGTATTTATGTTGATTTTGTTTCAGGGGCAATGAGACACCGACGTAAATTTGGTGGTGGTCGAAATGAAGCTATTGCCAAAGCAGTTGGCATCAAAAAATCCTATTTACCAACGATTGTTGATGCTACTGCCGGTCTTGGCAGAGATGCTTTTGTCCTTGCTGCATTAGGCTGTGAAGTCCGGCTGTATGAACGTCATGCCATAGTTGCGGCACTTCTTGATGACGGATTACAACGGGGTTACGCTGACGCTAAAATAGGAGGCTGGTTAAGACAGAGAATGACATTGCTACACGCTTCAAGCATCGATGCATTGACAACACTGTCACCCGCACCAGATGTAGTTTATCTTGATCCGATGTATCCCCATCGCGAAAAGAGTGCCTTAGTAAAAAAAGAAATGCGCGTTTTTCAATCACTTGTTGGTAATGATGACGATGCTGACAGCCTTTTTATTCCGGCAATGACAATAACTAAACGCCGAGTTGTGGTGAAACGACCCAATTATGCATCCCCCCTAGCAGCAATCTCTCCACAAGCGACGATCAAAACTAAAAATCATCGTTTTGATATTTATTCATTTTCAACTGATTCACTCCGTTAAATATTAATAAAAATAATAAATAACCAAAAATGTTGATAAAAAGCGAAATATTATATCAATAATAACTCTTCTATAAAAATATCCCCTATTTATTGTTCTAAAAATACCATTTTTAAACAATATTTATATTATAAACATTAAAATAAACTTGCAATAACCTTAAAATAAATTTAATTTAACAAATTTTATTGTTTAAATGGATATTATTAATAATATTGGAGATAATTTATGTATCATAAAATAAAACAACAGGATATATTTTATTATTATTTCAACACCAAAACCTCAAAAAAAGAAATAACCATAACAGAAAAATAAAAGTTATTCTTAATTATAGAAATCCCTCGCCTAAAAAACAAAGAAATAATTGAAGAAATCCAACAAGCGGTAAATGATTTTAAAATTTTCCTGATATTAAAAGATATTAAATCAAGCGAAAAGCAACTTGAAATGTATATTCGATAATAACGAAGATTACCAACATTATGCTAAAGAAAAAGGTTTATTAACCGAAGGTGGTAAATTTTACTCCGGAAATCCACCGACCGTATATGTATATCAACAGGGCAATTTTTTAATCTTAAATATGATTTTACCAATTATTTAACTAATATAAATATAGCTAATGAAGTTCACTTACCTATCATATTAAAAGAAGGTATCTCTGATTATATTGAATATTTTCCGATAATAAATTTAATGCTTAAACAAATAGCATTGATCTAACTGAAGATGAAATAAAATCAAAAAATATATCTGAATTCTTAAAATTAAAATATTCAAATGACTTTCATGAAAATGCCAAGGTTTATAAAGTACGTCTTGCTCTTACTATTATTTAAAATCAAAAACCTGAATTGTTAAAAATCTTTTACATAATAAAAATCCAGAAAAATATTTAGAGATAATTAAAAATAGAAAATGATAATTTTAAAAATTAAGCTTAATGAAAATAATAGCGATAATGTCATACAAAAAATAAATGCATAAGAAATGACTAAAGATGATTTTATTGCTAGCAAAAAGAGATAATAGGTGATGAAATTAAAAATATAAATTATTATACCGCTGATATAAAAAGTTTAGAAAAAAAGAATTTGTTGGTAAATTTGCTACTATAGAATACACAGGTTTTTATAATTATATTCGTTGCTATAATTCAGAAACTGACGACTATATCAAAATTAGTTTAGCCAATGATTACCAATATTTAAAATTAATTAAAATAATAATAATGAAGTTAAATTAATATTTACTAATAAAGACGGTACTGAAAATTTTACTGATAGTGAGGAATATAAACATCAAGTTAAAATTATAAAATCTAATTACGCTTAACAAATTTCTGATAGGAAAATAACTGAAGACTAAATAAATGAAAGAATTAATCAATTAACAGAAATTAACCCCAATGCGCTAACGAATATGGACTTAACGAATAGACCTTTAGGCACCATTTTCAATGTAAAAAAACTTGGTGGGGGTATGGTCAGTGCATTATATTTATATGATGGAGAAGAAAAGATTAGAGAATTACTTAGCGAAAGCGGTTCCTTAAAACAAATTGATGGCCAACAGCAAGAATCCTTTGTTTTTTCCAATGCGCTTTATAATCTCTATACAAGTTATGATGGCAAGGTTTATCTGGCTGTTGAAAAAGAGGAACAACAATATAAAGCTTCTTTGATAAGATGGTAGAGAGTTCTTAAAGACCCATATTTTGATCAGCCACATTTACATAAAAATTAGTTACTAAGCCCCAGTATCAATCATATTCAGAAAAAAGATCTGCCATCATCACAACTCAACGGTACCAAAATATACAATCATAAAGATTCCCCATTAGCCCAATATCCAACTTCACAAGCACAACCGACGTACACGATTAAAAAGGTGAATTATTAGAGGATAAAGGAAGTTCAAACATAGATGATAATGTATACGAAACGGTGATTTATAAAGATGATAAAGTAATTTATAATTTCAAGACCACTGAATTTTATATTTCTGAAGAAATAAGCGACAAAAATAATAATATTATTGATGGCAGTGAATTATTTATCCATGATCATGACGAAAATATTCGTTATCAATTACCAAAAGAAATAACATATCTAAAATTAATAAAAAAAGAAGACGCCTATAAACTTGCAGTTTGTGATAAAGAAGGTACTGAATATACTGACATACCCGATGAATATAGACTTATCGATTCCATTTTTTCCCACCGATACGAAAAAAGATCACTCAAATAATCATCTTAATATTGGCTTAATAAACTTTGACAAATATCCAGAGGGTTCTCTTTTTCAACTTCAATACGATCCAAATGATTATCAAATTTCAAGAAATGAAAATAATGGTATAGTAAGAATTTCTGATAGTTATAAATATTCTACTAAAGTAAAAATATTTTATAATGGCACTGACATTAGTATGTGATCTAATGATCACCATAATTTTCAAGGTCATATTTTCTTTTCCATTGATTATAACTACAGTTTCAAGGATTTTCTCGCCTCTTATTCTGCACAAGTTGATATTATTGATGAGGTAATAGTGTTCGAACAAGGTTATGGCGACATTGGCAATACAAATCACGGATATACCGACTATAAAAATTTATTTAACTAAAAATGACCATGAGTCAGTTAATAAAAGCCCTGACAATAAGATTACTACTGAAATTCTTTATAAAAAAGCCTTTCAGCCATAACCCTTCCTATCAACCATTATCCAATAATAAATATAATGAAAATAATATTTATTATAGACAAAATTCGGATATGGGCTATGCTGATTATCAGATTGAAAATAATCAAAATATAGGGAGTAATAATGGAACGATTGATTATGAAAACGCTATTTATCCATAGGAATAGATAATATAAAATAATAAAAAACGTCGTTTACTGATTTTAAAATTTTCATATTAATTTTAACCGGATTGGAAAATAAAAAATATTTTAATTATTTATATAATGAATATTAGGATTGAATTTTATAAAAATAGGAACAGCATGAAAGATAATTCAAAAAATAAAATAGAAATATATTAATTAATGAAATAAAAAATATAAAAAAGCGTTTTATAGTATTGGCATATTTACCGCTATCATTAATATACTGATGCTAGCCCCCTTCATTTATATGTTACAAGTTTATAGTCGTGTCTTAGCGTCAAATAATAAAATGACGTTATTAATGTTGACACTACTTGTTATTTGCATTTATTTA
>NZ_CACTIE010000153.1 GCF_902713415.1 Arsenophonus endosymbiont of Bemisia tabaci Q2
GATTAATCCAACGCGATACAGATGCAGAGCCAATCCGAAATTGCTTCCCTTTTTCTCGGATACTCAACCCTTCTTCTTCCATCGTAAATATCACTTTACTTCTAAAATCAATTGAATTGCTCATATAAATAATATCATCAAAATTAAGTCGCTTAGCTATAGCAAAAACATATGGCTGCTTTTGTAGCGCATCCACATCGCTTACGGTCAGCGCCCGTCTATCTTCTGGGCTGACGTCGCTAAATCCTTTACCAGAAAAGACTATGATAGTATTTGTCGCAATTGACTGAATATCGCCTAATACCGACCTTTTGGCCGCATTACCAATAACAAGAATACTAACCAGCGAGGCAATACCAATAATGATGCCAAGCATAGTGAGTAATGTGCGCATTTTGTTAATTAATATTGCTCTCCATGCCATTAGTAACGCTTCTCTAAACTGATTAAGTCGTTGCGTTATTGAAATTTGCTGCTTTTTAGCACAGAAAATCGGCGGTAATATTTTTGTTGGCTCGCGTTGCACGGAATGATGGATAATTTCGCCATTTTTAATTTCAATTATCCGCTCTGCCTCCGCTGCGATCTGCATATTATGGGTAACCAGAATAACAGTATATCCCTGTTGGCATAGCTGTTTAAGAATAGCAATAACTTCATCACCAGAATGGCTATCCAATACCCCCGTTTGCTCATCAGCTAAAATAATTTGCCCACCATTGATCAATGCCCGAGCAATGCTGACCCTGTGCTGTTGGCCGCCAAATAATTGCGTCGAATAATATTTAATTCGGTCACTCAAACCAAGGCGCGCTAATAACCCAATTGCTTGTTTACGGCGCTCTTGCTGGCATGTATCGGCATAAATAGCCGGAATTTCAACATTCTGTTCGGCAGTCAAATAAGGTAACAAATGATAACGTTGGAATATATAGCTAAGCGACTTAATTTTGATGACATTATTTATATGAGCTATTCAATTGATTTTAAAAGTAAAGTGATATTTACGATGGAAGAAGAAGGGTTGAGTATCCGAGAAACAGGGAAGCAATTTCGGATTG
>NZ_CACTIE010000154.1 GCF_902713415.1 Arsenophonus endosymbiont of Bemisia tabaci Q2
ACGTCATCCGAAAGGCGACGAAAACACTCGACAAACGTTTCAACAAAAAAACAACAGTATGAAAAAGAAGGCAAACATATTGTTTTTATTGATGAAAGTGGTTTTTTAAACAATACCCCGCGGACTCACGGCTATTCCCCGAAAGGTCAACGGTGTGTTGGTCTCAAGAACTGGGGAGCTAAAGGAAGAACAAATGTTATCGGCGCTTTATTGGGCAAAACGCTGTTTGCTATCGGATTATTTGATATCAATATTAACAGGGATGTTTTCTATGCATGGGTCACCCAAGTCCTTATCCCAGTACTTCCTAAAAACAGTGTAATCATGATGGATAATGCAACTTTTCACAAGAAACAGAGTATTCAACAAGTCATCATCGATGCGGGGCATATGGTGTAATATTTGCCTACCTATTCGCCAGATCTTAATCCAATTGAACATAAATGGGCACAAGCTAAATGCAAAAAAGGAGCGCTCAGATGCGACACAGATATTTTGTTCGCACTCAATATAGTGTAATCAAAATTAAGTCGCTTAGCTATAGTTGAAGGATTTAAAGAAGAAAGTATCCCTACAATTGCACTGTATCGAGCGACTTCCAATCACCCTTTCTTGGATATCATGGATCAATACCTTATAGCAGTCGCAAGCGATGACAAACAAGCTACCCAACTTCTGTAATTGAATATTAACTCTCCTGAATAGATAGCCGATTATATCGCTAATTGGTTAACAGACAAATGATAAAAATAAATAATAAAACAGACTATTTTATTAAAAATAGATTTTTATTGTAAGTTCTGGATGAATTGAATAGTTATTATTACGATAAGCAAGTAACAGTACCATTAATAAATTAAGCTATATTATCAACCATCTAATAGCGTTAGTTTTCCGCCGATAATCCTTAACCAATAATCTAATTCACGGGTTAAAAACCTATCAATCAAAATAACCACTGACAAGACAGTGATTATTTCATAGTAACAAATTCTTCTGCCGCCGTTGGATGAATAGCCACGGTATTATCAAAATCTTGTTTAGTAGCTCCAATTTTTAATGCAACAGAAAAACCTTGCAAAATTTCATCTATACCAAAACAGACACCGTGAATACCGACAATTTTCTCTTCTTCACCAACACAAACCAACTTCATACGGCAGGGTTGACGATGAGCAGTTACCGCTGTGTACATTGAAACAAAAGAGGATTGATATACTTTAATCTTATCGCGACCAAATTTTTCTTTTGCTTGTGGTTCAGTCAAACCAACGGTGCCTATTGGCGGATGACTAAATACTACTGTAGGTATATTGCTGTAATCCAGATGCTCAGCAGGTTTATTATTAAACAAACGTTCTGATAATCGACGGCCAGCTGCTACAGCAGCTGGGGTCAATTCGACCGCTCCGGTATTATCACCGACTGCATATACTCTTTCTATATTAGTGTTTTGGAATTTATCAACTTTAATATAACCTTTGCTATCCCGTTCTATACCAGCCAGATCAAGACCTAAATTGTCTGTCATTGGCTCACGACCAATTGCCCATATTAATGTATCAACATAATGTATCAACAGTTTGAGCTTGGCCATTTTCTAATTGTAAAGTTAAACTAACATCAGAGTTTTTAATCACAGCTTTAGGAATAGATTCAGTATGCAATGTTATACCTTCATTTTCCATGATCACTAGCAATGATTTAACCAAAATAGGATCAAAATGACGCAAAGGAGCATATTGGCGAACAAACAAATGGGTCTCACTACCCAAAGCATTCAATACGCCAGCCAATTCAACAGCGATGTAACCAGCACCCACTACTGCGACTCGTTTAGGTAAAGATGTTAATTTAAAAAAACCATCTGAATCTATCCCATATTCCGCGCCGGGAATATTAGGCCAAGTAGGTCTCCCACCGATGGCAATTAGAATATGATCTACGGTTAGCCTGCTACTATTAACCTCAATGGTATGAGCATCAATAAAACGCGCAACGCCATTAATTACCTTAACTTTGTTAGTGCTCAAACCAAGTTCATAAGACTGATGGATACGATTAATATAGCTTTGTCGGTTAGTGATCAATTTCTGCCAATCAAATTGATTAATACTCGTATTAAAACCATAATCAGGCCCATAAGCTTTTATCGCTTCTGCAATTTGTGCGGCATACCACATGATCTTTTTGGGTAAACAACCAACATTAACACAAGTTCCACCTACTGCTTTTGCTTCAATAAGCGCACATTTCTGACCATAAATAGCAGCACGATTTATTGAAGCAATTCCACCACTACCACCACCAATAGCAATATAATTATAATGCTCATTCATCGTTAATTTATTCTATTTTATTAATTAAATTACAGTTTAACTAACATTCTTATAGAGCTATTTATTAATAACCCGTTAAAAACCACCAAACTACAATGAGGAATAAAAAATCTATTCCGGCACAATCCACTCTACACAGGTATGACCTATTCCTTCGGGCACTAAAACCTTATGTAACCATGGTAAAAACGTACGCATCTGTTGTTCCAATTTCCATGGTGGATTAATAATTACCATGCCCGACGCCGTCATTCCTCGCTGATCGCTATCTGGACGTACTGCTAATTCAATCTTTAGTATTTTACGGATCCCACTATTTTGCAGTCCGTGCATCATTCGCTTAACTTGCTGTCGTAAAACTACTGGATACCAAATAGCGTAAATTCCTGTAGCAAACCGCTTATAACCTTCTAAAACAGCGTTAACCACTGATTGATAATCTGATTTTAATTCATATGGTGGATCAATCAAAATAATGCCTCGACGGCTTGATGGCGGGAGTTTAGATTTTAACTGTTGAAAACCATCTTGCCATAAAACTTGTGCTCGTTTATCTTTGGCAAATTCTGATCTTAGTATGGGATAATCACTAGGGTGTAATTCCGTCAATAGCAGTTTATCCTGCTCGCGTAATAAAAACTTAGTCAATAATGGCGATTCTGGATAATAGTGAAGATCAACCTTTGGCATTCAGTTTAATCATTACTGTTAGGTAAGCAGCTAACTCTGTGGGCAAATCATCTCGTTGCCATAAGCGCGCAATTCCCTCAAGATATTCTTCCGTCTTACCAGCATGCCTAGCTGTTAGTTGATAGCGACCAGCTCCAGCATGAGTATCAAGATACAGAAAAGGCGTTTCTTTTTCCTTGAGAAACTCAATAATCAAACTTTGCACAGTATGCTTTAATACATCTGCCATGACTACCAGCATGGAAACTGTGACGATAGCTTAACATAAATTTATTACCATTTAATGTAAAAAAACTGTTTTTGCGGGGGCTAAGTATAACTACTATTATACTTATATTACCATACATTTTATCACAGTAACATTAAACTCTCATAATGACATAACATATTTATAGCATTATGCTAAATAGACTATTAACAATATTAACAATAAAAGGTGAATAGACGATGAGAAAAATATCATTATCCATATATTGTATTGCATTTATGCTTGGTAGTAACTTGGTATTTGCTAACCAACATATAAATTTGTGTGAAATAAAAAAAACATTACAGACCCAAATCAAATATGCAAAAAAGATAATAATCAAGATAAAATTGATGGGTTAAAAACGGCTTTAAAAAATTTAGAGAATAATTGTAGCTCTGAGTTTATATATCAAAAAAAATAAAAATGAAGTTGAGAAAAAACGCTTAAAAGTTAGAGAACGTCAAGTTGACTTGAAAGAGGCAGAAGCAAAAAAGATAAGAATAAAATTAGTAAGCAGCAACAAAAACTGCAAAAAGCCAAAATTGAACTGCATAAAGCAGAGGAAATATTAAAAGCAAGTAAATAAATCATCAGCAAATTAAACGGATTTAAATAAAAATAGGTCATGCTTAAAAATAATTTTGAGCAAATGATAGCCATGCAGCCTAAGGAGAGGAAAAAGGTGAAAAACACATTGAGCAAAAGTCTTGTTAGTGGTAAAAAAGGATTAACCTATTCAAAGAAGTGGGTTGATGTTATCTGTAATATTCCACTTATTGCCCATTTGATCCGCGCGGCAGAACGTTTTAATGACCGTATGGGCAACCAATTTGGTGGCGCTATAGCTAAGCGACTTAATTTTGATTACACCATATTGAGTGCGAACAAAATATCTGTGTAGCATCCGAGCGCTCTTTTTTTGCATTTAGCTTGTGCTCATTTATGTTCAATTGGATTAAGATCTGGCGAATAGGTAGGCAAATATTCCACCATATGCCCCGCATCGATTATGACTTGTTGAATACTCTGTTTCTTGTGAAAAGTTGCATTATCCATCACGATTACACTGTTTTTAGGCAGTACTGGGATAAGGACTTGGGTCACCGATGCATAGAAAACATCGCTGTTAATATTGATATCAAATAATCCGATAGCAAACAGCGTTGTGCCCAATAAAGCGCCGATAACATTTGTTATTCCTTTAGCTCCCCAGTTCTTGAGACCAACACACCGTTGACCTTTCGGGGAATAGCCGTGAGTCCACGGGATATCGTGTGAAAAACCACTTTCATCAATAAAAACAATATGCTTGCCTTTTTTTTCATACTGTTGTTTTTTGTTGAAACGTTTGTCGAGTGTTTTCGTCGGCTTTCGGATGACGTAGAGTTTTTTATAGGTCAATCCCATTTTTTTAAGAGCTTGCCAAATGGCCTTCTGACAAACGCCAAAACGCTCTTCACGCTCTTTTTGGTAAGCATCTGGATATTGTTCAACATCTTTTATCAACTCGGATTTATCGATTTTTCGCTGATGCGTAGTCGATGCTTTTGGCCCTATTTGATTAATCCAACGCGATACAGATGCAGAACCAATCCGAAATTGCTTCGCTGTTTCTCGGATACTCAACCCTTCTTCTTCCATCGTAAATATCACTTTACGTCTAAAATCAATTGAATAGCTCATATAAATAATGTCATCAAAATTAAGTCGCTTAGATATATATTCACACCTCATAAACAATAAAACTATTCAAGGTGATGACTCTGTTAAAATAACCGTACTAGATACAGCTATTAAATATAATGATCAATTGATCGCTAAAAACCAAAAATATCAGTTGGTAAATAGCCAATTTAAAAATAATGAGGAGGGAACGATAACTGCATATGATATCAGGAATGTTGATAACGCAAATCGCGATCCTGCGGTTAAATTAGATATCACTTTAATTAATAAAGCTAGCTTTATTGATGAAGGACAAATCGCTATTGGCGCTCAAAAAAATGATAAGCCAACAGTTTTCCCAATTGGTAAGGTAACACGCTATCAATATGGTACTTTAAATATCATTAAAGACAACACAAGCCAACTTCCTGCTGCTTGGGAACAAGTTTTCACCGCACAATAAATTGTACCAAATCAGTAATCTTACCAAGTATGGTTACTGGTGATTACCTACAAGAACAAGTGCCAATATAGGTAATAACAGAAATAAAAAATAATTAATTATACATAAAATCCCTTGAAGATTAATTTAAGGGATTTTTAATCGCTGAATAGATTATTGCAATAAAGAGATATCAGCTACCTGTAAAAATAAATCACGCAACTGACTTAGCAAGGTCAGACGATTGATCCTGACTATTTGATCGCTATCCATCACCATTACATTATCAAAGAAAGCATCGATAACCTCTCGCAGTGAAGCTAATTCAGTTAATGCGCTCTGATATTGTCCGTCAGCCAATAATGGTGCCAGTTTATCTTCTAAAATAACCAGATGAGCCGCTAAAGTGACCTCTTCGGGCGCTTTTAACACTGTTGCGGCAACATTGTCATTCAATTTTTCATCTGACTTATTCAGAATATTGGCAACCCGTTTATTAGCCGCCGCCAGTGCTTCTGCCGCTGGCAAAGTCCGAAAATGGGTAACGGCTTTCACACGAGCATCAAAATCTGCCGGTTTAGTTGGCCGACGAGCTAAAACAGCCTGGATAGTATCAATGCGATAAACTTGCTCTTGATACCAAGCACGAAAACGTCCCAGCATAAACTCAACAACATCATCGACAACATTTTTATTGGTTAGCTTATTAGCATACAACTGGGCCGTCTGCTGTGTTAATGCTAATAAATCCAGATCGTAACCCTTTTCAACAATAATACGTAATACACCAAGCGCCGCACGACGTAAAGCAAAGGGATCTTTATCGCCCTTAGGTGGTTGGTCAATACCAAAAATACCTACCAAAGTGTCCATTTTATCGGCCAGCGCCAACGCAACCGCGATATGATTAGAAGGTAACTGATCACCAGCAAAACGGGGTTGATAGTGCTCCTTGATTGCCACCGCCACATCTTCCGCTTCACCATCCCGACGGGCGTAATACATCCCCATAACACCTTGTGTGTCGGTAAACTCAAACACCATATTGGTCATCAAATCACATTTGGATAACAGACCAGCACGAGTAGCATGATTGACATCGGCACCCATTTTAGCTGCGATCCAGCCGGCTAACACTTCTAAACGATCGGTTTTATCACGCAATGTACCAAGTTGTTTTTGGAATAAAACTGTTTCCAGTCTGGGTAAATATTCTTCTAAACGCTTTTTACAATCGGTTTTAAAGAAAAATTCAGCATCTGCCAAACGTGGACGGATCACCTTTTCATTACCAACAATGATTTGCTGTGGCTCAGAAGATTCAATATTGGCAACAAAAATAAAATTAGCCATCAAATTACCAATCTGATCATAAACTGGGAAGTATTTTTGATCGCCTTTCATGGTATGAACTAACGCTTCCGCTGGTACAGACAAAAATTTCTGCTCAAATTTTGCGGTTAATACCACTGGCCATTCAACCAATGATGTTACTTCTTCGAGTAAACTATCGGACAATTCAACAATACCGCCTAATTGCTGTGCTACCTTATTCGCCTCATACTTGATTAAGGACTTACGCTCTTCATAATCAGCAATAACTTTACCACGTTCAAGTAAGATCGCAGGGTATTGTTCCGCTGAATCAATAGTCAGTTCAGCTTCTCCCATAAATCGATGGCCACGGATCACGCGATCGCTCTGAATACCCAATACTTCACCTTCGAGCAGCTGATCACCCAATAACATGATTAAGGTATGAACAGGCCGGACAAATTGTGTTGCCTTGTCTCCCCAGCGCATCAGTTTTGGGATCGGTAACTGATTCAATGCATTTGCTACCATATCAACAAGCAACTCTTTTGCGGCACGGCCTTTACTGGTCGCACGATAAAATAACCATTCCCCCTTATCGGTGACCAAACGTTCTGCCTGCTCAACGGTGATGCCACAGCCACGAGCCCAACCTTCAGCGGCCTTCGTCGCTTTACCTGTCGCATCAAAAGCCTGACTAATTGCCGGGCCGCGCTTCTCAACTTCACGATCAGCCTGATGTGCGGGCAAATCGGTGATTTTTAATGCTAAACGACGGGGAGAGGCATACCAAAGCACTTCACCGTATTGCAGTTCAGCCTGTTCTAATTGATGTTTAAAATTTGCCGCAAATGATCCAGCTAATGAACGAAGAGCCTTCGGCGGTAACTCTTCTGTGCCGATTTCCACCAGAAAAGTCTGTTGCATAATGACAGCCTCTTAATTCTTATTTTTACAGATTGGAAAACCTAATGCTTCACGAGCGGCATAATAAGCTGCTGCAACCCCTTTCATTAAGGTACGAATACGTAAAATATAACGTTGCCGCTCAGTGACTGAAATAGCTTTACGTGCATCCAATAAATTAAACGTATGGGCAGCTTTTAAAATTCGTTCATAAGCGGGTAAAGGCAATACCGTTTCTAGTGACAATAAATATTGTGCTTCTTTTTCATATTCTTCAAAACGTTTGAAGAGAAAATCAACATTAGCATACTCAAAATTATAAGCCGACTGCTCAACTTCATTTTGATGATAAATATCACCATAGGTTGTTTTGCCTAACGGGCCATCAGACCAGACTAGCTCATACACACTGTCAACCGCTTGAATATACATAGCGAAGCGCTCAAGCCCGTAGGTGATCTCGCCGGTAACCGGTTTACACTCCAAGCCTCCGACTTGCTGAAAATAGGTAAACTGGGTGACTTCCATCCCATTTAGCCAAATCTCCCAACCAACTCCCCAGGCTCCCAAACTTGGGTTTTCCCAGTTATCTTCAACAAAACGGATATCATGAACAGTGGGATCTACCCCTAATGCTTTTAATGAACCAATATATAACTCTTGAATATTATCCGGTGAAGGCTTAATAATGACTTGAAATTGATAATAGTGCTGAAGACGATTAGGATTTTCACCATAACGTCCATCAGTTGGCCGACGAGATGGTTGCACATAAGCAGCAGCGATTGGCTCCGGACCTAGTCCCCGCAAGCAAGTCATCGGATGGGACGTCCCTGCACCAACTTCCATATCAAATGGTTGAACAATGGTGCAGCCTTGACGCCCCCAGTAATCCTGTAATGTTAGGATCAATCCCTGAAAGGTTTTGGTATCAAACTTTTGCATGTTAGATTGGCGCGATAGATAGATTGTGATTTAAAAAAGTGATTCAGTATACCCTTTGGCGAACAGATATGCAGCACTGATTACACATTGATGTTGTTTTACATGAAAACAGCCTAATAAATCTTTAGTAATTTTAAGTTAGCTGATTGATTAGCTCCATCACTAGTTAATCATTAACATTGAAAATTAATTCAACGGTTATCAGCAAAAAAGATATTTTTAATTTGGCTTACTGCAATACTTTTTCTGCCATATTCATATGACCGCGCAAGGTCTATTTATAAAATAAAATCATGGGCCGTTACAATGTTAGCTGCAACTTTAATGACAAAATCTTGCTTTAAATCATCATCAGCATTGATACTGATATAATGAAAATGGTTTCTATTGTTATAAGATATAACGGTTTCGCCAGGAACAGCGTTAAACTCGAGCACAAAATGAATAAAATTTTTACCATTTTTCGCATCATTATGATTGGCATTGATCGCCGACAAATCAATTTTATCTTTGTTTGTTCGAAAATCCATTATCATATCAGGTGGTGTAGGTAACGACTCTTCAAAATCAGTATAAACAAAAATATTAGAAGATAGTGTTTCATTTTCTAAGGAAGGAGAAAATAATTCCTTGTGATTATTGGTTCTCACTATATGTTCAGGTTGTTGAGATTCTTGATATGGCGGAGTGAAAAGAACATAAGAATGAATCTTAGCTATATTTTTACTAAAGGTGATTGGATTTATATAGCTGGGCGACTTTAAAATGATTACAAGTAATTACTCTATATCAGTAAATTTATATTGGAGAAAAACATATATTTTGTAATCAAAATTAAGTCGC
>NZ_CACTIE010000155.1 GCF_902713415.1 Arsenophonus endosymbiont of Bemisia tabaci Q2
TATAGCTAAGCGTCTTAATTTTGATTACAAAATATATGTTTTTCTCCAATATAAATTTACTGATATAGAGTAATTACTTCTAATCATTTTAAAGTCGCCAAGCTATAAGTTGCCCGAAAGCGCATCATCAAATCCACCACGGTGATGCATATAGCTAAGCGACTTAATTTTGATGAGATTATTTATATGAGCTATTCAATTGATTTTAGACGTAAAGTGATATTTACGATGGAAGAAGAAGGGTTGAATATCCGAGAAACAGCGAAGCAATTTTGGATTGGCGCTGCATCTGTATCGCGTTGGATTAATCAAATATAGCTAGGCGACTTTAAAATGATTAGAAGTAATTACTCTATATCAGTAAATTTATATTGGAGAAAAACATATATTTTTGTAATCAAAATTAAGACGCTTATCTATAGATGTTAGAATTAAAAAATTAAATAAAAATTTTTTGTATTGTGATAGCATTGTGCAGTTGTCCACTATTAATTTAATGGGCAATATTTTCCCTAGTGTTGGCCAGCCATCAGCTGGTCTTTTTTACCGGATTTACCGGAATAATTTCTATGCGTTTAAATCAGTATTCATTGAAGATATCGAATAAGTAAAAAATTCACTCCAACGCCACACGATGCTATATTCAAGAAGTTTTTAAGTGAGAAAGAGACGGCAAAAGACTTCTTCGACATTTGGCTACCCGATGAGATTAAAGCGCTGTGTGATTTAGATAGCCTCAAAGTGGAATCAGGCTCATTTGTTGATAGTGAGATGAAGAATTACCAGAGCGATATCCTGTATTCGGTAAAAACCTGAAAGGGAAGCGGATATATTTATGTTTTGATTGAAGCACAATCTTCGCCTGATAAACTCATTGCATGGCGGCAATGCAAAAGCATTTAGAGGTTGGTCACAAAAAGTTAGCGCTGGTTTTCCCCATTCTGTTTTACTGTGGTGAACAAAGTCCTCACCCCTATAGCATTCATTGGCTTGATTGCTTTGAAGACAGAAAACTCGCAGAGAATATCTACACCAATCCTTTTAAGTTAGCCGATGTCACCACACTTGAAGACGGTGAGATTATGCAACATAAGCGCATGGCTTTGTTAACTTTGATACAAAAGCACATTCGCAGACGGGATATGACCGAGCTTTTTGATGAAATTGTGACACTACTGTCGTATAATTATTATACTGATAATCAAGTCATTACTATGTTTAACTATCTCATCCAGGAAGGTAATGCTCAAAAGCCCATGGAATTTATCACAGAGATAGCTAAACAATCAGAGAAACACGAAGGAGCACTTATGACTATTGCTCAACAAATTGAAGAAATATGTATGCAAAAGGGTATTCAAATTGCTGAACAAAAAGGTAAACTTGAAGCGCAACTTGAGATAGCAAAAAAATGCTAATAACAGGCATGGATAGGCAATCAGTGATGAAATTTACGTGTTTGACTGATGCCGAAATGACCAACCTGTTTAAAGATTAAAACGATGACGGAAGGCAAGAAATTAACCCTCAATCACCATAGAAAGGTTTCACAGGAAGAGCAGCCCAAAAAGTAAATCAGTTTACCGCAAAAAGGTCTGGGTGAATGCTGCGCCAAAAAGCAGTCAAAAAGCCTCATTCTACCAAAGTAGCAAAACAATAACCTAAGAAGGTGGTTGAAAAATCTAAACAGGAAGTGAAGGTTAAAATACCAAAACTACCTACACTGCCCAAAAAGCGATTGCCGTTAGAAGAAGCCATCTCACAAATAACCACCTTTTGGCCTCATCTATTTCCTGAAAATCAATTGAAACCCATGAAAATTGGTATAGCTAAGCGACTTAATTTTGATGACATTATTTATATGAGCTATTCAATTGATTTTAGAAGTAAAGTGATATTTACGATGGAAGAAAAAGGGTTGAGTATCCGAGAAACAGCGAAGCAATTTCGGATTGGCTCTGCATCTGTATCGCGTTGGATTAATCAAATAGAGCCAAAAGCATCGACTATGCGTGAGCGAAAAATCGATAAATCCGAGTTGATAAAAGATTTTGAACAATATCCAGATGTTTACCAAAAAGAGCGTGCAGAGCGTTTTGGCGTTTGTCAGAAGGCCATTTGGCAAGCTATTAAAAAAATGGGATTGACCTATAAAAAACTCTACGTCTTGTTTTTATTTATGAAAGTGGTTTTTCACACGATACCCGGCGGATTCACGGCTATTCCCCGAAAAGTCAACGGTGTGTTGGTCTCAAGAACTGAGGAGCAAAAGGAAGAACAAATGTTATCGGCGCTTTATTGGGAACAACGCTGTTTGCTATCGGATTATTTGATATCAATATTAACAGCGATGTTTTCTATGCATGGGTCACCCAAGTCCTTATCCCAGTACTTCCTAAAAACAGTGTAATCATGATGGATAATGCAACTTTTCACAAGAAACAGAGTATTCAACAAGTCATCATCAATGCGGGGCATATGGTGGAATATTTGCCTACGTATTCGCGAGATCTTAATCCAATTGAACATAAATGGGCACAAGCTAAATGCAAAAAAAGAGCGCTCGGATGCGACACAGATATTTTGTTCGCACTCAATATGGTGTAATCCAAATTAAGTCGCTTAGCTATATCCAGCAAGATATGTTGGCAGGAAGTGAAAGAAAAGCGCTTACCGATAAGCCAGAAGGCGTTTAAGAGCCTGTTTAGGCAGTATTGGACATCACGCTAATTATCCCGCACTTATCCAGTTAGGTGCTAATCGTTATGACAAAGACGGTCAGATAGTCGGAGAGGTCCCCCAAGCAGATATTGAGTATAATTTGGAGCGTTTGGCACGACAAAATAAGTCAACCCATCAATCTACTGATGCTCATGCTGATTTGGCGTTGGGAAAATTATTCTCGCTGGTATGAAGCAGAATTCTGTTATGATTTATTTGGTGATTTATTGCTTATTCAGGGTTTGGGCGGATTGGGTTATCGACTTAATGTACAAAATACGAAAGTCGTTTCTGATTTACTGACCGGAATTGCACAGCTCCACGCAATTGATAGGCAGCGCCGGAAAAGAAAAAATCCTTATCATCAGGTAGAATAACCTAATATCTATTTCCTTTTTAATTTTACTTAATTTTTTTATAATCGATGACCAAACAAGAGTTAACAGCCCTGAATATGGCAGGTTTTATAAAAAGCCAAACATTAATACTCTTAGATAAGCTCAATAAACTTAATCTGGATGATTGTTCAGATGAGATGAGTGCGAAGATTTGCACGACATGGCAGAAGAACTTTATCTTAATTTGAAAAAAACACTGGAAAGATGATGATTCACTCCTATTCTTTTCACAGAAAAACAAGCAAAAGATTTTAGCTACTCATAAAAATAAGGATGTCGCCGCTAATAGCGGCTCCGCTTATGTTTACCTACGGGATGTTAGAAGCTCAGTGAAAAAAGCGTATCGCTTAAATAAATTGAATTCCGCTTGGAAATCAAATTTATCCATCGCATTAATTTGAAATTTGAAGGATTTCCCTTACTGCCCGATGCCAGCTTGCCGTCTCCTAAAATGGGCGAATGGAAAGCTGGCATCGGGCAGTAAGGTAATGGTGACATGGGTTCACTTTCTGCTGTGCCACTAAATAGCAGACACAGGACATTCCCGATTTATAGAAGGCGACAGCCAAAAAATTATGTCAACTTTTCCTGATAATGCAATCGATTTTATTCTCACCGATCCTCCCTATCTGGTTGATTATACTGATCGGTCAGGGCGCTCAATTGCCAACGATAAAAATGACGAATGCCTAAAGCCCGCCTGTCAAGAAATGTTTCGTGTATTGAAGCCAAATAGTCTGATGGTCAGTTTTTACGGCTGGAATCGGGTTGAAAAATTTGTTGATGCGTGGAAAAAATCTGGCTTCCGTATTGTTGGTCATCTCGTTTTCAAGAAACGTTATGCCTCAAAAACTGAGTTTTTAGGACACAGCCACGAAAATGCTTATCTGCTGGCGAAAGGCCGTCCGGTAATGCCTGTAAAGCCAATTGTAGTGGTCTAATAAAACTGTAGAGATTTATAGCTTATAGCTAAGCGACTTAATTTTGATTACACCATATTGAGTGCGAACAAAATATCTGTGTCTCATCCGAGCGCTTTTTTTGCATTTAGCTTGTGCCCATTTATGTTCAATTGGATTAAGATCTGGCGAATAGGTAGGCCAATATTCCACCATATGCCCCGAATCGATGATGACTTGTTGAATACTGTTTTTCTTGTGAAAAGTTGCATTATCCATCATGATTACACTGTTTTTAGGAAGTACTAGGATAAGGACTTGGGTGACCCATGCATAGAAAACATCGCTGTTATAGCTGGGCGACTTTAAAATGATTACAAGTAATTACTCTATATCAGTAAATTTATATTGGAGAAAAACATATATTTTGTAATCAAAATTAAGTCGCTTAGCTATATCACCCGAAAAGTAAAAGTGACCTTTAGCGCAAAGAAAAAACTGGAATATCCAAAACTCATGGTTGAAGGTGGATATAGCAATATCCAAGTTGAAAAAATATCCGGTGCGGGTAAATCTGTCGTATCGCGCTCGAAGCAACAATATAGATAAGCGACTTAATTTGATGTTCCATTGAGATCAAGGTTGCCAATATTCATCCGAGGAGTTTAGGGCGCACCTATTTGAAAGGAGAATAACTCAAAGCATGAGTCGGCGAGGTAATTGCCTAGATAATGCCGTGATGGAAAGATTTTTTAGGAGTTTAAAGACATAAAATCTTAACCATTTATCGTTTATGAATCATCAATCTGTTGTCTATGAAGTTGAAAATTACATTCAGTTTTATAATTATTATCGACGCCATTCAACGATTTGTTATTTAACGCCACATCAAAAATATCATGAACTAAAGAATGCCGCTTAGATCTTCTACAGAATTTGTTGACGATTACAGGGACTTATCTGTCAAATGTTATTGCTAGTTTTATATTAGGTCTTGCTTTTGCTTATTTTGCTAACCATGATACCCTATCACCTGAGTGGCGATTGATGCTAATGATGCTAATTACCGGTTTTTGTGGTGGTTTATCAACTTTTTCTAGCTTTTCATTGGAAGTTATGCTTTCCTTTCAGCAATAGCGCTACTATCATGGATTTTTGGAAATCTTAATTCATATGGTGAGTACCTTATTGGTAACTTACCTTGGTATAGTGATTTATAGCTAAGTGTCTTAATTTTGATTACAAAATATATGTTTTTCTCCAATATAAATTTACTGATATAGAGTAATTAGTTGTAATCATTTTAAAGTCGCCCAGTTATATCAATTAATTCAGAATCGCTAGCATCTGACAATTTTTGTCAACCTAAATTGCTTAAAGACACTCTTCTTCTGCTAAATCTAACGCAAAATAGCTCAAAATCAGATTAGCACCGGCACGTTTGATGGCACCTAATGTTTCTAGCGCAACATCAATTTCATTAATCGCACCTGCTTGAGCAGCAAATTTAATTTGGGCATATTCACCGCTGACCTGGTAAGCAGCTAATGGTAGTTCAGTTCGCTCACGAATATCACGAATAATATCGAGATAAGCACCAGCAGGTTTTATCATTAAAACGTCAGCGCCTTCTTGCTCATCTATCAATGATTCTCTAATTGCTTCATGACGATTCATTGGATCCATTTGATAACTTTTGCGATCACCAATTAAGCAAGAGCCTGCCGCTTCGCGAAAAGGGCCATAAAGGTTAGATGCAAATTTGGTTGAATAGGACATAATACCGGTGTTAGTAAAACCTGCTTGATCCAGCGCCTCACGAATTGCCCTGACTTGCCCGTCTATTGCGGCAGAGGGCGCAATAAAATCAGCACCAGCATTTGCCGCAGTGACTGCTTGTCGGTCGAGGTTAAGTAATGTTGCGTCATTATCAACGGCATTGCTACCTAAAACACCACAGTGGCCGTGAGAGGTGTATTCACAAAAACAGGTATCTGACATGACTAGCATATCGGGTACGCTATCCTTGCAGGCTTTTGACATACGGGCAACTAAACCATTCTCTTGCCAGCTATCGCTACCTGTTTCGTCAAGATGATGGGAAATACCAAATAACATCACTGACTTGAGCCCGGCTTTAGCGATCCGTTCGATTTCATAAGGTAATTTGTGTTCCGGGATACGAAAACCCCAGGCATAGTTGCAATAGGCTGATAATCTTTAATTTCTTCTTCCACGAAAATGGGCAATATAAGATCATTTAGCGTTAAAATTGTTTCTTTAAATAAAGCGCGAACTGTTTCTGTTTGACGTAATCGCCTTAAACGACGAATAGGTTGTTGATATTGCACACCTTCTCCTTCCTATTGCTACATAAATTATAATTAATCGTATAATTTTTTAAAAAAATATTTGCAGCATATTATAAATGCTATTAATTCATCTTACATCTTTATTGATAGCGCTGTTTCTCTATGCATGCCATTTTGTCTTATTGGCTGAATCCTAAA
>NZ_CACTIE010000156.1 GCF_902713415.1 Arsenophonus endosymbiont of Bemisia tabaci Q2
GTGATATGAGTTTATTTATCATTCAGCCTAGAAGGGGGAATTACCTAGTCGATAAAATTAAATTGGCGATTAAAAATCGCCATTTCGAGTGATTTTAGTGCATTAACAAGAAAATTACATTAAGTATTTATTTCTGCACCTAAAGCATCAATAACGCTCTGCACGCTCTTTTTGGTAAGCATCTGGATATTGTTCAACATTTTTTATCAACTCGGATTTATCGATTTTTCGCTGCCGCGTAGTCGATGCTTTTGGCTCTATTTGATTAATCCAACGCGATACAGATGCAGAACCAATCCGAAATTGCTTCGCTCTTTCTCGGATACTCAACCCTTCTTCTGCCATCGTAAATATCACTTTACGTCTAAAATCAATTGAATAGCTCATATAAATAATGTCATCAAAATTAAGTCGCTTAGCTATAAAGGCGTTACGCTAGCAGGCAGTTATTCTAGACCTGGAGAAGGCAGTGTTGAACGTGATTTCGGTGACATTATTCATGCATATTCATTGAGATTTTTTATCAGAACGCTTTAGGTTTCGAACTGGCTACTGGTTGGGCAGAAGCGATAGGCGAAAAAAAACTAGACAGGAAAAAACCGCAAGACAATATGTTTGCATTGGGTGTCAAATATGTTTTTCCTGATAAAACCGCTTCAATCGGGGTTGATTATGGTCGATTACAATCAACTAATGTTGTGGTTGCAGGACAAAAACTATCGCCTACTGCAGTTACCGGGGATTGGGCGGCTCACATTTATGGCATTACAAGCAAAGTGGTACTGGCCTCAATCCCAGACAGGCTTATATGCTGGTTATGGACTAAGATCGGGCCATAAAAAAACCTTTGACTATACAAAGCAGACTTATACGTGAGGGGTAGATAAAGACTTTGCAGTAATAAAAAGTTCGCAATTACTTTTATATATGGAGATGGCCTATAACCATGTTCATAGTAAAAATCACGCTTACGAAAAAGATAATTGGCTTTTGGTTGAGAACGGCCTACGTTTCTTTTTCTAATAAAATCAGTAAATATTTACCTTACTGGTCAAAGCGATTTAGTTTATTACATAAAAGTAAAAATTAATAATAACAGCCATTTTGGCTGTTATTATTAATTTTCGATTCAATGACCAGAGTTAATATATAGCTAAGCGACTTAATTTTGATTATACCATATTGAGTGCGAACAAAATATCTGTG
>NZ_CACTIE010000157.1 GCF_902713415.1 Arsenophonus endosymbiont of Bemisia tabaci Q2
GGTCCTAATTGGTTAAGTTTATTTAGTACCATGCTACGGATCTGCTGGCGAACAATTTTGCCACAAACAAATCCAACAGTTTCTCGTATAAAATTAATTATTGCTCTTACAATAAATACACAAATGAGTAATGAAAATTGAACAAGTAGTTGTTCTCTCGATACATTGTCTATAATTAATGCTTGTAAAATGGTGGCTTTTAGCCACGCTTGGGTAACGATCAGTAGGCCACTAATCATTCTCAGTAACATGGATAAGCGTAGCCAGTGTTTTGCTGGTGCTGATTGTTGTTTCAACCATTTAAGCAGTTCACTTTGTTTTTGTTTATCCATAGTGATGATTTTATATACCGGCGTTAAGTTAATTATTACAACGGGTTGATATTAATTTTATCTAATATCAACTTTAGAGGTATGTTACAGCTAAAAAGGCGCTATTTCGCCAGCGCCTGCTAAAGAACTTTATTAAATTATTATAATTTGTAACATTTATTTGCGATATAATGCATCTAAATAACGTTCGGCGTCAAGGGCGGCCATACAACCAGTACCTGCTGAGGTAATCGCTTGACGATAGATATGATCCATAACATCACCAGCAGCGAAAACACCTTCAACTGAGGTTTGGGTCGCATTGCCTTTAGTCCCAGATTGCACTTGAATATAGCCATTTTCTAACACTAATTGATCGGCAAAGATACTTGTATTGGGGGTATGGCCAATAGCGATAAATACGCCAGTCACGGAAAGCATCTCTATGTTGTCATTTTGGGTTGAACGTAAATTGATTCCAGTGACACCACTATTGTCACCTAATACTTCATCGAGAGTAAAATTGGTATGTAATACAATATTGCCAGTTTTTACTTTTTCCATCATCCGCTGAATAAGAATTTTTTCAGCTCGAAATGTTTCACGTCGATGAATAACATGGATTTCTGAAGCGATATTTGATAGGTAAAGAGCTTCTTCAATAGCGGTATTTCCACCCCCCACAACAGCAACTTTTTGTTTTCGATAGAAAAAACCATCACAGGTAGCACAGGCTGAAACACCACGACCTTTAAAGGCTTCTTCAGAAGGAAGACCCAGATAGCGAGGTGAGGCGCCGGTAGCGATAATAAGTGCATCGCAGCTATATATTCCCTTATCGCCAGTCAGTTGGAACGGCCGTTGCTGCAGATCAACCTTATGAATGTGATCATTAATAATGTTTTCTTCTGTCGCAAATTTTTTAGTATGTTGCAGCATCCGTTCCATCAACACCGGCCCCATTAATTCGGAATGATCCCCAGGCCAATTTTCAACTTCGGTGGTTGTGGTTAATTGTCCGCCTGGTTGAACGCCGGTGATTAATACCGGACTTAAGTTTGCTCGGGCGGCATAAATTGCTGCTGTATAGCCAGCTGGGCCAGATCCTAGAATAACAAATTTACTATGATTGGTGGTGTTCATAGATGCTCCATTTTTTAAGAATATTTATTCAATATGGCGATTGTAGGAGATTAGAAAAATTAAAAAAAGTAAATTGAATTAAAAGATGATAAGGAATAGTCATTTTTATTAGCTTGTCTTTAACATTTTATTAAGGCAGCAAGTCATGAAAAAAGATTATTTTTCGTGAAAAAACGTTTTAAGTTGATAATTTTCCTTATGTCTTATTGACAATATGTTAATAAGACATTCGTTTCCATATGATGTTCTGATTTTATTCATAATCTTTGACAATCGGTTGTGTATTTGAGAAAACATCTTGTAGCATTAATTACCTCATTTAATTAATGGAAATTAAACATCATTTAAACAAATAGATAAATATCCTACTTTTCATTATCAAATTGAAAACTAACCAGATGATTTATCTACAAGATGAATTATACTACTAAATACTAATGGTCAGGCGGAGTTTAACCTTATTGCATCTTTTCCAATTCAATCATAAGAAAAGAAAATAGGGAATGTAATGGGTATAAAAAATAGATAAAAGAGAGATAACGAAATGATTGATAACAAAAAGCGTCCAGGAAAAGATCTTGATCGTATAGATAGGAACATACTGAATGAATTACAAAAGGATGGTCGTATTTCTAATGTAGAGCTTTCTAAGAAAGTAGGGTTATCACCAACACCTTGTTTGGAACGCGTGCGCCGGTTGGAACGTCAAGGTTTTATTTCAGGTTATACTGCTTTATTAAATCCACACTATCTCAATGCATCTTTGTTGGTTTTTGTTGAGATTACCTTGAACCGTGGTGCTGCGGATGTTTTTGAAGAGTTTAATGCCGTTGTGCAAAAACTGGAGGGAATTCAGGAATGTCATTTAGTCTCTGGGGATTTTGATTATTTACTTAAAACACGTGTTCCTGATATGTCTGCTTATCGTAAATTGTTAGGAGAGACTTTACTTCGTCTTCCAGGTGTCAATGACACGCGTACTTATGTAGTAATGGAAGAGGTAAAACAGAGTAATCGTTTGGTCATTAAGATACGCTAATCAAATAGATGCAAAACTGGAAAAGTTAGGTAAACTCCTGTTTATGTATACAGTTTCAACGCTGAGCATTACTCAGCGTTGTTCCTTTCAATCAACAGGAAAAACCTGGAGTGTTAGTTTTGGGCCAGGAATATACAGAAGACAAAAATATTAAGTTAAAAAAGATAAGTAATGGCAAAATACTGACAGAGATTATTTTACTTATAATTACTATCTGGGCGATTTTTTTAGTGGTGGCCCTGATAAGTTTTCATCCCTCGGATCCTAGCTGGTCGCAGACCATTTGGAATGAATCGATTAAAAATTTAGCTGGCGGTATTGGTACTTGGTTAGCGGATATTCTTTTCTCTGTTTTTGGCATTTTAGCCTATGCTATACCATTAGTTATGTTGTTAGGATGTTGGAATGTATTTAAAGATATTGATAACCAGAATTGTCTGGATTTTTTTGTCCTTTCCTTACCCCTGATCGGTGGGTTGGCGCTAATAATTACATCGTGTGCTCTTGCATCACTTAATATTGATGATTTACCTAATTTTTCCTCTGGCGGAATTATTGGTAGTGTTTTTAGTAATGCCATCTTGCCTTGGTTTAATATTTTAGGAACAACCTTAGCGTTACTTTGTATATGGGCAGTTAGTTTCACCTTATTTACCGGTTGGTCATGGTTGACGATTGCGGAAAAGATTGACGCACTAGTTTTAGCAACCATATCACTAATCACTAATCGTACTCGTAGAAATAACAACCGTCAGACAACAGAAGCTTATGTTTCACCTCATCCAGCTAAATTGTACGATGGCACCAATGTAGATTATATCGATCCCGATGATGTACTTTTTTCAGCTTCGCCAATTAGTCAGCTAGCGAAAGAGGAATTGAGCAATAATAAAAACCATGAATTGCATGGTGAAAAGGGATCCACTCTCATGCCTGATGAAACTGAAGTTGGTTTTGATATTCAATCAGCAACGCTGGACAAATATGATGAAGATATCTTTAGCAAACCTTCAGATATACCTGTTCCAATGGATGATGATGTTAATCTAAATAAACCGATAGATGCTAATACCGTTACTCAAATTAGCGAGCAAGATAAAACCGCAAATCTAAGTGAAACATTAATATCATCGGTAACAAAAATAGATACCGAGGTTGACCCTAGTACTGCTTTCACGCCAGTAAAATCGTAAATTAAAAAGGGAATTGGCCCAGAATTTACACGTCCTAATCCTGTTTGTTTACCAACGCGACGTGAACTTTACGGCAATCGTCTAACGACACAAAAAGAGCAGCAATTGGCTGCCGATCAAAACGCTTATCAAAATTCAGTAACGCAACCGGATGGTGCTGAGTTTAGTATTGATGATTGGAATGAAGATAAATTACGTGAACAGTTTTTGCAGCAGCAAAATAAACGTTATAACACTGATATAACTAACAATCTTAATCCGCCAACAAATAGAATTGATGACAAGGACAAACCGATTAGATCAGATGAGGCAGAATTAAATAGATCAGTTGAAAGCCAGCCGCATATAGAGCATAAATGGCCATTGGCAGAAGATAGAGAGGTATGGCAGAAGCAACTAGCAAAAGAGGTCACCGAAATACCGCTATCTACTAAGGATAAAAAACAAAAAGTCGAACAAACATTACCCGGAGCAGGGAAGTCTTTTTCATCCTTTTCTGGTATAGCTAAGCGACTTAATTTTGATTACACCATATTGAGTGCGAAAAAAATATCTGTGTCGCATCCGAGCGCTCTTTTTTTACATTTAGCTTGTGCCCATTTATGTTCAATTGGATTAAGATCTGGCGAATAGGTAGGCAAATATTCCACCATATGCCCCGCATCGATGATGACTTGTTGAATACTCTGTTTCTTGTGAAAAGTTGCATTATCCATCATGATTACACTGTTTTTAGGAAGTACTGGGATAAGGACTTGGGTGACCCATGCATAGAAAACATCGCTGTTAATATTGATATCAAATAATCCGATAGCAAACAGCGTTGTGCCCAATAAAGCGCCGATAACATTTGTTCTTCCTTTAGCTCCCCAGTTCTTGAGACCAACACACCGTTGACCTTTCGGGGAATAGCCGTGAGTCCGCGGGGTATCGTGTGAAAAACCACTTTCATCAATAAAAACAATATGCTTGCCTTCTTTTTCATACTGTTGTTTTTTTGTTGAAACGTTTGTCGAGTGTTTTCGTCGGCTTTCGGATGACGTAGAGTTTTTTTATAGGTCAATCCCATTTTTTTAAGAGCTTGCCAAATAGCCTTCTGACAAACGCCAAAACGCTCTGCACGCTCTTTTTGGTAAGCATCTGGATATTGTTCAACATCTTTTATCAACTCGGATTTATCGATTTTTCGCTGACGCGTAGTCGATGCTTTTGGCTCTATTTGATTAATCCAACGCGATACAGATGCAGAGCCAATCCGAAATTGCTTCGCTGTTTCTCGGATACTCAACCCTTCTTCTTCCATCGTAAATATCACTTTACGTCTAAAATCAATTGAATAGCTCATATAAATAATGTCATCAAAATTAAGTCGCTTAGCTATATATTGGAGAAAAACATATATTTTGTAATCAAAATTAAGACACTTAGCTATAAGCTAGATGGTTTGCTATGATATTATTACATTTTATTTTTTTATCGTTCGCGTTGTTCAAACTGTATACTTGTTCTATATTTTTGTACTATTAAGTAAGCTTTAATGCTGTAATTTTCGTATCTTGATAAAAAGAAAAAGTGACTTTAAACTCGACACTCCTTTACATAAGAAGGATTTTTCGGCATTATCTTGCCGGTAAAAACGTGGTGATTAACTCAGAGGATTAGATGGCCAAAGAAGACAATATTGAAATGCAAGGTACAATAATAGATAGTCTGCCCAATACCATGTTCCGTGTTGAACTAGAAAATGGACACGTAATTACTGCGCATATTTCTGGTAAAATGCGCAAAAATTATATCCGTATTCTGACGGGCGACAAAGTGACTGTCGAGTTAACACCTTATGATCTGAGTAAAGGCAGAATCATCTTTCGTAGCCGTTGATCGTCACTTCTCTCAGGCTCTTGCCATAGACGATTAGAATATCGTTTATGGTTATAAACCATCTGTAATTAAATTATTGCATTCTCTGGTTTAGTTTTATGCATACCTTCAAAATGGTAAGTTAATTTTTGCGTCTTCTTATTCAGATCGATCTTAACAGCACCACCGTGACTCAACTGCCAAAATAAAAGTTCACTAGCTAAAGGTTTTTTAAATTATCCTGGATCACTCTTGCCATCGGCCTGGCTCCCATCGCCTTATCATAACCTTTAGCACAAAGTCATTGACGTGCCGCATTACTCATTTCAATTGATACACCTTTTTCATCAAGTCGCGCTTGTAACTCAACAATAAACTTATCAACAACTTGAGCAATAATTTCTGGTGTTAAACCATTAAACCAAATTATGCCATCCAATCGATTACGAAACTCAGGCGCGAAAATTCGTTTTATCTCTGATAATGCATCGGTACTATTATCCTGCTCAGTAAAACTAATCGATTTACGTTGTGTTTCTTGCACACCCGCATTAGTGGTCATCACCAAGAGAACATTACGAAAATCAG
Source organism: Arsenophonus endosymbiont of Bemisia tabaci Q2 (assembly GCF_902713415.1). Lineage (GTDB taxonomy): Bacteria > Pseudomonadota > Gammaproteobacteria > Enterobacterales > Enterobacteriaceae > Arsenophonus. The sequence goes on from NZ_CACTIE010000157.1 coordinate 6,135, forward strand.
CCTTACGGGCATTATTATCGGTTAAAGTAGCATTATCCATCACTTGTAATAAAAGATTAAATACATCAGAATGTGCCTTTTCTATTTCATCTAATAAAACGACCCAATAAGGATGTTTTATAACCGCATCTGTCAATAAACCACCTTGATCAAAGCTTACATATCCTGGTGGAGCACCAATTAGCCGACTAGACTAACTGTATGACGTTCCATATATTCTGACATATCAAAACGCAACAATTTAATATCTAATGCCTTTGCCAGTTGCACAGTGACTTCTCTCTTACCGACACCAGTTGGCCTAGCAAATAAAATGCGCCAATAAGTCTGTGGCTACTACCTAACCCCGCTCGATTCATTTTAATCGCTTCGCTGAGGGTTTGAATAGCTTGCTCTTAACCAAATACTAGCAATTTCAATCTATTTATCTAAATTTTTCAATCGCTCTTTATCGCTAGAAGAAACTGTTTTTTCAGGAATCCGGGCAATGAGGGAAACAACTGATTCTATCTCTGGTACCCCAATTGTTTTTTTATATCGGTTTTTTGGCATCAAATGCGTTCTTGCACCCGCTTCATCAATAACATTGATTACTTTATCCGCTAAATGGCGATCTGTAATATATTTTACTGATAAATCAACCGCTGCTTTAATCGCTTTGGGACTATAACGAACATTATGGTGAGCTTCATACTTAGCTCGTAATCCATTAATAATCTGTACCGTTTCGTCAGCAGAAGGTTCGACGATATCAATTTTTGGAATCGTCTTGCCAGCGCACGATCTTTCTCAAATATATGACTAAATTCTTTGTAGGTAGTTGAACCCATTACCCGGATCCGGCCACTCGATAGTAATGGCTTAATCAGATTAGCCGCATCAACTTGTCCGCCAGATGCCGCTCCAGCACCAATAATCGTATGGATTTCATCAATAAAAAGAATACTTTTTCATCTTTTTCTAACACATTTAATAATGGCTTAAACCGCTTTTCGAAATCACCACGATACTTAGTACCCGCCAGTAGTGAACTGATATCCAGGGCATAAATAGTGCAATCTTTCATTACTTCCGGGATATCATTTTGTATGATACGCCATGCTAGCCCTTCCGCAATCGCTGTTTTAACTACCCCGGATTCACCGATTAATAGCGGATTATTCTTTCGGCGCCGACAAAGAACCTGGATCGTTCTCTCCAGTTCCAGCTGACGCCCAATTAAAGGATCAACTTTGCCAGCTTTTGATAATTGGTTAAGGTTGGTAGTAAAGCTATCCATCCGTTCTTCAACGTCAATAGCTTCTTCATTCTGATAAGCGGCATTAATAGAATCGGAATGGCTATTATCAGCCTCACTACTTTTGACCATGCCATGAGAAATAAAATTAACAACATCAAGCCGACTCAGATCGTGTTTACGCAATAAAAATAAATAGGCTGCCTGAGACTCTTGTTCGCTAAATATAGCAACCAGCACATTAGCACCAGTAACTTCATTACGCCCAGATGACTGCACATAAAACATTGCACGCTACAATACTCGCTGAAAACTTAACGTAAGTTGAGTATCCCGACTCTCATCCTCAGGCAATAATGGTGTTGTTTATGAAATAAAATGCTCCAATTCCTGTAGCAATACAACAAGGTCAACTTTGCAAGCTTCTAAGGCTTCCCTCTGGCCGATGTATTACTGAGTAACGTCAGCAATAGATGCCCAACCGTCATAAATTCATGCCTGCTATCTTTTGCCTTGGCAAAAGCTACATTAAGACTAAGTTCAAGTTCTTGGTTAAGCATAATCACCTCCCTATAAATTAGTCTAATCAAACTTCTTCTATCGTGCAAAGTAATCGATATTCATGTTCTCTTCGATAAATATTAACTTTTGCGGCCTTTCTTTCTGCAACCTCAGCAGTATAAACCCCACAAATCCCTTTCCCGTAAAAATGAACATCCAACATGATTTGTGTGGCTTGCCTTTCATCAAATGAAAAGTATTTTTTACACTCGTATTACAAAATCCATTCGTGTGAAATCATCATTATTCAAAATCACCTTATACATTGAAGGTGTTTGTAAAGCATGTTCCACTTTTTCCTTGAACCTGACATCCGTCTGATAATCTGATTGGCACTCACTCATTATTTAAAAATCCAATTAAATATTTTAATTATACATTATTCTTAATTTATCACTTTGATCCCATTTGTGACCAATCATCCTTAAAAAAGTAAATAATAAAAAACAGTGACCTATAGCGTTATCTAAATCAAATTTTAGCAACTGAACCAGTTTCTACGAATAGAGTACACTTGACGCCATATATCTTTTTAATACAGTATATGTTATGAACAAGCAATTTTTAATTAGCTGCAATATGAAATAAGCTGTTCACAGGCACTTGTTTGACAAAACCCCATTATGAAGGATGATGTATGGAGACAGGTACAGTTAAGTGGTTTAATAATGCTAAAGGTTTTGACTTCATCTGCCCCGAAAATGGTGGCGAAGATATTTTCGCACACTATTCCAGTATCTAGATGGAAGGGTACCGTACATTGAAAGCTGGACAAAAGGTCAATTTTAGTTCAACTAAAGGGCCTAAGGGTAACCATGTCAGCCTTATTATTCCTGTAGAAAATCAATAGGTTGGTTTTCATTGCCTTTAATCATTTGCTATTTTAATTATTGCTCCGCTTTGCTCCCAAGCTTCTTTTGGGAGCATATAAATATTTACTACTATTCCCTTGCCAAAGCATCTACCGGTTTTAACTTTGCCGCGTTGCGGGCGGGTAAAAAAACAAAAATGAGGCCAATGATGGTTGAGCAAACTAGAGCGCCAAGCAGTGGCATTAGGCTAAAAGCAAACTGCCAATCCGGTAATATAGCTGGGCGACTTTAAAATGATTACAAGTAATTACTCTATATCAGTCAATTTATGTTGGAGAAAAACATATATTTTGTAATCAAAATTAAGATGCTTAGCTATAGTAAGTGCGCAATAAGCGCCACGATATAAGAGATTAAAATCCCTACAACACCACCAAACAAACAAATAAAAATTGCCTCTATCAAAAATTATTGCATAATATCGCTATTTAGAGCACCGATTGCTATGCGAATACGAATTTCTTTCGTCCGTTTGGTTACTGAAACCAGCATGATATTCATCACACCGATACCACCGACTAGCAACGAAATAATCGCCACTAATGTTAAAAATAACTGTAGCGTATTGGTCGTTTTTTCTATCGTTTTAATCAATGTATCGAAGTTATAGGTAAAAATATCCTTTTTACCATGCAATACCGTTAACAATCGTGTCAATTGTTGTTCTGCTTCTAACGAGCTATACCCCTGTTTGATCCTAATATAAAGATTATCAAAATAAGAGCGATTCATCAGACGACTACTCATCGTAGTATAAGGCATGGAGATCTGTAGCATATTGTTATTGCCATAAACTGACTTTTGCTCAGCCGCCACCCCAACAATAGTAACAGGCATATTGCCGACTAATATTATTTCACCAACAACCTGTTTCTGCTTAGGAAAAACATATCCTTGGTATTTTGATCAATAACAATCACCTGTCCATGGTGTGCTTAACCATATCGCTGGTCAAAATTATACTTTCGCTCATTGACATGGAATAAACATCGAAATATGACTCTCCAACCCCAAATGCACTGCCTGCTGCATTCCGATTACCATAACCTAAGCGAACATCAGTACTCATTTTACCTGATATATAGCTAAGGGACTTAATTTTGATTACACCATATTGAGTGCGAACAAAATATCTGTGTCGCATCCGAGCGCTCTTTTTTTTGCATTTAGCTTGTGCCCATTTATGTTTAATTGGATTAAGATCTGGCGAATAGGTAGACAAATATTCCACCATATGCCCCGCATCGATGATGACTTGT
>NZ_CACTIE010000158.1 GCF_902713415.1 Arsenophonus endosymbiont of Bemisia tabaci Q2
CAGATGCAGAGCCAATCCGAAATTGCTTCGCTGTTTCTCGGATACTCAACCCTTCTTCTTCCATCGTAAATATCACTTTACGTCTAAAATCAATTGAATGGCTCATATAAATAATGTCATCAAAATTAAGTCGCTTAGCTATACATCCCAACAACATCAACCATTAGCCAGTCAAACTAGAAATGTAACGTCAGACCCATTTTATGACACCGAGATCCCCTTTTGAAATGGGAGGTTTAACCAATACGCAGTTCACACTTGCACACTACCGTCAATCTGTTATATTTAGACTTAGCACCTTAACAAAACGGGTGCTGGATTTGATAGCCCGATGCGATGAAGCGGACGTTAGCCCCTCTATAAGCAGTTTTTTTGTGTCCGTTAAACCAACGTTGCACCCCTAAATTATGGTGAGACGTAGCGGGAGAGCCAAAAAGCTCGCCGGGTTTTTCGTGGCCGCTCTATCAATCCCGTTACGTCTCGCCACCCTGTTTGATAGCAGGGTGCGAAGTTTGAAAGAACCCACGAAGGAGGCCGCCACTATGGTTGCTATCACCCAAACTCGCCCTGAATTTATTGATACATACTGGATTATCCTAAAATAGTCTACTACCCACTACGGCAAAGTGTCACTGACACGCCAAGATCGTCGTACCTTTAATTCCATGTTCAAAGATAGCCACCTCATTTGGGCTGGCTCGCCAACCTGTTCGTACTGGCATGGGGGAAAATTAACATGAGAATTTTTGATATCTCCAGTGCTCAACAGGAAAAAATAAAGCTAGAAATCACTTATGAAAGTCATATAGCTAAGCGACTTAATTTTGATTACACCATAT
>NZ_CACTIE010000159.1 GCF_902713415.1 Arsenophonus endosymbiont of Bemisia tabaci Q2
ACCAGTAATAAAAAATGGATAAAGAATTCCGGTTGTGATAGTTAGAAAAATAAATAACACAAATGAAGAACGTAACACATTCATATTCAATACCTTATTAGTAGATAAACAGGCTAAGCAATAGATCAATCAGCTTGATACCAATAAATGGTATAACTAAACCATTTAATCCATAAATTAGGGCGTAGTAATGCTATTGCACTCATCGGATGGTAACTAACGTCTTTTAGCGCTAATGGGATCAGGGCAACAATAATTAATGCATTAAAAATAACTGCTGACAGGATCGCTGAAGAAGGCGAGTGTAATTGCATGATATTTAATATATTAAGCTGAGGATAGGTCGCTGAAAAAGCGGTAGGAATAATCAAAAAATATTTTTCAATATCATTAGCAATACTAAAGGTTGAAAGAGAGCCTTTGGTCATCAACATCTGCTTACCAACATGAACGACTTCGATAAGCTTAGTCGGATTTGAGTCAAGATCGACCATATTACCGGCTTCTTTTGCTGCTTGAGTGCCAGAATTCATGGCAACAGCAACGTCAGCTTGTGCCAGAGCTGTCGCATCATTAGTACCCTCACCCTCACCTGTCATAGAAACCAGGCTTCCATCTGCCTGATATTGGCGGATCAATGCCAGTTTAGCTTCAGGGGTTGCCTCGGCCAGGAAATCATCAACACCGGCTTCAGCGGCAATGGCTGCGGCCGTCAAATGGTTATCAGCGGTGATCATCACGGTTTTAATTCCCATCCAGCGCATTTCAGCAAAACGTTCTTTGATGCGTCCTTTTATAATATCTTTTAAGGCGACAACCCCAAGAATTTGTTGATTCTCAACAATAACTAATGGTGTTTCCCCTTTATGGGCAACTTCTTCGACTAATTTTTCTGTTTCAGCTTGGACTCTGGCATGACTGGTTTCCAAATAACGACGAATAGAATCGGCTGAGCCTTTTCTGATCACTCGATCATCCACATTTACGCCACTCATACGTGTCATGGCAGAAAAGGGAACAAAAGTGGCATTTAATGCCTGTAGATCACGTTCACGTAAATTAAACAATTGCTTAGCTAAGATAACAATGCTACGTCTTTCTGCTGTTTTATCAGCCAGTGACGATAGTTGGGCAGCATCAGCCAGTTGTTGCTCTGAAACACCTTTAAGGGGTAAGAATTTAAACGCTTGGCGATTACCTAAGGTAATAGTACCTGTTTTATCGAGCAATAAGACATCGACATCACCGGCAGCTTCTATAGCTAGGCGACTTTAAAATGATTACAAGTAATTAATCTATATCAGTAAATTTATATTGGAGAAAAACATATATTTTTGTAATCAAAATTAAGACGCTTAGCTATATTTGATTAATCCAACGCGATACAGATGCAAAGCCAATCCGAAATTGCTTCGCTGTTTCTCGGATACTCAACCCTTCTTCTTCCATCGTAAATATCACTTTACGTCTAAAATAAATTGAATAGCTCATATAAATAATGTCATCAAAATTAAGTCGCTTAGCTATAATATTGATATCGAATAACTGATAGCAAATACAGCTCCACAAAGCGCCGATAACATGTTTTCCTTAGCTCCCCAGTTCTGAGACCAACACACCGTTGACCTTTCGGGGAATAGCCCTGAGTCCGCGGTATCGTGAAAACCACTTCATCAATAAAACATGCTTTGCCTCTTTCATAATTGTTGTTTCGTTGGAAATGTTTTCGAGTGTTTCGTCGGCTTTCGGATGACGTAGAGTTTATAGTTCAATCCCATTTTTTATTTGCCAAATGGCCTTCTGACAAACGCCAAACGCTCTTGCACGCTTTTTTTTTGAGGCATCTGATATTGTTCAACATCTTTATCAACTCGATTTATTTGATTTCGCTGACGCGTAGTCGATGCTTTTGGCTCTATTTGATTAATCCAACTCGATACAGATGCAGAGCCAAACCGAAATTACTTCGCTGTTTCTCGGATACTCAACCCTTCTTCTTCCATCGTAAATATCACTTTACGTCTAAAATAAATTGAATACCTCATATAAATAATGTCATCAAAATTAAGCCGCTTAGCTATACCTAGGCACCTTATTGGGTCAACGCCATGCTTAAACCGCGTAAAGACGTTGTTTGGTTGCAAGTTCCTTTTTCTTCACTACAAAATGATCATAAAAGTGATACCACGTTACCAAATGGTAAAAATTATGGTTTTCCACCTAGTACAATGCCTATCGTCGCCAATAAAATTTGGGCAGCAAAAAATCCTGCGGCGGCAAAACTATTTGCCATTATGGAAATTCCAATTACAGATATTAATGCCCAAAATTTGCGTATGCATAATGGTGAAGCTTCGTAAGCTGACATTGAACGTCATGTTCAAGGTTGGATAAAAGCTCATCAAGAACTTTTTAATAACTGGATAAAGATTGCTTTAAAAACTAACTAGTAAAAATTCTGTCATTACACATTTTATGTGATTTTCTATAAATAGACTGAATGTTATCTTTTTAGCCTTTTTTATATTATATGGCAACTTAATGGCAATAAAGACATTCGCCTTTATTTTAATGAATAAGGAAATTAATTTTTGACTTATCATCTAACAATCAAGTCGATAGCTAGTTTAGATTAACCATTGTTTATTTTAATTTATTTATGTTTAATTTAACATTAATGTTATAACAAAACAATTAATTAATATTAAATGTATATAATTTATTGAAAATGATATTTATTTTTATTAATTAGATAATGAAGTTATTTTGCAAATAAGAAGTTATAGATTATTTAAATCTATTTTAAAATCTATTTTTTTATATTAACATTTAAAATATTTATCAATTAAATACCAATAGCAAAATAAATTTCGCGATAATAAATAACTATAATTGATAATTTTAGTTTTTGATATACCATTTAGATTGATTATGACAATTGCTATCTTACCGACTGAAACTAATAAGGTATATAAATAATGGAACGCGCACAAACACAAAAAGAAACTTCATTTTTTCCCATAGAGCAATTACTTAATGAACGCAAACAGCAACAACAAAAATCAACTATTTCGCTACCCTATCAGCAAATTTTGCTAACGCGTTTATGTATCCATGTGCAAGGGAAATTGTTAGAAAATAGAAATAATATGCTTAAAAAACAAGTAATTAATGAAACTTTATTTATGGCATTAATCATTCTCGACACCCAAACAACACATAGTATTCAACCGTCTGAACTTAGCGATGCTTTAGGCTCCTCGAGAACAAATGCAACGCGCATTGCAGATGAATTGGAAAATCGAAAATGGATTGAACGCAAAGAAAGCCACAATGATCGCCGATGCTTATATCTCCATTTAACCGAAGAGGGTTCAAACTTTCTAAAAAAATACTATCGAAAAATTGATGAGAAAGTTATTAGTTAAACTTGATGACCTTGACAATCAAACAGTATGTTGATGATTACCCCAAAACCATCCAAAATCATAAAAAATTATTAATAATAACCATACTGTTTTTAATGTTATAATTATAAGCTACTCGAAACTTTCGCTTATTAAGCGTAGATTAAACGTTAGTAAAATGAATAATATGGAGTTTAATACAACATGGGCGTTAATGAACAACAATTAACAGCGACTAAAACCCAAAAACGCCGAACTATAATTGTACTAGTTAGCATTTTCTTTATCATTATTGCACTAATATGTCGAATTTATTGGTTTTTAGTGCTCCGACACCATCAAAGTACTGATAATGCGTACATTGCAGCCAATCAAATTCAGATAATGTCTCAAGTACCTGGCAGCGTTATTACCGTTAATGTTGAAAATACTGATTTTGTAAAAAGTGGCACAGTGCTGGTTAAACTTGATCCCAGAGATGCTATTTTAGAATTGGAAAAAGCAAAAACTAACTTAGCTAACAGCGTTAGACAAACTCATCAACATATGATTAATAGCCGACAGTATCAAGCCAATATCTCTCTTCGTCGTTCTGAACTGAATAAATTACAGCAAGATCTTCAACGTCGCGAAATACTTGGCCAATCAAAAGTTATTGCTAAAGAAGAATTACAACATGCTCGTGAGGCCGTAATCAGAGCTAAAGCCGCCCTCGATGTGGCTGTTGAGCAGTTTAATGCTAACCAAGCTATCGTGTTAGATACTCCACTAGATAAACAACCTACAGTTTTACAAGCCGCTACTGAACTTCGTAACGCTTGGCTAACATTAGAACGGACACAAATTGTTACCCCTGTTGATGGCTATGTTTCACGTCGTAGTGTTCAAGTTGGCGCTCGTATCACCCCGGCAACACCGCTTATGGCAGTAGTACCAACTGACAATATGTGGATTGACGCAAATTTTAAAGAAACTCAACTTGCCGATATTCGTATCGGTCAACCAGCAAAAATCACTACCGATTTTTATGGTAAAAACATTATTTATCAAGGACGTGTTGAAGGCTTAGATATGGGAACAGGTAGCACGTTTTCACTATTACCGGCCCAAAATGCAAGCGGTAACTGGATAAAAATTGTGCAACGCTTACCTGTTCGTGTAACCATTGATAAAGAACAATTAAAAAAATACCCTTTGCGGATCGGACTTTCCAGTGACGTTACCGTCGATACAAGTGACAAAAATGGCCCAATACTTTCACGAAAAACTCGCTATAACCCAGCTTATCATACTAATGCGTTTAAAATTAATATGGCTCCTGTCGATCGACTAGTTACCGATATTATTGATAATAATTCAGGATCAAAATAAAAGGAGCTCATCGTGGCGAAAGAGCCCTTACAAGGTACAAAACTGGCATGGATGACATTCGCGCTATCACTAGCTACCTTTATGCAGGTTTTAGATTCTACCATTGCTAATGTTGCAATCCCAACTATTGCTGGTAATTTAGGTGCTTCTAATTCACAAGGTACCTGGGTGATCACCTCCTTTGGCGTAGCTAATGCAATTTCGATCCCCATCACAGGTTGGTGGGCTAAACACATTGGCGAAGTTAAACTTTTTCTTTCGTCAACCGCGCTATTCACCCTAACCTCATGGCTATGTGGTATTGCTGGCAGTTTAGAAACATTGATCTTCTTTCGCATCTTACAAGGAATGGTGGCAGGTCCGCTTATTCCTTTGTCACAAAGCCTGCTGCTTAATAATTACCCTCCTCTTAAACGTAATATGGCGCTTGCACTTTGGTCAATAACAATTGTTATTGCCCCCATTTGCGGGCCGATTTTAGGTGGCTATATTAGTGATAACTATCACTGGGGATGGATTTTTTTTATTAATGTTCCATTCGGTATTGCGATTATTTTCATTATTATGCAAACACTCGCTGATCGTGAAACCTCAACTGAGATAAAGCCAATTGATAGCATTGGATTAACATTACTGATCGTTGGTATCGGTGCATTACAAATTATGCTTGATCGAGGTAAAGAGGTAGATTGGTTTAATTCAACAGAAATTATTTTACTGGCAATAACCGCAGTAATTGCATTGAGCTTCCTAATTATTTGGGAACTGACAGATAATAACCCTGTTATTGATCTTTCCCTGTTCAAGGAGCGTAATTTCACTATTGGCTGTTTGTCACTCAGTCTGGCTTATATGCTCTACTTTGGTACTATTGTATTACTACCACAGTTATTACAGGAAGTGTTTGGTTATAGGGCAACATGGGCGGGTTTAGCCTCAGCACCAGTCGGGATTTTACCACTATTAATAACGCCATTGATCGGGCGATATAGCCATAAAATTGATATGCGTGTTATCGTTACTTTCAGCTTTATTGTTTACGCCGTCTGCTATTATTGGCGAGCATGGACATTTGAGCCGTCGATGGATTTTTCCGCTGCGGCATGGCCACAATTCGTGCAAGGATTAGCTATTGCTTGCTTTTTCATGCCACTGACCACTATTACTTTATCTGGTTTACCAGCTGAAAAGCTCGCCTCAGCATCCAGTCTATCAAATTTTTCCCGGACACTTGCCGGAGCGATAGGAACATCTATGACAACCACTTTATGGACAAAAAGGGAAGCTATGCATCATGCCCACTTTACTGAAATTATTACCCCCTATAATCCAGAGTCGCAACAATTCTATGCAAAATTGTCCGCATTAGGATTAAATGAGCAACAGTCATCCGCTTATCTAGCAAAAATGATTACTGATCAAGGATTAATTATCTCAGCCAATGAAATTTTTTGGTTATCAGCAGGCGTTTTTATTGCCCTTTTAGTTTTACTTTGGTTGGCAAAACCCCCTTTCACTGCCGGCGATAGCCAAAGCAGTGGCGGCGCACATTAATAGCGAAACTGATAAAAAATAGGCTAGATAACAGGAATGATAGTTATTGAGATAGCTTTATACTAACTATCTCAATAAAATATGACTAAATTTTATTTTGTTGCCACCATTTGGCCAATATAATACCGGCAGCGACCGAAACGTTTAAACTTTCCAGCTGACCGGTACCAGCAATACAAAGGTTTATACTGTCTTCCTGCGAAGCATTTTTAGTTAACCCATTACTTTCCTTCCCCAATAGTAGTAACATTTTTTCCGGTAACTCAGCTTTGGCAATATCAATATTACTATTACCTTTATGACTAGATGTCGTAACAATGGTATAGCCTGCATGATGGAATTTTTTCAGTGTGGCAGAAAAATTATCCGATTGGATGCTTTTAATGTACTCGGCGCCACCTGCTGCGGTTCTAACTGCGGAGCCTGACTCCATCGCTGCAACATCATGGAGAATAATACCTTGTACGCCGAAATGAGCGCCACTACGCACAATCGCCCCTAAATTATGTGGATTGCCAATATCCTCAATAGCTAATACACAATCAATGTTAGTCGACTGGGCTAGATAGGCTTCAGCGTCAAATCCGATCCGTTTTTTAATTAAGAAATAAATACCACCATGATGCTTAGTACCAGAAGCTTTTACTAGCTCTTCTTCACTAACCACATGATAGGCTTTACGGTTTTGCCGCTATCCACTTAAGGGCTTCGCGAAAATGTGGGGTAATGGACTGAACAAACCAGGCGCGAACAATTGCTTCCGGGCGATATTTAAACGTTGCTTGGCAGGCATATTCGCCGTAAATAAGCGTCTCTTCTAAACGCTGACGACGAATTTGTTCGGGATCAACCTGGCTTTTACCACTGATACCACTATGGCTAGTAATAGGTTCTTTCCGTTGAGAAACCACTTTCCAGGGATCATCAGTTAAACGTTCATTATTACGATCACTACGGCGTGATGACGATTTTCTATTTTTAGCAGAAAGATGTTTATTCTTTCGTCGATCATTATTTGTGTTGTTTTCGCTATTACGAACATACCTCACTTTTACTTTACCGTTTTTACCGCTATATGAATCGTTCATGAGTGCCTCCAGCCAGGTTATGCCAGGCAGATTACATGATGTTAGGATCTAACGCTACTGACTTTTTGTACTTTATCATTAGCACAAGATAGAAAGCTTATGCATTAACACAAGATGATTAAATTTAGATTGTTTAGAAGGATTTTTAGCCAATTCAAGCATAAAAGATATTTACCTGACATGTTGTTAACTATTTAATCATTTAATCACGCCTAAGTTACCTTATTTTTAGCTACCAATGTGTATTTGGACATAATTTGAAATATTTCAGGTCTACACCTGATCATGATTGATTTTTATTCATTGAATAATTAAACCATCTAATTTGTATTATTTGAAAGAGATAAATATATGAGAGACGAATTTGCGCCTCAATTAATATTACTGTATGAAAATATTGGACTGAAATCGCCGGTAAATTTTAACCAAATTGATTTTTCTATCAGAGTAGATGAGAAATTTTCCGTTAGATTGATTGAATACCCTGTAGGTAGATTAGTTACGTGCACGATTTTACAAAATATCAGTCAAGAAAAAATTATTGATTTAATGAAATATAATTTAATAAGCCACCAGCTCTATCAAGCAGTATTAGCAATCAGTGATGATAAACAGCTAGTTATTTGGCAAGGACTTAGAGATATTGTTTTTTCTGAAAAAATTTAATCGGTAGGTTCGATGACTTTGTTCAATTTTCTGAATTAATGCTAAAGATAATAACATAATAAATTTGCCACAATAAACTTACTTGCTAGTAAAAATAGCAATCTATTGCCATTACTTAAGCATATTGAATAAGTTTTTAGCGAAAAGTTTAAATATATATAACTAATTTTAAGATCTGCGATTAAATACTTAACTAGAGGGAAAAATGAAGATATTGAATGATTTTATTGCCGGCGTTAATCAAGCGCTACTTCCAAACCAAGCCACACTCCTCAGCAATTAAACCAAACTCGACAGCTGCTGTCTGAGCAGACGCAGAATTGCCATCAATCGTTTGACAGAGCAGTTTATAATATAAACGGTAGTATGGGAACTCATGGCGCAGATATACCCAGCTGGAAAGCCAGACAGTATGCGCAAGATAGCACTGATGTTAAAATGGTCTCAGGTCAAATACCTCTGCTTTTGCCAGATCATCGGTAGGTTGAGCCCAAATTGGTGATCCTGCGGGTACCATAATGAATTTTGGCGGAGCATTATTAGCCGGCGCAATAGATGGCACTAATTATACTACAGGAAATATTCTCCATATAGCTAAGCGACTTAATTTTGATGACATTATTTATATGAGCTATTCAATTGATTTTAGACGTAAAGTGATATTTACGATGGAAGAAGAAGGCTTGAG
>NZ_CACTIE010000160.1 GCF_902713415.1 Arsenophonus endosymbiont of Bemisia tabaci Q2
AAAAAAGAGCGCTCGGATGCGACACAGATATTTTGTTCGCACTCAATATGGTGTAATCAAAATTAAGTCGCTTAGCTATAATTATCTGGCTTTATTTGTAAATATAAAATTAACCGCCGGCCAGTTTAACTTTCATTCCCTTAGCTTCTAATAATTGCTTAATAAGCTCGCATTTATCACCCTGAATCTCAATATTGCCTTGTTTGATTGCTCCGCCTGAACCACATTTTTTTAATTCAGCAGCAAGCATCATTAATTGATCTTTATTCAAATCCAAGCCTGTAATAACAGAAACACCCTTGCCTTTTCGGCCTGAGCTTTGACGTCTGATACGAACTATACCATCGCCTTTGGTTGGCACTGATTTTTTCTACTTCAACTATTCTGCTTCAACTATTCTGCCAGTTTCTGTAGAATAAACTAAACGCGAGTCACTCATTTTATCCATCCAATTGAACGATTAATTTGCGCCAGCGTTAACACTGGATCGGCACTATTATGGGTAATAGGACGACCAATAACCATATAATCAACGCCAACATTAATAGCCTGCTCTGGCGTCATAATTCTCCGCTGATCATAGGCTTCTGCACCAATGAGGCGAATGCCTGGCGTAATTGATAAAAAATCGCTACCACAAGCTGATTTCAGTGCTGCTACTTCGTGTGCTGAACAAACTACACCATCCAACTCACACTCCTTGGCTAATTTTGCTAGCTGCAAGGCGCGATCAGCCGGCAGTTGTGTAATACCAATCTGGTGCAGATCCGCTTGTTCCATACTGGTTAATATGGTAACAGCAATCAATAGTGGAGCATCTTTAGCATATTCAACTAGTGCTTCTTTAGCCGCCATCATCATTCTGACCCCACCACTGGCATGTACATTAACCATCCAAACCCCGATTTCCGCCGCTGCTTTAACAGCTTGCGCCACCGTATTAGGAATATCATGAAATTTCAAATCCAAAAAAATCTGAAAACCTCGGTTATGTAAAGTTTGAATAAATTGTGGGCCATATAAAGTAAACATCTGCATACCCACTTTCAGGCGGCAATCCTGCGGGCTGAGGTTGTCAACAAAAGATAATGCCTTAGCCAGATCATGATAATCTAATGCAACAATAACCGCGGAATTAGTAGAAACAGGAAGTTTATTTTGCGTGCTGGCTATCATTTTTAACCTTTTAAAATTTAATGAATGCAATATATGTGACGTTGTCACTGACCATCAAGGCCTTTTATTGGTTTGATCGTATCCCAAGAACGGCATGAAGGACAATAGCAATATAAAGAATGGGTAGTAAAACCACATTTGCGGCAACGGTAATCAGGTTTAGAGCGGATTTGCTCGCCAACCATATTGCGCAGTAATTCCAGACTCTCTTTTGCTCTGCCTTCTTCTGCGTCCGCCAAATGATAATCGATCAGTTTATAAAACAATCGCATCGTTGGATGACGTTCAAGTTGCTGTTTAATAAATATTTGCGCTTTTTCTAGCCCTTTTCTTTTTTCAATTATTTCCGCCAGATAAAGCTGAGCAGTTGCACCGCAATCGCCAGCAACACATTGCTGGATATAAGCTTCCCAATCATGCCAATTCGCTAAATGATGATAACATTCATAAAGCATGGTTAAAGTTTCACTGACTAAATCTCTATCTTGATCAAAAACTTGTTTAAGTACTGAAATGGCTTTTTCATATTCAGCTCGGGCGATATGAATGCGCCCTTTCATAATAGAAACTCGAGTAGCGTTTTTATTTGATTGAGCGGCTTTATTTAGTAAAAGAAATGCGCCATCAAGATCGTCACTACTCAGCTCCAATAGTGCCAGTTCGCAATAAAAATGAGCTATTTCTTGTTTAAATTGAGGATTGCCCATTTTGACTAATTTTTCGGCAACCTCGATTGCTTTATACCAATCGCTAGTTGCTTGATAAATAGTAAGTAAAGATTGTAACGCACTAAAGCGAAAATCTTGCTCATCAACTAGTTGCAAAAAAATATTTTTCGCCCGATCATAAACTCCTGCCGCTAAATAATCTCGCCCAAGCTGCTGTGTGGCTAATAGTTTCTGCTCAAAGGATAATGAGTTACTTTCAAACAAGGATTGATGAATACGGATAGCCCGTTCAATCTCCCCCCTTGAACGGAAAAGATTGCCTAATGTCAGATGAGCCTCAAACGCCGAGCTATCTTCTTTAAGCATATTTAAAAACAGATCAACGGCTTTATCTTGTTGATTAGATAGCAAGAAATTGACACCAGCTACATATTCACGGGATAAACGATCAGCATTTTGTTGTTTATCTTGTTGAGCACTTCTGCGTCCCATATACCAACCATAGGCAGCGGCAATAGG
Source organism: Arsenophonus endosymbiont of Bemisia tabaci Q2 (assembly GCF_902713415.1). GTDB lineage: Bacteria > Pseudomonadota > Gammaproteobacteria > Enterobacterales > Enterobacteriaceae > Arsenophonus. The sequence continues at coordinate 2,364 of NZ_CACTIE010000160.1, forward strand.
CAGTAGCAGAAATAGCAGCTCTAACATAAAAAATTACCTTTTTTCATTTGTAACAACTGCCACTTTACTATCGTGTTCACTTTGAGTTGATTCGGTTAATTGACTTTCTAAACGTTTAATCTTAAGTCTTGCATTTGATAATGAAATTAATGCCTTAGCGTAAAACACCCCGCAAATAAGCCAACCCAGCAAAAATCCAACCGCAAAAAGGACAGCTAGTAATATCGATATTGGATAGTCACCTTTAGTAATCAAATATAATTAAATGTTACTATCTGATTATTGCTTGAGCCAAGTGTCACGGAAACAATAAAAATGGCTACAGAAAGTAATAAAATTAAAAAATATTTCACATTTTTCCTATTTTTGCTTAATGATAGAAAAGCGCTGTAAACACTTTTTGTTTCTTAACTTAGCATCTAAACCCAATAAAGAAAGTGAATTATATCAACACTCGCCTTTTTATTTAAATAAACATTTCAATGGTAGATAACATAATGAGTTACGACAAAAACTTTTCTATAACATGTTAATGGTGCACAAATATTTTTAATCAAAAAATTCCTTATTGAATTTATCCCATTTAACGAAATACTAGTGTTGCTGACTATTTTTTCAAAAAATGAAAAAATCTTAGAACATTTATTTATATTAGGCACCGGTCTCAATCAACAAACCTCAATCTAAATTAATAAACAAAATGTGCTTATAGTTAAAATAGTTAATTTTTTAATAATAATATTGTAGTAATATGAAGATAAATTTATCTACTGATGATATCCACTAGCCTAGTAAAATATATAGGTAAAAATAATTTGATAACTATATTTAACTATTTTTTTAACGTGCTTTTCCTTAATTTTAAATACAGAGAGTTTCGTTCATTATGTATAACAATATGCAGTTAAAACGTATAGCTGAAGCCAAATTACCTACTCCTTTTTGTGAGTTTCTACTTGTTGGTTTTGAAGAAATTGTTAATGGTAATAATCATATCGCACTTATTTATGGTGATATTACTGATGGAAAACCCGTTCTTTCCCGTATTCACTCGGAATGTTTGACCGGAGATGCCTTATTTAGTTTACGTTGTGATTGTGGTTTTCAACTAGAAGCAGCACTTAAACAAATTGGCGAAGAAGGTAGCGGAGTACTACTATACCATCGTCAAGAGGGGCGTAACATCGGATTATTAAATAAAATCCGCGCCTATGCTCTGCAAGATGAGGGGCTGGATACTGTTGAGGCTAATTTAAAACTCGGGTTTGAACCCGATGAACGTAATTTTACTGTCTGTGCTGACATGTATAAATTATTGGCGATAAATGAAGTGAGATTATTAACCAATAATCCTAAAAAACTAGAAATTATGAAAGAAGCTGGAATCAATGTCGTAGAACGAGTTCCTCTCATTGTTGGTCGTAATCCCAAAAATAGTGACTATCTCAATGTAAAAGCCAGCAAATTAGGTCATATTCTATCTGATAATGCGAAAAAATAATCAATCAATTATTATCAAAAACTGTCTGCTTTTAACAGAGCAGTTTTTGATGGTTTAAATCCGTTTATTTTAACATTTGACGAATAACATACTGCAGAATACCGCCATGACGAAAATATTCTATTTCAGTCATCGTATCAATGCGGCAACACATCGCTATTGTCGTTTTCTGATCATTTTTATCAGTAATGGTTACTGTGATCATCTTGCCTGGGGTAATCGATTGCAAGCCTGCAATATCAATTGCCTCATCACCGGTCAATTTTAATGTTTTACGGTTTACATTAGCCGGAAATTCTAACGGTAAGACCCCCATACCAATCAAATTAGAGCGATGAATTCGTTCATAAGATTCAGCAATAACCACCCTTACCCCGAGCAATAGGGTTCCTTTAGCCGCGCAGTCACGACTAGAACCGAAACCATACTCTTTGCCAGCAATAATTGCTAAAGGTATCTTTTTTTGCTGATATAGCTAAGCGACTTAATTTTGATTACAAAATATATGTTTTTCTCCAATATAAATTTACTGATATAGAGTAATTACTTGTAATCATTTTAAAGTCGCCCAGCTATATTGCATGCCAGCATCATAGATTGCTAGCTGAGTCTGTTTTGGTATATAGCGAGTAAATCCCCCTTCAACCCTAGGAAGCATCTCATTACGAATACGAATATTGGCAAATGTGCCTCTCATCATAACTTCATTATTACCTCGCCGCGAACCATACGAATTGAAATCTGTTGCTTGTACGCCATAGGACTGTAAATAACGGCCAGCTGGACTATCCGCTTTAATATTTCCAGCTGGTGAAATATGATCGGTCGTAACAGAATCACCGAAGATTGCAAGAATATGAGCAGTATGAATATCAGTGATCGGCGCCGGTGCAAGCTGCATGCCATAAAAAACGGAAGATTAGGAATATAAGTTGAATCAGGTTGCCATGAAGAAGTGGCTGAACTTTTTACATCAAGTGCCTGCCAGGCTTCATCACCATCAAAAACTGCATTATATTCTTTATGGAACATGTCAGATTTTACTAACTGTATTGCATCAACAATTTCCTGACTGGTAGGCCATATATCTTTTAGTAAAACATCTTTACCATTTTTATCTTCTCCCAACGGCTCATCAGCAAGATTTACTTGCATATTACCCGCTAACGCATAAGCTACCAGTAGAAGTGGTTATTCCAACCAATTGGTTTTTACTAATAGATGGATCCTACCTTCAAAATTTCTATTGCCTGATAGCACCGCACCTACAGTTAGATCATGTTTTTTGATTGCTTCATCTATTGCCGCCGGTAGTGGCGCTGAGTTACCAATGCAAGTGGTGCAGCCATAGCCAAGTAGATTAAAACCTAATTGATTTAAATAATCAGTCAATCCCGCTTTGGCTAAATAATCAGTAACCACTTTCGAACCTCGTGCTAACGAAGTTTTTACCCAAGGTTTACGCATTAAACCTTTTTTAACCGCCTTTTTAGCAAGTAATCCTGCCGTCATTAAAACACTTGAGTTTGAAGTATTGGTACAGGAAGTTATAGCTAAGCCTCTTAATTTTGATTACAAAATATATGTTTTTCTCCAATATAAATTTAATGATATAGAGTAATTACTTGTAATCATTTTAAAGTCGCCCAGCTAATATAAAACGCTTCACCGGTAGCCCCATTGCTTTGGCAAATAAGCCGGCGGTTAAATTACCAAAATTACCACTGAGTACAGAAATAACTAATTGTTGACGGTTTTCAACCACTAACTGTGCAAGAGCCTCAAAATAATAACAAATTTGCGCCAATAACCGGCTAATATTAATAGAATTCTCGGAGGTTAAACATAATAGCCGTTTTAATTCTTCATCATCAAAAGCCTGTTTTACCAGCCTTTAACAATCATGAAAGTCACGCTTGATTGCGATAGTGTGAATATGTTCCCCTAGTGTACAGAATAATTTTTCCTGTAAAGGCGTGATCTTATTTTCCGGATAGAGAATAATAACCTGAACCTTTTTAAGACGATAAAAAGCATGGGCCACGGCGGGCCGCCAGTATCACCTGAAGTAGCGGTTAAAATAGTAATGGGTTGGTTACTGGCAATTTGTGCCAATATTTGTGCCATAAATCGGCCAGCAAAATTTGTGCCATAAATCGGCCACCAAAATCTTTAAATGCTAAGGTTGGGCCATGATACAACTCCAGGCTGGCAATATTTTCTTCTATTGGTCTAACAACTAACGGAAAATTGAACGCCTGTTTAACACACGCTGTCACTTTTTCTAACGGCATTTCATTGCCAATATAAGCTGATAAAATATAGCTCTACTACGGGTGATAAAATCGCACTGTAACCATTTAGCTAGCTGTTCATCATTGAGTTTTGGTATATTAAGCGGGAAAAAAGGCCGTGCTGCTGACCCAAGCCCTTGTTTAACTGCCTGCAGAAAACGGACCTGCTCACTTTGATTTTTTAAATTATATAATTTCATTTTTAGCCTATCACTCTTGCACCAATTTGATCTAAACGATACATGTGCACAAAACCTATTCCATTTTGTAGGTAATATTGTGTCAGCCATTGCATTACTTTTTCTGCTGTCTTTCTTTTATAGCTATAGCAAATTGCAAATAATGTCGGCCCAGAGCCAGAGATACCGCAAGCAACTGCGCTGATATTTTTTACTTTTTCGCGAGCTGCGATAAAACCGGCCAATATAGCTAAGCGACTTAATTTTGATTACACCATGTTGAGTGCGAACAAAATATAGCTAGGCGACTTTAAAATGATTACAAGTAATTACTCTATATCAGTCAACTTATATTGAAAAAACATATATTTTTGTAATCAAAATTAAGAGGCTTAGCTATATCTGTGTCGCATCGGAGCGCTCTTTTTTTGCATTTAGCATGTGTCCATTTATGTTCAATTGGATTAAGATCTGGCGAATAGGTAGGCAAATATTCCACCATATGCCCCGCATCGATGATGACTTGTTGAATACTCTGTTTCTTGTGAAAAGTTGCATTATCCATCATGATTACACTGTTTTTAGGAAGTACTGGGATAAGGACTTGGGTGACCCATGCATAGAAAACATCGCTGTTAATATTGATATCAAATAATCCGATAGCAAACAGCGTTGTGCCCAATAAAGCGCCGATAACATTTGTTCTTCCTTTAGCTCCCCAGTTCTTGAGACCAACACACCGTTGACCTTTCGGGGAATAGCCGTGAGTCCGCGGGGTATCGTGTGAAAAACCACTTTCATCAATAAAAATAATATGCTTGCCTTCTTTTTCATACTGTTGTTTTTTTGAAACGTTTGTCGAGTGTTTTCGTCGGCTTTCGGATGACGTAAAGTTTTTTTATAGATCAATCCCATTTTTTAAGAGCTTGCCAAATGGCCTTCTGACAAACGCCAAAACGCTCTGCAGGCTCTTTTTGGTAAGCATCTGGATATTGTTCAACATCTTTTATCAACTCGGATTTATCGATTTTTCGCTGACGCGTAGTCGATGCTTTTGGCTCTATTTGATTAATCCAACGCGATATAGATGCAGAGCCAATCCGAAATTGCTTCGCTGTTTCTTGGATACTTAACCCTTCTTCTTCCATCGTAAATATCACTTTACGTCTAAAATCAATTGAATAGCTCATATAAATAATGTCATCAAAATTAAGTCGCTTAGCTATACCACCATAACCATTAAATGCGACAAAATGTACAGCGCAAGCTGGGTTAAAAAAGGCGTATTTTTATATCACATATAGGGTTTGTCGCTCATCATTACTATCTTCAACAATTTTTGTTAAATCAAGCGGAAGTGCTTCATAATAAGCAAGCTCTATTATTTGATTATTACTATAGTGATAATTTTTTGGTAAAATAACTTTAATATCAATGCAATTAGTATAAAAAGTTACATTTAGCGTAGAACCTTCATTTAGTGGAAAGATACGTGTATGTTGTCTCATACGATCGATAATTTCTATGTATGAACCAGATGGCATATTGGCCAAAGTAAATACCAATCGTATAAATTCAACATTTACTTCTTCAATAACAAAAGTTCTAATTAAGAAGTTTTGATTATCTTGTATAAAGTTATGATTAATATGTACTATTTTGCTATTTTCTGCATATTTTTATATTTATTTTTCCTGGGTCATTCTATTTACTATTTGCTAATATGATCAAAAATATGATTAAGGATTTTAATGTCTCAACAGAATAAAATGAAACTAATTTGCTTAATATTTTTAAATATATAAAAATTTTTTGTATTATAAATGTTATTTTTTTACTTTATCTTTTTTGCTTATTAAGCATTAATAAATGCATGTGATAAATTTTATATTTTATGATTTATAATGTATTTTTAATGCAAAGTAGAAATAATATTAAAATTAGAATTTCTTTCTACTATTTAAATGTAATAAGTTAACAATTTTTATGTTTAAAACACATAATATAATAAAGTTAACATCACATTTAAAAAATTATCTATTTGATAAATAAGCTGTAAATACAAAAATTTATTTATCAAAATGATATAGTAGATATCTACTAAAAATAAAATTTTATTTCTACGCTACCCTTAGTGGTAATTAAAATAAAAAGAAAAAATAGCTAGTTATAATTGAATGTCCATAATTATGGAAGTTATAAAAGTAAATTTTCTTTATTAACCTTTAAATTGAAAAATTTTTGGTATAGTAATTTAAATCCTGTACCACACATGAATCCTAGTAAGCCCGCAACTACTAGTGCAATATAGTCACTAGAGCCATATTCCATAGCTAATAAGCCTCCAATAAATCCAGTAAAGCAAGATATAATCATTTCAAATATTATCGCTATCCATCGTCGTTTTGATTTCTTTTTCCGTATTTAATATATATTTAGTAGCACCTCTCCATGCAAAAAACCTATAAGACACGATAAAAGAACATCATTTTAGGTATACGGGTATAATCCCCAGATTTTAGATTCACTTTTAAAAAGGATTTTATTTAAAAAAATAAGGAAAATATTAAACTTTTTTCTTAAAACCATTAAGATTAATGTAATGGCTAGTGCGTTATTTTATAAATATACTGTTTGGAAAGATATAATTGATTTTTTAAAAAATAGATAAAGATGGATTTGAAATTTTCCATTATCAGTAATAGTATTTAGATACTATTAGGAACTAAAATTGATTAAATAAAATTAAATTTATATTAATTAAACCTGTTTTGCTGTAAAATGAATTTAGTTAATTTAGTTTTTAAAAAAACTTTTATCAAAAGTTTGAACATTAGCTCAATAAAAAATTATAGTTTTGTATTCTTTATTGATATAAGTATAACTGTATTAGACTGTATTAGACTGTATTAGACTGTATTAGACTGTATTAGACTGTATTAGACTGTATTAGACTGTATTAGACTGTATTAGACTGTATTAGACTGTATTAGACTGTATTAGACTGTATTGGTTTATTTATATTTTATCAGGAGGAGGAAGCTATGAAGTCGTATATAGTTATCAATAGCGTTGGTAGAACGGTTGAAGTAGAAAATGAAGTTGTAAAATTAACACCTAAAGAATTTCTTATGCTTGCAGTTATTCTTAATTTTTTTATGGGAAGGATACGATGGATTTAGAACACCTTATTTAGTATGTGTGGATGCATAGATATAGAAGTATTACAGGATATAACGTTAGCCAATTGTTTTCAAGAGTACGAAAAAACTTTACAATTTTAGTGGTTATCTTGATTTGAAAAGAATGCCAAATGGCATGATTTGTGCAATTATAAAAGATGGTACGGAAATATTATGGAATGAAAAACCATAAACGATA
>NZ_CACTIE010000161.1 GCF_902713415.1 Arsenophonus endosymbiont of Bemisia tabaci Q2
CCGAAATTGCTTCGCTGTTTCTCGGATACTCAACCCTTCTTCTTCCATCGTAAATATCACTTTACGTCTAAAATCAATTGAATAGCTCATATAAATAATATCATCAAAATTAAGTCGCTTAGCTATAATCTTAAAAATATGCATTATTACTTCTGTGGTCCAGTCAACTTTATGCAATTTATTGCCAAACAGTTGCTCGCCATGGGTGTAAATACCAGTCACATCCACTATGAGTGTTTTGGACCACATAAAGTTATTGATGGAAATGAACAATAATAATTAAAACTCTCACTAAAACCAGGGTAAGTGGTAAGAGGTGGAACAAAAAGTTACAGATTCCATATCAACTCCTTTGTAACTTTCAACCATCTGTTACCCTTTAAAAGCAAATAGCCGCTTCATCCTGCTCGCCGGTTCGAATACGGATCACATGAGCAATATCATAAACAAAAATTTTGCCATCACCAATTTTTCCCGTTTGTGCCGTCTGTATTATCGTTTCAATAGAACTGTCAACAATATCGTCCAGAACAACAATTTCAATTTTTACTTTAGGCAAAAAAATCAACCATATATTCTGCACTACGATAAAGTTATGTATGACCTTTTTGGCGGCCAAACCCTTTTACTTCCGTGACTGTCATTCCGGTTATGCCGAAATCTGCTAAAGCTTCTCTTAAATCATCCAACTTGAAAGCTTTGATAATTGCATCAATTTTTTTATCAAATTATCCTATTATCACCAGTTTTTACGACCAAAAGCCGAAGTAATTGGGTAACGCCTATCGTTGTTGAAATTTCGCATTGTAACGCGCGGACCTATCGGTGCCTGACGCCGTTTATATTCATTAATATCAACTAACTTGATCACTTTACGAACTGTTACTTCATCAAATCCAGCCGAAACTAATTCACTGACCGATTTATCCTGTTCAACATAACCTTCCAAGATCGCATCCAATACAGAATAAGGGGGTAAATTATCCTGATCGAGCTGCCCTGGCGCTAGCTCAGCAGAAGGCTGCCGTTCGATCACGCGCTGAGGGATGATTGGTGAAATCGTATTTCGATACTTTGCTAGCTCAAATACTAACATCTTTGGTACATCTTTAAGCACCGCAAACCCGCCGGCGATATCACCATAAAGAGTGGTATAACCAACGGCGGACTCACTTTTGTTAGTGGTCGTTAATACTAAACGGCCACGCTTATTCGATATTGCCATCAGAATGATAGCCCGACAGCGAGCCTGCAAATTCTCTTCGGTTGTGTCGGGCGCCATGCCGATAAATAATGGTGACAAACCTGCCATAAATGCATCATACATAGCTTCAATAGATATTATCGCAAATTCAATATCTAACAATGCTGCCTGCTCTTTGGCATCATGGATACTCATTTCAGCGGTATATTTGAAAGGCATCATTACAGCCTGAACTTTATCTTTACCTAAAGCATCTACCGCAATAGCCAAGGTTAAAGCTGAATCAATTCCGCCTGATAATCCCAAAATAACACCAGAGAATTCATTTTTATTAATATAGTCACGGGTTGCCATGACTAATGCTTCATAAACCTGGGCTATCGGTGATAAAGCTTTTGCTGAATTAGCCACTGGCAGTGGTTCGTAATCATTAAATTTACACTGGAGAACTTGCTCAGCAAACTGCGCTAAGTAATGCGTTATCTCACCCTTGCCATTGAATACTTTTGAGCCGCCATCAAAGATGAGCTCATCTTGTCCACCAACCTGGTTTAAATAGACAATTGGTAATTGGGTTCTTTGACAGTGTGATTTTAATAATGTTGAACGAATATGGGGCTTTTCACGATTGTAAGGTGAAGCATTAATGATAATGAGGACATCAGCGCCTTGGGCTTTAATTGCATCAACTGGCTCATCAAACCAGACATCTTCACAAATTAAAAAACCTAACTTGTAACCTTTAAAAGGTATTACACAAGTTTCGTTAGCTGAATGAAAATAACGCTTTTCATCAAAAACACCATAATTAGGTAATTGTTGCTTAAAATATTGCGCCACTAACTGCCCCTGCCAGAAAAATGACAATGCATTATAACATTTTTCGTTTTGCCAGCATGGATGACCAACAACAATGGCGATATTTTGACTAGCGTCTTTCAGACGATCAAGCTCTTTGCTACAGCGTTGGTAAAAATCTGGCCGAAAAAGTAAATCCTCGGGAGGATAGCCAGTTAAAGCTAATTCCGAAAACAGAATAAGATCTGCACCCTGTAACTGTTGAGTCTTAGCTTCCTGCAACATGCGTTCACAGTTGCCTTCAATATCACCTACCGGCCAATTTAATTGTGCTAGTGCAATATTCAGCGTTCGGTTCATAAAATTTCATTCTCCAGACATAATAAAAATTATTCTTTAAAATCATTAGGATCCAGTTTATGCCTGGCTAATAACTTATAAAACTCCGTTCGGTTTCGACCTGCCATACGCGCGGCATGGGTAACATTACCTTTTGTCATTTGTAACAATTTACGCAAATAATTAAGCGCAAATTGATTGCGAGCCTCAACAAAAGTAGGTAATGGAGTATTCTCACCTTGCAACGCCTGAATGACTAATGCTTCACTAATAACGGGCGCGGTTGTTAATGCAACACACTGCTCAATAACATTCACTAATTGCCTTACATTACCCGGCCAGCTTGCCGCCATTAAACATTTCATTTCATCCCTCGATAGGCTACGCACAAAAGGTTTATGACGCTTTATTGATTCCCTTAACAAATGATTTGCTAATAAAGGGATATCCTCCGAACGCTCATTAAGGGTAGGAATTTTGATATTTACCACATTCAAACGATAATAGAGATCTTCCCGAAATTCATTTTTTTCCATTGCCTTTGGTAAATCACGATGGGCCGCTGAAATAATTCGAACATCAATATCCAAATCACGGTTACTGCCTAAAGGCCGCACTTTATGTTCTTGCAAAACCCGCAATAGTTTCACTTGAAGAGACAAAGGCATATCACCAATTTCATCGAGAAATAGTGTCGCACCTTGCGCAACGAAAAATAGACCTTCACGATGTGTAACCGCACCGGTAAAAGCGCCCTTGGTATGACCCCAAACAGCTCTGATTCTAAAAGCTGCTCAGGTAAAGCTCCACAGTTAATTGCAATAAAGGGCTTTTTAGCTCTAGGACTAGCACGATGAATTGCTCGTGCCAACACTTCTTTACCTGTACCACTTTGCCCATTTATTAATACACTAACATCAGATTGCGCCACCATACGTGCCTGTTCTAATAAACGAAGCATTATCGGGCTACGAGTGACAATTTCCTTACTCCAATTTTCATCAGAAACGGAAATTGACATAGCCAATGCTTCACCAATCGCTTTATAGAGAGCATCACGATCAACTCGCTTAGTGAGAAAACTCGATACCCCTCTTTGTGTTGCCGCTACCGCATCAGGGATTGAACCATGCGCCGTTAAAATAATGACCGGCATGCCTGGCTGCTGTTTCTGTATCTCCGCAAAAAGTGCCATGCCATCGATTTCATCCATACGCAAATCACTGATAACCAGATCAATTTTATCTTTTATTAGAATTTTCAAGGCATCCACACCATTTTCTGCGGTAACCACCTTAAATCTTTCACTAGTCAAACGCATACCCAATAATTTCAATAGACCGGGATCATCATCTACCAATAATAGATTGGCTGATTTATGCACTGTCATTGGGGATTTTCTCGGCTTTTATCAACCTGATGAGACTCTTTAATCACATCTGTCGTTTTCGGCTCTGGGCTATTTGCTTTTGAATTGGTACTGCTTTTATCCATTTTTCCACTTGAAACAGCTTGTTCCTGCTGTTTGCGTGAAGAAAGTTGTCGTTCAATATCGGTCAGATTTTCCAACTTACGTGAGACAATATTTAATTCATAGCTTAGATGAGCGTTTTGTTCAGCTAAACGATCTAGTTTATTATCGCTCTGTTGTTGTAAACGTAAATATTTAGCATTTTCTTCTTCAACATTAACAATCTGAATTTGCTTTTCATGCCATAATTCTAACAGTGGGTGAATAGGTGAAGGGAACTGCAAACTATAACTATTCAAATTATCAATCACTTTACGCCGAGCAGTTACGGTTGACTCTGCGAAATCGAATAAAATAATATGTCGAAAAATATTTTTCCAATTAATTAACTGAATCGTTTTAGCCATCAAAAGCGCTTGCTCTTTATTCAATCGATTAGCACAGTCAACAATTCTCAACCAGTAAAGCGGATTATCTGAAGCATTCTCACTATCTATATTCCATATTTTTTCACAAGTAACATAGCGATAATCTGTTATACGTTCTTCTATTATTGGTATCGATTCATTTATCATATCCAGTGGTACTGGATGGTGATATTTACTACAAGCTATTAATAAAAAAGGTAAAAGAAGTGTTGTTAACTTTACTTTCCATTTAGTGGAAAAAATCCCCCACAACTTAGCTTCGCAAATGCAATATGCCATTTTTTCCGCATTATCCCTGCGGCTATTAGGGTGTTGTAATTAGAGCAATTTGGCATTATTCATACTCTGTGGTTAGTGGTAGCTCAATACGAAAACAGACATCAGCAAACTGACAATCAATAAGCAACAATTGACCATTCATTCTTTTAATACAATCTTGGGTAATGCTTAATCCTAACCGCTCCCTTTTACTGCCCCTTTACGTGCCCCTTTACGTGCCCCTTTACGCAATAAAGATCCTTGAAAAAAAGGTTCATAAATCATATTTTGTTCAGATTCTGGGATAGGTGTTCCTGTATTAGCGATATCGATTTGGAGTTTATCGTCAGTTTCATTGCTTATTATCCAGACCTTACCCGATTCAGAACCGTAGTACACTGCATTAGAATAGAGATTATCGATCACTCTTGCCAAAAAAGTTGGCTCTGCACAACAATGAGTAATATTTAACTCAATTTCAGTTTGAATATTTTTAGCTCTAGCCGTTAGATTATTTGAGGAAACGACATTTGCCACTAACTTGGTTAAATCAATTTGCTGAATCAGTGCTGGCCCATCGGGTAACTGACGATTATAGTCTAATAATTGCTCAATGAGTTGTTGCAAATGCTTACTACTATTATCCAAAATAGCGACAACCTCTCTTTGATCTAAAGTCAAAGGCCCTGTTACTTCATCAGCTAATATTTCAGCCCCTTCACGCATACTGGCTAAAGGTGTCTTTAATTCATGAGAAATATGACGTAAAAATTCATGCCGTTGTGATTCCAACCAACTCAGTCGCTCACTTAACCAAACAATACGCTGAGTTAATGAACGTAACTCACTAGGGCCCTTAAAACGTTCAAGTTTGGTGAAAAGTGTTCCTCCTGCCCCCCCAAGATGATTAATCATACGCTCAATAGCTTTAACAGGACCAATAATTATTCTAGTAAACAACACAACTAATAATACACTCAATAAAAACACAATTAGCGTTTGCCAACCAAAATATTGACCTTTTTCAGCAATTGCAGAATGCAATTGCGTACCTCGTCCAAATATAACATCACCTGTTAATTGTACTAACTGATTGTTGGTAAACGAAAAACGTTCAAGTGCCGCCGCCATTGCCGGGATAGGTGAGTTATTTTCGCATTTTAAATCGGAGAGATCTTCTAGTAAGGTTTGAATAGTTGTGATTTGGTTTTTATCAGGCCACATAGTCATTTGGCGAGCTAGCATCTCACTATATTCTTGCCGTTTTTTCTTATATAGAGCAGCAACAGTTTGATCGTTTAACACACAGTATTGACGATAGCTACGCTCCATTTCAAGCGCAGTACTCGTCATGATTTCACTGCGTCTAGCATCAAGCAAAGTGGTACGGTTGATATCAGCCGCATGATTACTCAATTGATCTAAACTTTGATAGGCCTGGTATGCCAATATTAATAATGGCAAAAGAACCAATAAAAAAGCCATCACTACCAGTTGGCGTAGTGAACGCAGAAAAAAATGCCACTTATTCAAAGAAATCATCTCATTACCTATTGATACTATAGCTAAGCGACTTAATTTTGATTACGCCATATTGAGTGCGAACAAAATATCTGTGTCGCATCCGAGCGCTCTTTTTTTACATTTAGCTTGTGCCCATTTATAGCTTGGGCGACTTTAAAATGATTACAAGTAATTACTCTATATCAGTAAATTTATATTGGAGAAAAACATATATTTTGTAATCGAAATTAAGACGTTTAGCTATAATGCAACTTTTCACAAGAAACAGAGTATTGAACAAGTCATCATCGATGCGGGGCATATGGTGGAATATTTGCCTACCTATTCGCCAGATCTTAATCCAATTAAACATAATTGGGCACAAGCTAAATGCAAAAAAGAGCGCTCGGATGCGACACAGATATTTTGTTCGCACTCAATATGGTGTAATAAAGATTAAGTCGCTTAGCTATAACGAGTGAACACCGGCTTGTTTAGCATTCTTCTTGGCTATTTCCAAAATGTGGCGATCAATATCTAAGCGATAGAAAAGCGCAGTCGCTTGCTCGATCCCCGTCTGAAACCGTTTTTCCGCTTCAGCAATTACAGCAGCCCAAAGCGTTGGATTATAACCCGACCAGCATTGAAATCCCCAAAATTGACGCGCTAAACCAGGTGCACGATCACAGGCCATTATTGCAGCTTCAATTAATAATGTGCCGGAACCACACATCGGATCGACCATTGGCAAACCATGCTGCCAACCTGAGCGTAAAAAAATGGCAGCCGCTAAATTCTCTTTGATAGGCGGTTGCTCTGCTAAACTACGATATCCACGGATATGGAGCGGATCACCTTTTAAATCCAACGATATGGTGGCGTTATCTTTATATAAATGGACATTAACCCGTATATCGGGTTGCTCTGTTTGGAAATGTTGGGCCGTTTATTCATTTTACGCGTAAAACTGTCCACAATAGCGTCTTTCACCCGTAAAGCCCCATATTGGCTATTGCGGATAACTTGGTTAGTTCCATTAAAATAAACGGCAAAAGTATCATTTACGGTAAACAAATCCGGCCAATCAATTGTCTGTTCTGCAAGGTAGAGATCCATATCATTAAAAACCTGGCAGCTAGCTAAGGGTAATAAAATCCTCGATGCTAAACGACTCCATAACAGACTCAAATACATGCCACGTTCGTCAACTTGAAAATGCACGCCACCTTGAGAAAATATGACAATATTTTGCTCCTAATGCCTCCAGTTCACTTTTAAGTAATTCTTCCAGTCCAAATGCCGTAGTAGCAAACAGAGCTCTCATATCGTTGTCACCCGAATAAAAAATGCTGCACATTATAGCTAACCCTGCGCACATATCATAAAGTTACTAGCAAAATTATCGCGCTCAAACAGGAGTTAAGAATGATCCGGTTATCTCGTCTTTATATCCATCCAGTTAAATCAGTGAAAGGCATTCGTTTGTCACAAGCTTATACAGAAAATAGTGGCCTGGTTTTCGATCGCTATTTTATGGTTACCAATGATCAAGGTGGGTTTATTACTGCGCGGCAATATCCACAAATGCTGTTATTTAAGTCAATAATACTTGAAAATAGCATTCAAATACAGGCACCTGATAAGCAAACAGCAATTATTTTATATAAAGACTTTATTAACCATCCCTTACCAACTGAAGTGTGGGGCAATCATTTTACGGCGTTCGCCGCACCAGCAAAGATTAATCAATGGCTGTCGCAATATTTTAATTCTGCTGTTCAATTAAGGTGGTTAGGTAAAATACCCAGCCGTCGAATAAAAAAATTTCCAACTATCCCTCTCTCATTTGCTGATGGCTATCCTTATCTTGTTATTAATCAAGCCTCATTTAAAGCGCTTCAAAAACAATGCCCATCTGATATTAAGTTAGAACAATTTAAAGGCAATTTGATCATAACTGGTGCCGAAGCTTTTGCTGAAGATAGTTGGCATACAATACAAATCGGTGAGGTTGTTTTCGAGCTTTTAAAACCTTGTAGGCGCTGCGTTTTGACGACAGTAAATATTGATGATGGCTCACAGCACCCGACTGGAGAACAGTTAACAACACTAGAAAGTTTCCGCACTGATGAGGATGGAGAAATTGATTTTGGCCAAAATGCCATCGCCAAAAATAGCGGTCTGATCCGCGTTGGCGATACGGTGAAAGTTTTAACTAAAAAACAACCTAAACAATATAAAAGGGTAAAATCAACTAAGCCTCAGATAATTAATGCAGAAACAGAAACCACATTATTAATCGATGTTAATGGCACAGAATATTTAGCCAATAACCAAATTATTATCTTGGAACAATTGGAAAAACATGGCTTAAAAATTCCCTACTCTTGCCGAGCGGGCATTTGTGGTTGTTGTAAAATGAAACTAATAGCAGGTGAAGTGATCCCATTGACAAAAACAGCAATCAAAGAAGATAGCGTGATCCTGAGTTGTAGTTGCATTCCAAAAAGAAATATTAAATTATTATTAAGCTAATTCTTATCCATGATTTGTCATCAATGAATGATGGATATTACTGTTGCTTTAAAGATGCTGCACAAATTAGTTATTATATAAACCTTGAATATTGATTAATTCAGGTTATTTTTTTATGAAACAGCTCTTTCATATATTAAACTACTGGCTGATCGTTGATAAATCATTAAGCGATTATTCATAATCTTAATCGGATCACAAAATCTCATTACCCGATCTTTCAAAACTAATCTAGGCTCAATTAATAAACATAAGCTGGCATATTTTCCTGCTTCTGTCACTAAAAACAATGCTTTCTGTCCACTATCTTCAATATGAACCTGAACAACATCCCCCAAGACCAAATCATCGTGGCAATTTACTGGCAAAAAATACCAGCTTCTAGGCATCTGCGGCTTTAAAAAACGAAAAGCAACTAATGCATTTAAAATTAATTCCGCACTATGCTCATCAGAAAGTGATAATTTTTGCAGCTGTTCTTCAATACAATGATATAACCCCGCATCATCAATATTAAAAGTCATTTCTCCATAAACAGATGCCACCAACATTTTTACTGGAAAACATGAACGAAATAACATTCCATTAGCCAAATCCAACATCATCCTTTCATGTTCATTATCGTAATACCAGCGCCACTGATTATTGGGTTTTATTTTCATTTATCACCCGTCAATCTGATCACACTATTTACAAGCTTAAAATCCATACTAATTAAAATTAAGATAAAAAGTACTTCTATAAAATAAATAATAGAAATAATAGAAAAAATTTCGAGTTTTACGTAAAGATATAGCTAAGCGACTTAATTTTGATGACATTATTTATATGAGCAATTCAATTGATTTTAGACGTAAAGTGATATTTACGATGGAAGAAGAAGGGTTGAGTATCCGAGAAACAGCGAAGCAATTTCGGATTGGCTCTGCATCTG
>NZ_CACTIE010000162.1 GCF_902713415.1 Arsenophonus endosymbiont of Bemisia tabaci Q2
TCAACCCTTCTTCTTCCATCGTAAATATCACTTTACGTCTAAAATCAATTGAATAGCTCATATAAATAATGTCATCAAAATTAAGTCGCTTAGCTATAGAAGTAGATGGCATAGTAAATTAAATCCAGTTCGCAATAGTATTGTTTCACTGAATAATTCTCTTCATGTCCCATTTGGAATTATTAATGGTGATCTCACTGAATCTGGACGTAGAAGTCAAAGAGAAAGTTATCGTGAATTTTTTCGCCAAGCGCATTAAATTTCGATGTTTAGGTTGGATTAGGTAATCATGATTACCAAAACAATGTCGGTAATTGTAGTGAACCCAGCAATTCTGATTACAGTATGAATGCCTGTGCAAGAGGAATGGTATTCGATATGCATTATCAAATAGAAGAATACCGTCATTATCCTACTTCAATTAATTTTTCATACAACAGTGGTGAGTATTCGGGAAGTAAAGCATATTGATGGGATTATGGTGATATTCATTATGTACAGTTACAAAATTATCCAACTTATCATGTAGTGCTAGATCACTGGGCGGCGGCGACCATCAACGTAACCCAATCGATGGATTGGTTAGAATCTGATCTAAAAAGCGCCAAGTAAAGAGGCAAAACTATCGTATTAAATATTCATGATGGCACTGATCATTTTATCCATCAGAGTAGCACTGAAGAAAAAATAGATTTAGATGTTTTGTGAGTGATTATAATGTAAAGCTGTTTTTGTTGGTCATACTCATCAAGTTGCACAAGAGAATCCCTATGGTAATCATGAACTCTTTGGCAATGTTAAGGTTTACAATAGCGGAGCATTATTTAAAGGTGACTTTCTGGTCGTTGGTGTATACGGGCACAATTTAACCGTCAAAGTTTATAATGGCTCATCTGGCACTGCTAAACATATAAAAACATTCTAATTAAATTAACGGTAACTTTAGTTTAATATTTACTATTGAATAATTGATCGCAGCTGGTTAGACAAATAATCTGATAACAGATGCCCAATTTTTATCAATATGTATAGAACAATAGCAGTACTGTTATCAGTGAAATAACAAATCACTTATGTTCTGCATAAGTAGATTGACTGACGGTTACTAAGCAATGACGATATTTTATTAGTGATCTACGATTTTAATCAGTATTAGCCAGTATCAATATCAAATATAAATGATACTGCCACACTGCACTGATTGAACATTTAAAGTATTTTCAACAGGTCGCTGATAGTAAATTATGTTGTTATGCTAAATAATAATTGGATTTGAGCAATCAATATAGCTAAGCGTCTTAATTTTGATTACAAAATATATGTTTTTCCCCAATATAAATTTACTGATATAGAGTAATGACTTGTAATCATTTTAAAATCGCCAAGCTATAGATAAAGAAATAAAGGCGTTTAATACGCCTTTATTTATATTAAATCAAACAATTTTTTGTTATTTAACCTTTTTTATTTCGATAGGCACGACGGCGATCGTTTTCGGTCAAATAACGTTTTCTTAAACGAATTGATTGTGGCGTAACTTCCACTAATTCATCATCATCGATAAATTCTAACGCCTGTTCTAAAGTTTTTTTAATCAGCGGCGATAAAGTTGTCGCCTCATCTGTCCCTGAAGCACGCACGTTGGTCAATTTTTTACCCGTTAAACAGTTGACAGTTAGATCATTAGAACGAGAATGAATGCCAATAATTTGTCCTTCATACACTTCAGCACCATGACCAAGGAATAATTTACCGCGATCTTGCAAACTATAAAGTGCATAAGCTATCGCTTTACCTTGACCATTTGAGATCATGACACCATTTTGGCGGCGACCAATTTCACCAGGACGAACATCATCATAGTGACTAAAGGTTGCATACAGCAAACCGGTCCCTGATGTCAGGGTCATAAACTCAGTTCGAAAACCAATTAGTCCACGACTTGGAATAATATAGTCAAGCCGTACCCGTCCTTTACTATCAGGCAACATATCGCGCAATTCACCTTTACGTTTACCTAATGCCATCATAACATCGCCTTGGTGCCGCTCTTCAATATCGAAAGTAACCTGTTCAAAAGGTTCCTGTTTACGACCTTCAAATTCACGGAAAATAACCTTTGGTCGAGAAACAGCTAATTCAAAACCTTCACGGCGCATGTTTTCAATCAATACCGAAAGGTGGAGCTCACCACGACCTGAAACACGGAAAGCGTCAGGATCTTCAGTCTCTTCCAGACGTAATGCAACGTTATGCACTAACTCTTTTTTCAGGCGATCTAAAATTTGACGGGAAGTAACATATTGTCCTTCACGACCACAAAATGGTGAGGTATTAACACAAAAATACATACTTACCGTTGGCTCATCAACAGCCAGTGCTGGCAATGCCTCAATATTATTTGGATCACATAAGGTATCTGAGATATTTAATTCTCCCAGACTCGTTAAGGCAATAATATCACCGGCTTGGGCAATTTCAGAATCGATACGCTCTAATCCTAAATGCGTTAATACCTTACCCACTTTACCACTACGTGTTTTGCCATCACTGTCGATAATAGTGATGGTTTGATTTGGTTTGATTGCACCACGCTTAATGCGACCAATACCAATAACACCCAAGTAATTGTTCTGATCAAGCTGAGATATTTGCATTTGGAAAGCTCCCGCCAGATCAACCTGCGGCGGAGCAACATATTTTACAATTGCTTCATAGAGTGGCGTCATATCTGTCGCCATATCATTGTAATCAATTCCAGTAATACCATTTAAGGCTGAAGCGTAAATGATAGGAAAATCCAGTTGCTCATCAGTCGCCCCTAAGTTGACAAACAGATCAAAAACCTGATCAACAACCCAATCAGGTCTTGCGCCTGAGCGATCGATTTTATTGACTACTACAATTGGCTTTAAACCATGAGCAAAGGCTTTTTGGGTAACGAAACGGGTTTGCGCCATCGGACCGTCCATTGCATCAACCAATAGCAGCACACTATCAACCATTGACATAACCCGTTCGACTTCACCACCAAAATCAGCATGCCCTGGTGTATCAACAATATTAATTCGATAATCATGCCATTGGATGGCGGTATTTTTTGCCAAAATCGTGATGCCACGTTCTTTTTCTAAGTCACTGGAATCCATCACACGTTCATCGAGGTTATTACGTTCACCAAAGGTGCCAGACTGTTGTAATAATTTATCGACCAGTGTCGTTTTTCCATGATCGACGTGGGCGATGATGGCGATATTTCTTAAATTTTCAATAGACACAAATTGTTACCATATTATCTAACTGGAAAGAATTAAATGACTCTGGCCAAGCAGTAGGTTGCCGGTAGGCATCTACACATATGCTGTTATTTTACACATAATATTGGCGGAGTGAAATAAATGTGAGTTATATCAAGTTAAATAATCCACTTAACTAGGCAGATCATTGTTTGAAAAGCATTTTAAACGATTAAAAAATTATTCCTCTGTTAGTCTGCAAATGTGTTTCTTACATTATATATTACGCTTTCTCTGGAGCCGTTAACGACAATAAACTGTCCTCCTTGAGGAGATGTTGAGTGTAGCTTTTTTGACACCAATCATTCTTAAATATATCAATAAAATCATTATGATTTAAGCTACTAAAATTGGTTTGATAAATATTAAAATAACTTTTTATTGTATAATAAAGATCTTGCTGCTGTTGACGGGTTAAAGATTTATTTTTCTATTTATCACTATATCAATTAGATCTTCAATAACTTTCTTCTTATTATCAACTTGAAAATAAAATTCAGCTAATGGTTTAATACAGTAATTAATAATGTCATTTTTTGTTTAACAAAATAATGAAGAATAGAATGATGATAAAAAATTTTTTTAATTGAATAAAATTATCAGCCGCTTTAAAAAACTATATGAATATAGTATCGATTCGCGTGTAACCATATTTTTCAACACTTGAACTAATAAATTAGATTGACTTTCATTAAAATGCCTACCTAAAAAATTTTTGGCAGCAATTTCTTTTTGCAAAATAGCTTGCTTATCTTCATCTAACTGATGATAAAGATAGGAAAATGTATACATTGCTTTAGAAAAATTTATTTCATTATTGTTAAGCAACAGGAAAGCATTATTTTTAAACTCACTCAAATGATTGCTCTTACCTTCTATTTCAGAAAATAAAGTTTCAATCATTCTCGAAGGTGACTCTAATTTAAAATCACGCGGTTTATTTAAATCAATATTTTTTCTATTTCAGAAAGATTGATAGAGATTTTATTTTTAACATCTATTCTGGCTTTAATAAATAGCAAAGATGATCAAAATTTTTATTATAAATTTCAGATCTCGTCAGTGTTGCAAAAGGTAAGTAATAGGGTATTACGAATATCATTCATTTTCTTTATAATATCGTAGCTTTTTCTTACCGCAAATCTATCGTTGAAACTATCTGTTTTTCCTATAAAAATATCACTACCAATAAGCCTTTGATGATAATCTCCAATATTTGGCATAGCAGATTCCTTTTGCTGGTATGTATGATTATTTCATGCTAAATAATCTAACCAACTTTCCATAGCAAAAATTACCTGCTAACGCAGCTATAGCTAATCGACTTAATTTTGATGACATTATTTATATGAGCTATTCAATTGATTTTAGACGTAAAGTGATATTTACGATAGAAGAAGAAGGGTTGAGTATCCGAGAAACAGCGAAGCAATTTCGGATTGGCTCTGCATCTGTATCGCGTTGGATTAATCAAATAGAGCCAAAAGCATCGATTACGCGTCAGCGAAAAATCGATAAATCCGAGTTGATAAAAGATGTTGAACAATATCCAGATGCTTACCAAAAAGAGCGTGCAGAGCGTTTTGGCGTTTGTCAGAAGGCCATTTGGCAAGCTCTTAAAAAAATGGGATTGACCTATAAAAAAACTCTACGTCATCCGAAAGCCGACGAAAACACTCGACAAACGTTTCAACAAAAAAACAACAGTATGAAAAAGAAGGCAAGCATATTGTTTTTATTGATGAAAGTGGTTTTTCACACGATACCCCGCGGACTCACGGCTATTCCCCGAAAGGTCAACGGTGTGTTGGTCTCAAGAACTGGGGAGCTAAAGGAAGAACAAATGTTATCGGCGCTTTATTGGGCACAACGCTGTTTGCTATCGGATTATTTGATATCAATATTAACAGCGATGTTTTCTATGCATGGGTCACCCAAGTCCTTATCCCAGTACTTCCTAAAAACAGTGTAATCATGATGGATAATGCAACTTTTCACAAGAAACAGAGTATTCAACAAGTCATCATCGATGCGGGGCATATGGTGGAATATTTGCCTACCTATTCGCCAGATCTTAATCCAATTGAACATAAATGGGCACAAGCTAAATGCAAAAAAAGAGCGCTCGGATGCGACACAGATATTTTGTTCGCACTCAATATGGTGTAATCAAAATTAAGTCGCTTAGCTATATTTGCGATTTGCAAAGCAAGTCCGCTGTTACGGCGCATTAATGCTTGAACCCGTGCTATAAAAT
>NZ_CACTIE010000163.1 GCF_902713415.1 Arsenophonus endosymbiont of Bemisia tabaci Q2
GCAACCAAAAATGCGCCTGCCACATCTAAAGGCCAATGTACACCGAGAAAAATTCTAGCCCACGCAATTGTCAACGCCGGTATAAATAATAACAGCCGAACCCAATTTCTTAACCAGAATAAAAAGCCAAAAGCGAAGGTAAAGGCAATAGTAGCATGATTACTGGGAAATGATGGTGTTGGCGCATGAGCAAGAAAATGTTGGCCTATTCCTAATATAAAAGGTCGTTCTTTTGGGAAATTTACCCCAATAAAACCGGAAATAGCTAAACCGATAATAACTGCGAGAGCGTTTTTACAGACAAACACTCTTTGGCGAACTAGATTTTTCGATGATCCCCAAAGCCACCAGGCAATGGTAATTAAGGGAAATATAAGAATGAGTCGTTTAGCCAAAAAAATTGCCAGTGTTAACGTACCAATGGATGTAATTGGGGCGGCATTAATAAAACTAAACAAACTTAAGTTAATATCGTTTAGCAAGGTAGAGCCCTCATTGAATATGTATCCTGATTATTTATATTAGATAGCCAATGGTAAAATGTCTTTTACATAGGGTAAAGTAAGTTTGGTAAAATTTTTATAAAAGTTATTCATTTATTAAAAGAATTTGATGCTCAGGGCGTGGGCGTGCGAGTCCGGTTTTTTGATGACGGGACAAGCAGCTGATGGTCAAATGGGAAAAATAGTCGGCACCACTCTCTGTATCTTGGCTCAAATTTAACGACGGAGAATACTGGCGCGCACGAATTGTAGTGGTCTAATAAAACTGTAGGGATTTATATAGCTAAGCGACTTAATTTTGATGACATTATTTATATGAGCTATTTAATTAATTTTAGACGTAAAGTGATATAGCTGGGCGACTTTAAAATGATTACAATTAATTACTCTATATCAGTAAATTTATATTGAAGAAAAACATATATTTTGTAATCAAAATTAAGTCGCTTAGCTATATTTAGCTTGCGTGTTAGATTTAGCCACCAAAGAAATTATTGGTTATGCCTTATCAACAAAACCAGATTCGAAATTAGTGAAAGAAGTCTTAGATAACGCCATTGAACGGCAATTACCGGATACGACAAGTTTGATGTTCCATTCAGATCAAGGTTGCCAATATTCATCGGAGGAGTTTAGGGCGCACCTCTTTGAAAGGAGAATAACTCAAAGCATGAGTCGGCGACAATGCCGTGATGGAAAGATTTTTTAGGAGTTTAAAGACAGAAAAGCTTAACCATTTATCGTTTATGAATCATCAATCTGCTGTCTATGAAGTTGAAAATTACATTCAGTTTTATAATTATTATCGACGCTATTCAACGATTGGTTATTTTAAATTTTGAAATGTTATACGTTCCTCATCACTACCCAAACTGCGTAATCCATCAGCAACCCATGGGGTATTATTTTCTAATAAAATAACCAGATCAAAACGATATTCATCAATTAATGCTTGCACAAAAGGATGTGGTTTCCCCTCATATCGTTTACAAAAAGCTTGGGTTGTAATGAAATCAGTATCGATAAAGGCAATTTTATTGGCATATTTAACGGCAAAATCAATATATTTTGCATGACCCAATGCTATCTTGTCATAGTCAGAATATTGTAACGCCATCTCATCGCCATCTAAATGAGAGAAAACATAATGACGACCATATTCCCATGCACTGGTGGTGTTAAAAACATTCGCAAGCTTATTAACTAAAGTCGATTTATCACTTGATTCCCCACCTAATATGGCTACCTTCTTACGCACAAAAAATGGTTTTACTTCCGTTGGAATATATTCCCAATACCCCAATACCGAAATGGCGCTTGCCTAATTTGATTGCCACTAATATTCATAAATGTGCGCTCAGGATCAATAAGTACCACTTCTGAACCAAGATATTTTTATAATGCGCAATATCATCCACTTCACCAGAATAAATAAATTGTGGTTGAATATTTTTTGCCATTAGAAATTTTTTCATTCCTTCGCTCCATACTTCCCAGCCTTGTGGGTATGGTTCTATGCCTTGCTCATCAAAAGAATGAATATAAATATTTTTTGATATTTGAAAGTTTGTAATAACCATCGTAGCCGATCGCTTACTATCGGTTCCTGTGACATCGAACTGTCGATAAAAGCGCCTGATCACGAGGTTTATCATGACAAAGAATGACATATAATTCATCAACTTGACTACACACACGCTGTATAGCTAAGCGTCTTAATTTTGATTACAAAATATATGTTTTTCTCCAATATAAATTTACTGATATAGAGTAATTACTTGTAATTATTTTAAAGTCGCCCAGCTATATCAGGTAAATATGGCCTGTATGCAATGGATAAAACTTACCAAATACCACACCAATACGTTTAGTCTTTAATGGATATTCAATATTTAAAAAACGATGCAATGCGGCAATTTTGTGCGCACTAGGATTATTAATTTTTTCATTAATTAATTGGCTTAAATAACCTTTTGTCATGCCGAAAGCAGTTGCAATCTGTTGTAAAGTACAACCTGTTTGTTTAATAGCCTGTTTCAAATAATCAAACTGTTTTATCGCTTCTCCGGTTAATCAAAGTTTTCCATAACCGTGTTAATCCCTCTGACAGTTTTTTCACACCAAATAACTGCATATTGGGTAATGGTTTTTGGGGAACCTTAGCATAAGGAACAATCGCTCGTTTAAAACCATGTTTTTCCGCCTCAATAATCCGCTCTTGGCCACTAGGTACTGGACAGATTTCACCCGCCAATCCAACCTCATCAAAAACCACAACATTACGCGGCAATGGACGATTACGGAAACTGGAGACTAAAGAAAAGAGTAAAGCAAGATCAGCACTGGTTTCCGTCACTTTAACCCCACCAACAACATTAACAAAAACATCTTGATCCGAGATCTGTAATCCACCATGCCGATGCAAAATAGCCAGAAAAATCGCTAATCGATTCTGCTCTAAAGCGACAGAAACGCGGTCGTGGATTAGCTAGCATTCTAGCATTGAATAAGTCCACTAGCGCCTGAATTTCCACCAGCAATGGTCGCGTTCCTTCCCAAACAACCATCAGCGAGCTCCCCGAAGTGATTTCTTCTGCTCTAATGAGAAAAATATAGCTGGGCGACTTTAAAGTGATTACAAGTAATTACTCTATATCAGTAAATTTATATTGGAGAAAAACATATATTTTGTAATCAAAATTAAGACGC
>NZ_CACTIE010000164.1 GCF_902713415.1 Arsenophonus endosymbiont of Bemisia tabaci Q2
TTAAGACGCTTAGCTATATTCCCCAGATCTTAATCCAATTGAACATAAATGGGCACAAGCTAAATGCAAAAAAAGACCGCTCGGATGCGACACAGATATTTTGTTCGCACTCAATATAGTGTAATCAAAATTAAATCGCTTAGCGATAGGTCCATAAAATAGTTGTGAAAAACCATAAAATAGCAGATAGGCTCCCATTACGCTTTGCACCGCACCATCAGGTTCAGCGAAATGGGCAGCAATTTCTGCAATAACGGGGACATAAATTGTCTGCGTCATCTGCCCGACAGCAATTAAAACAATGAGCATTAATAGCAAATTGAAGTGTTCTAATTTTCTCATTTTATCTAATAATCAATGTATTAAAAAAGGTTACAATATCTTAGGCTTAAAGAAAAACAGCCCCATCAAATCTGTATGTTAATATCAATTAATCTAACAAATTATAAAAAATTCGAGTTAACCGATTAAATTATTTTTTCCACCTAACCGAATCTAATTGACTTATTTTGTAAACATAACTGTACAATTTTATATCATAATGAAAGAGTCATAATTTAACTGAATAGTTAAAACACATTATCGATAATGGTTTTGCCTAGATTTGATATAATATGACCAAACATTAACGCTTTATTTGACAGATTGGGAGGCCAGTAGTATGGCGAATTGGGTAACAGGAAAAATTATTAAAAATCATAAATGGACAGATGCCTTATTTAGTTTGATCCTTGAAGCGCCAATTAAACCGTTTATTGCGGGGCAATATGCTAAACTTGCGCTAGAAATCAATGGCCTGCGTATCCAACGCGCCTATTCTTATGTTAACGCACCCAATGATAATCAATTAGAATTCTATCTCGTCACCGTACCGGAAGGAAAACTCAGCCCACACCTTAAAGCATTGAAACCCGGTGATCCTATTTATGTCACTGAAGAGGCAGCAGGTTTTTTTGTGTTAGAAGAACTACCTGATTGTGAAACGCTTTGGATGCTATCGACAGGTACCGCAATTGGGCCTTTTTTATCCATTTTGCAATTTAGCGAAAATTTACCCCCATTTAACGAAATTATCCTAGTACATGCGGTACGTTACGGGGAAGATTTCAGTTACTTACCATTAATGAAAGCTCTTGAGAAAAAATATCAGGGAAAATTGAAGATCCAAACTATTGTCAGTCGCGAAAACAAAACTGGCTCACTCACCGGCCGTATTCCAGCGCTAATTGAAAGCGGACAGCTAGAACAAGCAGTAAAGGCAAAAATTGATCCCACAAGTAGCCATGTTATGCTTTGCGGTAATCCACAAATGGTTAAAGATACCCAACAACTACTAAAAATACAAAGAGGGATGGATAAACACTTACGCTGTAAAGCGGGGCACATTACCAGTGAACAATATTGGTAAGCCGAGGTAAATAAAAATTAATCAGCTGAGATAGTCAACTTGTTCATTTTTTACCATAACGATTTGCTTTATCCTGACCTTTAAAACTACCACAATCTAAAAATAATATGGTAACAATAAATATAGCTAAGTGTCTTAATTTTGATTACAAAATATATGTTTTTCTCCAATATAAATTTACTGCTATAGAGTAATTACTTGTAA
>NZ_CACTIE010000165.1 GCF_902713415.1 Arsenophonus endosymbiont of Bemisia tabaci Q2
GTATAGCTAAGCGACTTAATTTTGATTACAAAATATATGTTTTTCTCCAATATAAATTTACTGATATAGAGTAATTACTTGTAATCATTTTAAAGTCGCCCAGCTATATGAGGGATTTGTTAAAGAAAGATACCGCATTCTGGATCGTTAAACCGGCTATTGGCAAAGAGGGAATAACCGGTTTAGGCACGCTATTTTCTGGCGTATTTATTGAAGTACAACCTGGCAATAGTGAACAGCATGCTGAGAAATTTGATTTATTAGGTTCGCCGCCATTAGCTTCACTT
Source organism: Arsenophonus endosymbiont of Bemisia tabaci Q2 (assembly GCF_902713415.1). Lineage (GTDB taxonomy): Bacteria > Pseudomonadota > Gammaproteobacteria > Enterobacterales > Enterobacteriaceae > Arsenophonus. Next base: position 288 of record NZ_CACTIE010000165.1, read on the forward strand.
GATGCTAAAGGTATTCGAGTGATTTTGACTAGTGATCAGGCTGGTAGATTAAATACTGGCGCCCCAGTGCTATTCCATGGCTATCGAGTCGGTTCGGTAGAAGCGAGTTCGTTTGATATTAAAAGCCGCAATATGCATTATCAACTCTTTATTAATGCCCCCTATGATGGGCTAGTAACGGAAAATGTTCGTTTTTGGCGGGATAGTGGTATTGCTTTTGATCTATCGGCACAAGGTCTTCGCTTAGAGATGGGCTTTTTAACCACACTATTTAGTGGTGGAGTTAGTTTTGATGTTGTATAGCTGGGCGACTTTAAAACGATTACAAGTAATTACTCTATATCACTAAATTTATATTGGAGAAAAACATATATTTTGTAATCAAAATTAAGGCGCTTAGCTATAGAGGGTTGGCAACCAGGTAAGAGGGTGGAAGATAAAAGCCTATTCAGACTCTATGAAGATCAAAGAAGTATTCAGAACTCTTTATATCTTTATATACTTTACACAAAGATTTTATTTTGTTTTTCTCTGATTCAGTTCGCGGATTACAACCTGGCGCACCAGTTGAATTTATAGGAATTCGCTTAGGAACCGTGATGGAGGTTCCGTTTGATTCTGAGAAATTACGGCAATAATTGGATAATGAATTCCGTATTCCGGTTTTAATTCATATTGAGCCTGGTCGTGTTAATACCGATATTGATCTAGAAAAAGAGTTTGCAGCAGCATTAAGACAAGTTAAGAGCAGCTTTAAAATCGGCTAACCTAATTACCGGAGCATTGTATGTCGATTTGGATTTCTATCCAGAAAAAGGCCAATGGAAAGGGCCATCAAAAGTTGCTAATTACGATATTATTCCAACAGTTAGTGCTGGATTATCACAGATCCAAGAAAAAGTGGTTGAGGCATTAAATAAAATCAATCGTCTGCCGATTGAGCCTATGATAAGTCAAGCCACAAATACGCTAGCAGAAAGTCAGAAAACCATTCGTGAAGCACAGCGTACTTTATCTGAGTTGAATAAACTGATGGCTAGGAAAGACTTTCAAAAGATCCCTGCTGATCTGCAACAGACTTTGCTTGAATTGAATCGGGTTATGCAAGGTTTGCAACCAGGCTCACCTGCCTATAATAGAATGATCAATAATATGCAGCGTCTTGATCAGGTGTTAAGAGATATTCAACCCGTTATCAACACATTGAATAATAAGAGTAATGCACTTGTTTTTGAAGCAAAATCGATCAAGGATCCAGAACCGAAGAAGGTGACAAAATAATGAGATATTTGGCATGGATTTTGTGTTTTTTACTTATCGGTTGTAGTAGTGGTATTGAAAAATCTTATTATCAATTACCAATAACGCCGAGCTTAGTGACTAAAAAAAGTGATTTACTAACGCAAAAACAGCTTTGGGTACAGACAGTGCAATTGTCTGGAATATTGGCAGCTAATGGTATTACTTACCAAACTAGTGATGTTAATTATGTTAGTGCAAAGAATCATCTATGGGCAAGCCCGTTAGAACAGAAATTGATGCAAAATTTAGTCAATCAGTTATCAATAATGTTGCCTAATCGATTAGTATCGGCTCAACTGCTAGAAAACAGACCTGATAGCCTTAATGTCTTTTGACCGCTTTTGATGGTCGTTATGATGGTAAAGTGATTATCCAGGGAAACTGGATTTATAAAAGTGATAAAGGCATTATCAAGCGAGATTTTAGTCTGCTCCTTGATCAAGATGAAAATGGCTATTCGACATTAGTTAGGACGTTAGCAAGAGGCTGGACTCAGGTTGGACAATCTATAGCGAGCCAATTATCTTGAATGTATAAAATATAACATATTTGCCCCTTCAGCTTCATAACAGAAGGGGTTTATGACAAAAAATTTGGCTTTAAAAGCTGCTTATATCTTGAAATAAACCGACTTTCAAATCTTTTGCTGTGTAAATACACTTATCATCAACCAAGACTTCACCATCAGCCACACCCATAATCAATTTTCGATTAATAACACGTTTTAAATGGATACGGTAGGTTACTTTTTTTGCGGTTGGCAAAACTTGTCCAGTAAATTTGACCTCACCTACGCCCAGTGCTCGGCCTTTACCTTTACCACCAAGCCATCCCAGGTAGAAACCAACGAGTTGCCACATTGCATCTAAACCTAGACAACCAGGCATAACGGGATCATTAGTGAAGTGACAACTAAAAAACCATAAATCAGGTTTGATATCAAATTCTGCTTCGATAAACCCTTTATCATAATTGCCGCCAGTTTCGGTCATTTTTGTGATGCGATCCATCATCAACATATTACCGGAAGGCAATGGCGGCCCATTTTCACCAAAAAGTTCACCTCTGCCGGAAGCATCCAAATCTTCTTTTTTATAGGAGTTACGTTTATCAACCATATTACTAAATAGCCTTATTATTAATAATAAGGCTAAAGAATAGCGTACACTTGTAAGCTGAGCAACTCCGATCAGCTATTTTTTAAATTTAATTCAGCCACTTTAGCAGCCCCATGAATTTGGGTTTTTCTTGGTTATTAGCCTGAGTAATTCGTTCTTGTATTAAAGCTAACAGATGTAAGTTATTTGTATCATATTGTTGCTTATAATAAGCATGTTTGGTTAAAATTGAAATGGCTTCAGAAACGTGTTCAACCGGCCAAATGTGAAATACGCCAGATTTGACTGCGGCAATAAGATCGGTTTTTAAGCATAAATGACGAATGTTAGCCGCAGGAATGATAACGCCTTGCTTACCGGTTAATTCACGTTGGAAACAGACGTTAAAAAAGCTTTCGATTTTTTGGTTAATACTACCAATCGGTTGTACATAACCGAATTGATCTACTGCACCGGTAACCGCAATTTGCTGATCGATAGGCTGAAGAGAAAGTGCACTAATTAATGCACAAAGTTCAGCTAATGATGCGCTATCACCATCAACTTCATTGTAAGACTGTTCAAATACGATTGAGGCAGAAAAGGGTTGTGGCTGTTCAAGCTTTAATTCGTAATTGAGATAGGCTTGCATAATCATCATGCCTTTAGCGTGAATATTACCGCCCAGCTCAACTTTACGTTCTACATCAGTAAACTCACCATCACCGAAGTGAGCAACACAAGTAATACGTGATGGTTCACCGATAAGTTCTGGATGCCCTAGGTACTGCATAACCGATAACCCATTGATTTGGCCAATTATTTCACCTTCAGTTTTAATAAAAACTTGTTTTTGCAGAATATCATCTAGATTGAGTTTGGCTAGGTAACCGTGTTGCCACTGGCGCTGTTGCATCGCTGTTTGGAACGATTTTGCAGTTAACTGATTATTTTGTTGAAATTGATTTGCCTCAGCTAAACAACCAATGAGCCACATTCTATCTAGCGGTAGGATAGATTTGTCTTCCGTATATCGAATTGCTTGAGTAATGAAGGTTGGCCACGCATCAGCCGTTAAAGCAGGAAATTGGCAATCGGTAATAATTTTTTTAATAAATTGCATCCATAGCGATAATTGACCACTATGTTCAAAATTCAATTCAAATTCATATTCGCCATAGGTAGCTTGAGAAAAAAGCTCAGGCTCTTTTGTTTCCAGTTCTTCAAGGCTAAAATGATCGCCGACTAAAATGAGCTTAATATCAAGTGGCATTGAATCAATTGGATAGGGTAAAAATTGATTATCATTGGCTGGAAGCCATTCAAACCGTTTTTGCATTACCATCTGTTTTAAGCGCTGCCACATTAATGGCTGCGCTAATAATGTGCCAACGGAAAGTAATAATACTCCGCCATTGATTTTATGTAATAGTCCTGGCTCTAAGTGAACACTATTTTGATGTTGATGAACACTGCCAAATAATTGAGGCATTTCTATCCAGTTACAGAAATAGACCGAATGACAGGGTGTAAATGATCCTTTAGCGCCTGCTTGCCAATGAAATCTTCCATCTGATTGTTGATAATCTCCAGTGATAGCTACTGAGGATGTATTAATATTTTTAATGCATTTTGCTAACTCAGATAAGTAGCTTTGGCATTCTAATGCTTTAATGACAGCAAAAGGAGAATAGGTTGGTGTTAATAAAAACCTTTCAAGACTATTATATAATCTAGGTTGAATGATGGCCAAAGTGGTATTATCTAGTTTATCAGCAGCAGCAAAAAGATTAAGATAAGGTTCATAATCAGGTGCTAAATTCTGCCATATTAATTCGTTATTAATCACGCTATTTTTCAACTTATAATTTAGATAAAAAGTTTATAAATTATCCTCAATATCCTGATTGTATGAAGTCAAGATAGAAGACATTTTAGAAAAACGCTATTGTTTTTAGAGAAACAGGTACATTTTACTATGAAAACAAGATATCCGTTTCCAGCATTATAAAATTTTTAGGATGAAAGCATTATATTAACGTTTGTTTAAATTTATGCCACTATTAATTTTGTATATTTACATATAATTTTATTCATAAACTGTAGTAATAAGTGCAATAAAAAATGTAAAAGTCTAGTCAATGTAAATAATTTGGGACTGAACATTAGTAACTAATGGTTAATTTACAAGTAGTAAGCTAATGACAAAAACCACTAATACAGCAGATAGAATGTATTATTTCAATTTAAAACATAGTAAACATAGTAAAAGTTACTAGCTATAAATGTGAATAATCATATTCTATCGCACTAATTATGATTTTTTGTCGATTGACTTGTATAAATAGGAAAAATTATATTTTTTGCTAACATTTCAATATATAGCTAAGCGTCTTAATTTTGATTACAAAATATATGTTTTTCTCCAATATAAATTTAGTGATATAGAGTAATTACTTGTAATCGTTTTAAAGTCGCCCAGCTATAGTGTGATTTCTTACTAAGATTTTATTAAGTTGGGTAAAAAACCAAACGTTTTTATTTTTAAATGTTGTTATAATTACATAAGTTACGTTTTCACAGAGATGATTATGAAATATCAACAGCTTGAAAATCTTGAATGTGGTTGGAAATGGGATTACTTGGTTAAAAAGTATCGCGATGGTGAGAATATCACTAAGTATATAGAAAAAAGCGCTGTTCAGGATGCGATTGAGCAACTGTTGAAATTAAAAAATACCCCAACAAAAGTGATAAACTAGATAAAAAATCATATGTCGCCAGATTTATCCAATCGAATGAAGCAAACAATTACAGCCCGCAGGAAGCGACATTTTAATGCCGAGCATCAGCACTCATGTAAAAAATCTATCGATTTAGACTCTCTTGTCTGGCAAAGACTGTCTATTTTAGCAAGAAAACAAGGCTGCACCCTCTCTGAAGCTATTGTGCATCTTATTGAAGATGCAGAGAGAAAAGACCAGTATGCAAACCAAATGTCGACATTTAAGCAGGATTTTCAAAATATACTAGGTGACTAGCGTAAAAATAGGATCTTAAATCTGGATTTTTTAGTCATCTTAGCAATAAATTTTAAGGAATAAAATAACCCTTTTAAAAAGAGTTATTTTATTTGTAAATAAATAATTTTTTAAGCAGATACTACGGTTGCAGAGTTACTTCTGTAGTACCTTGGATCTCGATTTCAACTCGACGATCTGGTGCTAAGCAATTGATTAATCGAGCGCAAGGTTTTACGTTATTACAAGTACTACCTGTTACTGAATTTTCTTCTCCGCGACCTTGTGAACTAATTGCGTTCGCTGGAATACCTTTAGAAATCAGGTAGCTCATAACTTCATGTGCGCGCTTCTGAGATAAAGGTTTGTTATAGGATGGTGAACCAATACGGTCAGTATAGCCAAGAACCATCACATGACCTTGAGTTGGGTCAAGATTCGTTAGTTCACTATACAACTTATCAAGTTCAGCTTTACCTGCTGCCTTCAAGGTGTGTTTATTGAACTCAAATAAAACATGAGAACGTAAAATAAAACGTTTGTTTTCGATTGGTGCTGGTACAATCACAGGCGCTGCGTCTTGATTGAATCGATATGCAACACCAACGCTCAACATCCCATTATCTGGACGAACGGATAGTGAATCTTTATCACCAATATAACTCACCCATTGATAATCTAAACGAGTTGCCCATTCAGGGGTAATAGCATATTCAAGCCCTAGCGCATAAACTGGAGAAACACCAGTGTCATGCTCTTTAAAGGATTGATCACCTACGTTTGCTTTTGCATCAGCCCGCCATACCATACCACCGAGACGACCATAAACATCTAATTCGTCTGTCAGTGGATAGCTTAGACGAGCGGTTAATTGAACACCCATCATCGATTTCACGCTATCGTTATTTGGCTGACCAGAATATCTCATTCTGCCCAACCAGTCATAACCTAATTCGAAACCGAGATATTGATTATGTTGGTAACCAACATAGGCACCTGCGCCTAGTTGATCGCGCTTTAGTTTTACCACACTGCCAACATTTTCATCGTAAGGATGAAAGCCGGTATCTTCAAAGTGTGACCAACCTAATTTAGCACCGGTATACCAGATATTATCTTTGGGTGCCGCCTGAGCTGCAGTTGCGAAAGCTGCCACTGCTACTGCGATAGCTATCTTTTTCATTTTACGCCTCGTCATCATCCAATATTGCCATCAGCTTCTTGAGCTTTTTTATAAGCCGTATGGTTTAAAATGCTGGTTAAGTTATTACGCTCTACTATCTTCGTTGCTACTTTATCTGCCTAAGGAATTATCCAAATAAAAAGTAGAATCAAAGCACTACCTTAAAGTTGTAAAGTCTACAACGAACTTCAAAAGTTACAAGTAGAGGAAACATTAATCTCATTAATTTTTTAAAAGGCAATCGGTGAATTATAGATATAATTTATAACTATATTGCCATGGTTAAATAATTAACCAAATGATTTATATTATTTTTTGTCTATTGTCGTTTACAATTCATCAAATAGATTAAGAATAATCTTAATATAGGCTAGTAATAATAATTAGAATGAATTTTTAGCTGATTAGAATGCCCGCGGGCATAATTTATATTTTCAGGCCGCATAACAAAGCCAATACTGTTTCCTAGCTGTGCCGCATGCTCTAAATGTTGCAAACATGATGGTGATAAAGTCGGTAACCAGCCTAAGACAATACTACAATTGGCGCTAGATAATGCTTCTATCATAGCAACAACGCTCATTTCTGGGCTTAGTGAATTTACTTGTACTGTTTTATAGCTAAGCGACTTAATTTTGATGACATTATTTATATGAGCTATTCAATTGATTTTAAACGTAAAGTGATATTTACGATGGAAAAAGAAGGGTTGAGTATCCGAGAAACAGCAAAGCAATTTCGGATTGGCTCTGCATCTGTATCGCGTTAGATTAATCAAATATAGCTGAGCGACTTTAAAATGATTACAAGTAATTACTCTATATCAGTAAATTTATATTGGAGAAAAACATATATTT
>NZ_CACTIE010000166.1 GCF_902713415.1 Arsenophonus endosymbiont of Bemisia tabaci Q2
GGCACAAGCTAAATGCAAAAAAAAGAGCGCTCGGATGCGACACAGATATTTTGTTCGCACTCAATATGGTGTAATCAAAATTAAGTCGCTTAGCTATAAAATCAATTGAATAGCTCATATAAATAATGTCATCAAAATTAAGGCACTTAGCTATACAATCAGTTTACAATCAGTTTTTCTTGCAGTTTAGGTAGTAGATATTTATTAGCTAGTCGCTTTAATTGTTGCTGATTGGGTTCGGCTTTACAAAATTTATCATTGGTCTGCATAATATTACGAACATCAAACCAGGTTGCGATCACCCCTCGTTGTCGTAGGATTTCGACAAATAAAAGTAGCTTGACATTAATTCACCATAACTGACAATTTCATCAATTTGTGGTGCGGTAAGGGGTTGTTGGGTCGTAACTGCGGATAAAGAAGTAAGTCTTGCCAGTAAGTGATCAATTATTGGTTGAATGCTAAAAGGGTTGTCTAGACAATTGATTATCATGTACTGGTGCTGACGAATTTGTTTTAATAGCGCCTTACGTCTATTGTCATTACACGTCTCAGTAAGTTTGATCAGCAGATTGGTAATGCCTGATGAAGCTGAAAGCACAACAATTCGCACATTTTTATTAGCAATAACGATATCTGCGCTTTTATACATGCTCTCAAAATTAGCGACACTGGTGCCACCAAATTTGGCAATATGAAATTTTTTATTTGCAGAGGCGGTAGAAACTGCACTCATAATACTATCTCCATGTGTTTGAAAGGTGAACAATTAACCTACCATTATCGAGTTATTGTCTGAAGGTCAATTTATTTTTAGCGAAATCAATAATTTTTATAATTACCAAAAAATTATTAATTTTATCAATATTCGAGCAATTGAACAGATGCGATTAAATTGGCCAGTGGAAAGCATTAAAAGAAATTAAATTGGTGGGGAGAATGAGTTACTATCCAATCATTGGTAGTTGTAAATCTGAGTTGAAGAAAGATAGAGAGTATTTCAATGGAAAACATTAATCCAAGTTTAACAGCAGCATGGCACGAATTAGAACAACATTATCAATCAGTAAAAGATATCCATCTGCGTGATCTTTTTGCTAATGATGCTGATCGTTTTGCTAATTTTTCACTCACTTTTAATGAACAGATCTTGGTTGATTTTTCTAAAAATCGAATAACTGAAAATACCTTGCTTAAATTACTAGATTTAGCAAAAGAGACAAAGCTAAGCGCCGCAATTAACAGCATGTTTTCTGGAGAGAAAATTAATAGAACAGAAGATAGAGCTGTTTTGCATATTGCTTTACGTAATCGTAGTAATAGCCCGATAAAGCTTGATGGTGTTGATATTATGCCACAAGTTAATGCTGTGCTAGACAAAATGCGTTGTTTCAGTGAACGAGTCATTAATGGTGATTGGAAAGGTTATACCGGCCAGGCAATAACAGATGTTGTTAATATTGGTATTGGAGGCTCTGATCTTGGGCCATATATGGTAACCGAAGCACTCAGGCCTTACAAAAACCATTTAAATATGCATTTTGTTTCCAATATAGATGGAAGCCATATTGCTGAAACATTGCAAAAAATTAAACCTGAAACAACATTATTTTTGATTGCCTCTAAAACTTTTACCACCCAGGAGACAATGACTAATGCTCATACAGCCAGAAAATGGTTTTTAGCTGCGGCGGCGGATGAAACACAGATCGCCAAACATTTTGTCGCTTTATCAACCAATGAGCAACAAGTGGCCAAATTTGGCATCGATACACAAAATATGTTTGAATTCTGGGATTGGGTTGGCGGTCGTTATTCATTGTGGTCAGCTATTGGCCTGTCGATTGTTTTATCCATCGGATTTAATAATTTTGAACAATTACTAAGTGGTGCTCATGCAATCGATCAACATTTTGCACAGACACCTTTTGAGCATAATATTCCGGTGATATTGGCGTTAATCGGTATTTGGTATAATAATTTTTTTGCTACTGAGACTGAAGCCATTTTACCTTATGATCAATATTTACATCGATTTGCGGCTTATTTTCAACAAGGCAACATGGAATCAAATGGCAAGTATGTTGATCGTAATGGCGAAAAAGTGAATTATCAAACTGGGCCCATTATTTGGGGTGAACCAGGTACTAATGGTCAGCATGCATTTTATCAATTAATCCATCAGGGTACCAAACTTATCCCTTGTGATTTCATTGCACCAGCGATAAGTCATAATCCATTAAGTGATCACCATAATAAAATAATGTCTAATTTTTTTGCCCAAACAGAAGCGTTAGCATTTGGTAAAGATCGGCTTGAAGTGGACGAAGAATTTAAAGCGGCAGGTCAAGATCCGGCTAAAATGGCACTTTATAAAGTTTTCCAAGGTAATCGCCCAACTAACTCTATCCTTGTTGATCAAATTACGCCATATACGCTAGGCGCTTTGATTGCGATGTATGAACACAAGATTTTTGTGCAAGGTGCTATATTGAATATTTTTAGTTTTGACCAATGGGGGGTCGAACTTGGTAAGCAATTAGCTGGGCGCATTCTGCCCGAGCTGGCAAGTGAAGATAAAATTAACAGCCATGACACCTCTACCAATGGCTTGATTAATTGTTTTAAAAGCTGGCGACAATAATTTTATTACCAAAGCTTGTAACAGCAGGTTTTGGTGACAATGAATAACCTACCAGATAGATCACTTCTTGCTAATATAAAGATTGCAAAATTAATAAAAATTTTGCAATCAGAGATGACTTTTTATATAACTTAGCAGATCCTATCATTCCATTCATTATTAGCCATGCTATCTTGTATTTTAAATCTCAAGATAGAGTGAGAGAAGTATTCTATGGGCATAACTGTAAAGATAAGCCATATCAATCACAGTCACTTTTCTGCAATCAACCGATTCATTAGTTTTCGACGCAAGAAATTACCGTACCGAATCCAATATATAATTGGTTAACCGAATTAGGTTCAATGACTGAGCGTCTTGCGCGGCGTTATTGCCAGCAAGTCACCGTAAAACTGTATCAAGAAGGTTTTATTCTGTTAGATAGTCAGAACGAAAAAGCTAAACTTTTGCCTAATAGTCAACGCTATTGGTTACGTGAAGTGGTGCTTTTGGGGGATGGTTGTCCATGGTTATGGGCGGACGGTTATTCCAGAAGAGACATTAACTGGCCCTGAAAGTGAGCTAATAAATTTAGGCAGTGTGCCATTGGGAAAATACCTGTTTAGTGGAAATAATTTGACTCGTGATTATATTAATCTAGGTATATAGAATAATTATTGGGTAAGGCGTTCATTGTTAAGATTATCGGCTAAACCTTTATTATTAAAAGAACTTTTTTGCCAGATTCACCTATCTATACAAAATAATAGGGAGATAAATAGATTGGCAGGGCAAACAACGTTGAAATTGAATAAATGGCGCGCCTATTTTCGTTTAATGCGAATTGATACACCGATAGGTATTTTATTATTACTATGGCCTACTTATTGGGCATTATGGTTAGCAAACCGGGGGTTACCAGATCTTTTTATTTTATTAGTTTTTACTGCGGGTGTTTTTTTGATGCGTGCAGCTGGTTGTGTTATCAATGATTTTGCGGATCGAAAATTTGATGGTTATGTTGCAAGAACCAAGGAACGTCCCCTGCCAAATGGTGATGTAACAGAAAAAGAAGCTAAGACACTATTTTTTTCATTGATCATCATCGCTTTTATACTAGTGTTGACCTTAAATAAAATGGCAATTTGGTTATCGGTGATTGGGTTGTTATTAGCTTGGATTTATCCATTTATCAAACGATTTAGCCATTTTCCGCAGATTGTATTGGGTTCTGCGTTTGGTTGGTCAATTCCAATGGCATATGGAGCAGTTAGTGAATCCTTACATTTAGAATGTTGGTTATTATTTCTGGTTAATATTATTTGGTCTATTGTTTATGATACCCAGTATGCGATCGTTGATCGCAATGATGATATAAAAATTGGTGTAAAATCAACCGCAATTATTTTTGCCGGTTTTGATAAATTAATTATTGGCATTTTACAATTAGCTATGGTGCTGGTGTTATTTTATATAGGGCAACTGCTAGATTTGGGTGGGTTTTATTTTGTTAGTTTGATATTGGTATTAGGCTTATTTACCTATCAACAAAAATTAATTGCCAATCGACAACCAACATTATGTTTTAAAGCATTTATGAATAACAATTATGTGGGGTTGGTTTTATTTATTGGCATCTTATTAAATTATTTTTAATTATAAAAAAGGATAATCTCGAATGATTATCCTTTTTTATAATGTTGGTCGATTTTAGTCTAAATCCGTTTTAGGTTACTATACTAATATAAAGATGATTTATTTAGGTAATGGCTTTTCAGTAACGTGTTTGACACTATCAATAGTTAAGCACACTTCTGGAGATATTAATTTAGCGATAATACGATAAAGCCGTTGTGCATTGGCGATGATAATCGGAGCTTCTTCTCTATCAATATAACCTTCCTGCTTTAATGTCTTTACCAGTGTGGAGAAAACCGCCTTATCAAAGAATTCAGGCGCGTTGATACCATGTAGTACAGATAGACGTTGAGCAAGAATACGGCTCTCTTTTTCTAATATTCCTCGGCTAATTTCAGGTATCGTACTTAATAGTGAAAGTGTAATCGCATAGCGTTGTAGAGTTTCTTTGATACCAGCAGCTAAAAGCTGAAGAGGGCGAATACGAGCTGGATTGATAGTTACAACACCCTCTACTGTTAATAATATTAGTTGTTGACGTGCCAATTCATTCAGCAGAATGTCGATAGATTCAGGTAATTCTTCTATGCTAAATCGCATGAATAGTTCTGCTTTTAAGAATGGATAAATAAGTGCAATTTGATCACCAATTTCCTTGCGTTGAACACTTTCATTATGTAATACGATATTGGCTACCAAAGAAGGCAAAACCAACAAATGCATAATATTATTTCGATAATAAGTCATCAATACAGCATTTTCTCGAGGTAATACTACAATATCGCCCATGCTGTCATGCTCGACTTCAAACTTATCCAATTGCAAGGCGTCTTCTAAGAGTTGCTCAGCAGTTTTGCTGGGTGTCGTGCTATCATCGCTATAAGGCACATTTCTTAATAGTTGGAGGTAGCATTCGATTTGTTCAATTAATTGTTCACGGGTTAATGCACGTTGGCGCGAAGCTAACAAAGCAGTTGAACATAAATTGACTGCATTAGCCGCAGCAGCGTTGTTAATTCTAACCATGATTTTATGAGCTAACCGAGTCACGGTTGAATTTAACCAAGTTGGACGCTGGGGCTCAATAGCATTGATAGATTGACGCCACTCGGGAACATATTTGTTTAAATATTGAGTTAGTGCAATCGGTTGACCAAAGTTAACATAACCTTGGCCTAGTTTACGCAATTTGCGTAGACCTCTTAACATTGAGAAAAACCCTTCTTTCTCTTTTGCTGCCCCTTTTAGTTCCTTAGCGTAGGTCGCAACTTCTAATACATGTTCATAACCTATGTAGATTGGAACAATGCTAATTGGACGTGAATCACCTCGTAGCATTGCTTGCAGGGTCATCGACAGCGTACCAGTCTTTGGTTCCAGTAGTCGGCCTGTTCGAGAGCGGCCACCTTCAACAAAATATTCAATTGAGTAACCACGCGCAAATAATTTGCTGAGATATTCACGAAATATGGTCGAGTAAAGTTTATTGCCTTTGAAAGAGCGACGAATGAAAAAAGCACCTAAGTGACGAAAAATTGGCCCGGCCGGCCAAAAATTAAGGTTGATACCGGCAGCGATATGAGGCGGAACTAAACCTTGATGATAAAGCACATAAGATAATAATAGATAATCCATGTGACTACGATGAGAAGGAATATAGACAATTTCATGGCCATCTTGTGCTAATTGGCGCACACGTTCAGCGTGTTGCACATTAATTCCTTGATAAAGTCGATTCCATGTCCAACTAAGTACGCGGTCAGTAATGCGGATCGCTTCATAGGAAAAATTAGCGGCAATTTCTTCCATCATGGCAATCGCATTATGTTTTGCCTTATCAAGGGAGATTTTTTTTGCTTTAGCTTCATCTTCAACTGCTTTTTCTATCGCTTTTGAAGTTAACAGTTTATTGAATAAATCGTGGCGTACAGGGAGTTTGGGGCCAACCGCAGCTAATCGTTGCCGTGAATAGTGAATTCGAGCTACTCGGGCAAGTTTATTAGCGATAATTTTATCAGTACCATATTCGCCAGCCATTTGACGTAAAGAGACAGTGGGAGAAAAACGAACAAAACTGTCACGTCCTAGCCAGATAACGGCAAAGAATTTTTGGATACCATTCAGTAAACGTAACGGAGGCGCTGGCGAGTGGCCTTCTCGACCAGGCGCTCGACCGAACATTACTGATACGGGTAGCATCTGAATGTTTAGCTCGGGATTATGGCAATGAAGATCAAGATAAGCAGTAAATGTTTTCACTGAATCTTTACGTGGATCTGGCGAATAATAACGAAATACACGCGGGCCATCATCGATAAAGACATAGGCAGGTAATTTAATTTCGTTTATTTCAATCGGATCGAGTGGATCAGGTAAGCCAATAGAACAACATTGTTGCCGTAAGGTAAATAAATCTGTTTTAGAATGATAAGGTAATACATATAGAAAAGGATGTGTCGTATCAAGACGCAATTCTTTAATTGGATCTGCTGGTATGAGCTTACTTTTTACCAACAATTTCATTGGTAAATCTAATAGATTATAGTAAATTTTACGCCAAAATGACATAGATAAGCTATAGCCTCTTGTTTGAATCCTACCAAAGGATATCAGAAATAGTAATTAATATCTGTTTAAAATATAATAATTATATTAAATCCCACATTTATCTAAACCTAGAGTAAATTTTATGGCAAATCAAACAACCGGCTTAACCCGAATTATTAAAGCAACTTGTTATTCTCTGAAAGGGTTAAGAGCAGCCTGGAAGAGTGAAGCCGCTTTTAGACAAGAAGCAATTATGGTGATTATTGCCATTATTGTGGCTTTTTTACTTGATGTGCAATGGATTGAAGGGTTATTACTTATTAGCTCAATGGTATTGATAGCTATTGTTAAATTATTAAATAGTGCGATTGAAGCAGTGGTTGATCGAATTGGTACAGAATTGCATGAACTTTCTGCTAAAGCGAAAAATATCGGTTCGGCGGCGGTTTTTATTTCAATTTGTTTAGCAATTTTTATTTGGTCAGTTGTAATTGATAATCATCATTTCGTGAGCTAGTTATAAAAAATAGGGTTTTACACATTTATTGGTTTTAAATCTTAATATACTTGTATATAATTACAGTGACAATGTGTCGATGCGAATAAAAATAAATAGGGAGCGAAATGAAAGAATTAACGTTGAGGCAGCAGCAGGTCTATGATCTAGTGCGTGAACACATTTCGCAAACGGGTATGCCGCCGACACGCGCTGAAATTGCATCAAGTTTAGGTTTTCGTTCACCAAATGCAGCAGAGGAACACTTAAAGGCGTTGGCGCGTAAAAGGGGTGATAAAAATTGTTTCTGGCGCGTCTCGAGGTATCCGGCTACTGCAAGAAGAACATGAGGATGAAGGATTACCACTTATTGGTCGGGTGGCGGCAGGAGAACCTTTACTTGCTCAACAACATATCGATAGTCATTATCGGATTGATGCTACTATTTTTAGACCTAGTGCTCATTTTTTATTGCGTGTTAATGGCATGTCCATGACAAATATTGGAATTATTGATGGGGATTTACTTGCTGTACATAAAACCCAGCAGGCACATAATGGACAAATCGTTGTAGTGCGTATTGATGATGAAGTGACGGTTAAACGCTTCAAGCAAGTGGGTAGTAAAGTTGAATTAATTGCTGAAAATCCTGAATTTCAGCCAATTATTGTGGATTTTCGGACACAAACCTTAACTATTGAAGGACTAGCTGTTGGTATTATTCGTAGTAGTAACTCATTTTAGCCAAACTTTTAGCTCTTTTATTTCTAATTAATTTTTTAAGTAAATTCAGCTTAATTTATTGAATATAATATTATTTCCTATTTTTTTGATTTTTTGATTGATAGGTATTAAGAAAACTATTTTTAAATTTTTATTGCTTTTTTAATAAAGGCCGGTTGTATGAGCTGCCGGCTTTTATATCACTATTTAAGCCTAATAATGCTTAGCTTTGACACTGTTTTTCTCAATTTTGTTGCAGGGTAAACATAACCCATGGCTTTCAACAACGGTATGGGACAACTCGAAACCAGTCTGTTTGGCTAATTTTAAAATAGCAGTTTCTACCGCTTGGCCATTACTTTCGGCAACACTACCGCAATTATCACAAATTAGCATAACTGAGGTATGTTTAGGATCCTCAAAATGAGGACAAATCACATAGCTATTTGTTGATTCTATCTTGTGTATAAAACCTTGCTCTAAGAGAAACTCCAGGCCACGATAAATAGTTGGTGGTTTAGCTTGAGGTTCAGAAATTCTAAGTAAATCAAGCAAATCATAAGCACTAATAGCACAAGGTTGGGCTGCTATAAGGCGTAATACCTCTTCTCTTTGGGGTGTTAAACGTACATTACGCGCTTGGCATATTTTTTTTGCCTGGGACAGTATTTTTTCCTGATCTTGCTTTGTCATGAATTATCCTAAGGTGAAGATCATTATAATAATGATATTATCATATTTATACTTTTTGATATCTAGCATAGTTCTAAAATAAATAATATATTTTACTATTTTGTAATAATGCTTTTTTATTTCCTGTTGCGATAAACTGATACTTAATTGGAAAATGGAATAAATATTGAGTAGAAATTAAGATTATTAATTTTGATTATCTGGTGAATTAATATAAGTTATTTCTATTTAAATTAAGGATAATAAAATCGATAAAAAATTTTACTTCCGCTCACGCCTCCTTCTTTACTGAGATTCTTATCAAAATTTTATTATATTATTTTTTATAACTGAAAATTATCAGTAACATTTTATATATTGCTTTATTTTTAAAGGAGTTAATAATGCGTGATAGCAAAAAAAATACACCATGTTTTTATACTTATGGGGGTATCAGGTAGTGTGGTATAGCTAAGCGACTTAATTTTGATTACACCATATTGAGTCCGAACAAAATATCTGTGTCGCATCCGAGCGCTCTTTTTTGCATTTAGCTTGTGCCCATTT
>NZ_CACTIE010000167.1 GCF_902713415.1 Arsenophonus endosymbiont of Bemisia tabaci Q2
TTCAACAAGTCATGATCGATGCGGGGCATATGGTGGAATATTTGCCTACCTATTCGCCAGATCTTAATTGAATTGAACATAAATGGGCACAAGTTAAATGCAAAAAAAGAGCGCTCGGATGCGACACAGATATTTTGTTGGCACTCAATATGCTGTAATCAAAATTAAGTCGCTTAGCTATATGTTACTTAATAGCCTGAAAAGCGCTGCAAATGGGTTACCCGTTTTTAGGAATCAAATTCATCAGTATTTAAATAATCGTCATCAATATCAAGATCCACTTTCTTCATTAAAAAAACGTGAATTTGAAGTATTACGTGAAATTGCTAATGGATTAAAAAATAGAGAAATATCTAAATCTCTTTTTATTTCTGAAGAAACAGTCAAGGTACATATTCGTAATTTGCTAAAAAACTTAATGTGCGTTCTCGCTTGGAAGCCAGCCTAGTTTATATGCGTGCTAAATAAACTTAACATAGATAAAATATCATTAAAGGATGAAGAAATGATTTATTAAAACATCATCATCTAACACATAGTATATTTATATGCATTGCTTAATTAACACATCATTTTATGTGATGTAGAATATATTTTATTGAATTTTTTTATAATCGATTTCTAATAAATTTAATAAGTATTCTACTTAATAGTAGCCTTATATAGATTATTATCGCATTTTGCAGCATTATAGAGATCTTTGCTACATATCAAAAAAAGAAATTATGATGTGAACTTCAGCAAGTTACATACTTTATATAAAAATTGTGATACTATTAAAAAGGGACGTCAGTGGCTGGATAATCATCATATAATCTATCAATTCCATGATTATCGCACGGATGGGATATCAATTGAATTACTCGAAATTTTTATTCAATACTTAGGCTAGGAAGTCTTGATCAATAAACGTGGTACAACCTGGAAAAATTGTCCGATAAGCAAAAAGCGAATATTATTGATGTCGCTAGTGCTAAAGAGTTAATGTTAAAATATCCAGCAATTATTAAACGCCCATTATTAACAACTACTGGTAACCAGTATCTACTCGGTTTTTCTATAGACCAATACCAACAATTTATTCATCACAGAGGCTAACTATGATTTGTCCTGTTCTTAAGCTTGCGCAACAACTTATTCAACAACCCTCTGTTAGCCCCGATGATAATGGCTGTCAAATAATTTTAATTAATCGATTGAAAAAAGTTGGTTTTTCAATCGAAGTCATGCCCTTTGACGATACCACCAATCTATGGGCATATCATGGCAAACAAGGTGAAACGCTAGCTTTTTCTGGACATACCGATGTTGTTCCACCAGGTGCAACTGACAATTGGCGTTATCCTCCCTTTACACCAACATTAAATAACGGACTGCTCTATGGCCGAGGAGCAGCCGATATGAAAGGTTCCCTTGCGGCAATGATTATTGCCGCCGAAAGATTTATTAGCGATTTTCCCAACCATTCTGGCCGATTGGCCTTCTTAATTACCTCTGACGAAGAGGCTAAAACCACTAACGGAACGGTAAAAGTGGTTGATGAATTAATGATACGCAATGAACAAATTGATTATTGCGTAGCTGGTGAACCATCTAGCCAGATTAAAATTGGTGATATTATCAAAAATGGTCGTCGAGGATCACTCACTGCCAAACTCACCATCGAAGGAACGCAAGGGCACATTGCTTACCCCCATTTAGCCAATAATCCAATACATAGTTCATTAGCTTTTTTACATGAACTAGTTAATAAAAAATGGGATGCAGGGAATGCTTATTTTCCTTCCACCAGCATGCAGATTTCCAATATTCATGCTGGTACTGGTAGTAACAATATTATTCCTGGCCAGTTAGTCATACAATTCAATTTTCGCTTTAGCAACGAACTCACCGAGCAACAAATTCGCCACCAAGTTGAAGCAATACTAGAAAAATATCAACTCGATTATAAAATTGAGTGGTCATTATCCGGCCATCCATTTTTAACAGAAAAAGGTAAATTAATTAATATTGTCAGCCAGGTGATAGAACAATATTGCGGCTATCAACCTCAGTTATCAACTGATGGAGGAACATCTGATGGCCGCTTTATTGCTAAAATGGGGGCACAAATTGTTGAATTAGGCCCTTTAAATGCAACCATTCATAAAGTTGATGAATGTGTTAGTGTTGCTGATCTTCAGAAATTAAGTCTCGTTTATCAGGAAATTATGCAAAAAATATTATTATGAACCTCAAATTTAAATTCACTAGCTATATTATTAGTTAAATAATAAATTGGGTTAAATTTTTTCCCCATCGATTTGTGGCAACCTTAATAGATAAGCTAGCAATATCGCTAGGATTAAGATATAG
>NZ_CACTIE010000168.1 GCF_902713415.1 Arsenophonus endosymbiont of Bemisia tabaci Q2
ATTCAAATTACCGCTCCGCTATATGGCGAAAAAGAATTAGGAACTCAATCAAAAGCTATAGCTGGGCGACTTTAAAATGATTACAAGTAATTACTCTATATCAGTAAATTTATATTGGAGAAAAACATATGTTTTATAATCAAAATGAAGACGCTTAGCTATAAACTGTTTGAACACCAGTGCTTAACTCATTTTTCTGTTTTATTGCCGCTGCTGGAAGCTGAACGAACAAAGTTGGTTCGACGAGCGATCATTGTTGTTCCCAGTAATATGCATTGGAAATGGTTAGAGCAGAAAACCTTGAAATTGTCTTTTTCATTACCTAAGAGTAGTTTTGCCAGCAGTGTGATACGAGAATTAATTAATCAATCTACTGAAAATATTATTGATATTTTTGAATAGTATTCGGTTAAAAATAATGTTGTTGATGATAAATATTATTATATAAATATAATAATATTTAAAATTTAACAATTATTTTTTCAGTTTATTTTAAAAGGTATTAACTATTCTTTTGTAATAATCGCCATTAAGGCAAAATTTTTATTTTGCTATTATCCGTCAGATGTAACCGATTGTTTTTTTTAATTGATAAATGCTGTTGTTAACTGCGCCAAAATAAAGGGCTGAAAATAGCACAAAATTTTCCTATTGATTTTAAGATTAAGTAAAAATATTAAAATTCAACTGACAAATTCCCACAAAAATTAGCGGTTAATACATTTGAGTGTATTTCTGTTGTTATAAAAGTTAACTTGTTTATTTCTTTCGTTATTGACTGGTAGTGTTGATAGTATTTAGTCAACAACTCTTTATACATTTTTAATATTTATTAGAAATTTTTTTATTGATTGATGTATTGCTAGTTAGATATTTGATTAAGATAGTATTTTCACTGGATATTATTTTGGCGTATCTTATTTATGTTATTTAAAAATGATAATTGTAATTAGATATTTTATTATTTTCAGGTAGTTGTTAAAAAACACAAAATCATATTGTTATTTTATTACATTCACATCTACTAATATTAGAACTTCATTTTTCTATCGTAATTTGATGTGTTTTATTGTTACTTAATGATATTCTTGCTGTAATCTATTATTGACGCTATTTTCAACCCATAATCTTTTTTATCATAGATGATAAAAGTTGGATAAAATAGCCTAGTTCTTAATATAACGTTCAATATAAATCAACGAGATACAATAATGCTAAGGATATTGCTAAGTAATGATGATGGTGTAACAGCAACTGGCATCCAAACGCTTGCTACTGCATTACGTAAACATTATTTCATTCAGGTTGTTGCACCTGATAGAAACCGAAGTGGGGCATCAAACGCATTAACACTTCATAAACCATTACGAATAGCTAAGTTAGCCAATGGCGATATCTCAGTACAGGGAACGCCAACGGATTGTGTTTATTTAGGCGTTAATCAGCTTATTCAACCCTCTCCTGAAATCGTCGTTTCGGGTATTAATCATGGCCCCAACCTGGGTGACGATGTTATTTATTCAGGTACCGTTGCAGCGGCGACAGAAGGACGTCATCTTGGTTTACCCGCACTTGCGGTTTCATTGAATGGTGAAACACACTTCCAAACAGCAGCAGAAGTAACTTGTCATTTATTAAAATTATTACAGAAAACGCCATTAAAAGCGGGTAATATTCTTAATATTAATGTTCCTGATATTCCTTTATCGGAAATTAAAGGTTACAAAGTGACACGCTGTGGTAGTCGTCATGCACCTCAACAAGTTGATCCATCTAAAGATCCAAGGGGCGATACGGTCTATTGGTTAGGGCCAGTTGGAGGAATATCTGATGCGGGTCCAGATACTGATTTTGCTGCAGTAGCGGCCGGTTATGTTTCTATTACGCCATTACAAGTGGATTTAACCGCTTATAAAGATCAGCAAGTTGTTAAAGATTGCTTATTAAAAGCAGAAGCAAGTGAGGAATGCTAAAACGGTCAATGAGAGATTTATTGACACAACTACGCCATCAAGACATTAAAGATGAAGGTCTATTAGGAGCTATTGCAAAAGTTCCTCGTGAGCGTTTACCTATAGGTTTTTCTCAGACTATTTCGCAACTTTATATTGTTTCTCGGATGACAGAATTACTTAGGCTTTCTCCTTCGGATCATGTTTTAGAGATAGGCACAGGGTCGGGTTATCAAACAGCCATTTTAGCTCATCTTGTCGCGCGGGTTTTTCGGTAGAACGGATCAAGGGGCTACAATGGAATGCTAAACGTAGATTAAAACAACTTGATCTCCATAATATTTCAACCCGTCATGGAGATGGCTGGATGGGATGGTCTTCAAAGGGGCCTTTTGATGGAATCATTGTCACTGCGACGCCGGCAGAACTCCCACTCGTTTTGCTTCAACAATTGAAAGATGGTGGCCGCATGGTCTTACCTGTCGGTAAGAAAAAACAGATATTAAAAGTCATTAAACGTGAGGGTAATGATTTTCATGCTACAACGGTAGAGTCAGTGCGATTTGTTCCTTTAATTCCTGGAAGTTTGGCATGAAATAGGTAATATTTTAGCGATAGATAATTTAAGGTTTTATTAATCTCTGCTTTAATAAGCATAATAATTTATTATTTAGCTATTGCGATAAATTGTCGATCGTGACTTACATTATCCGATTTTTATTCAAGATTTATCTTCACGGGAGAAGAAGTATGAAATTTAACAGCCCAAAATTTACGATTCGATGGGCAACTATCTGTATAATAACAGGCACAATGTTAATAGGGTGCTCGACACCATATGATCTAGCAGCGCCAATTAGTAGTGTCCAAGATAGTAGCCACCCAATTGATACTTATCCTGCTGTCAATACATCATCAAAAAATACGCCAATACCCTCTTCTCCTAAAAATATTTCTGCTAGTAATCAAAATAATAGTATAAAAAAGCCGGTATATCAGTCAGTGATACCAGCACCTAAGACTAGCAACAATGGCCGAATAATTTATAACCGAAATTATGATAATATCCAAAAAGGAAGCTATAGTGGTAAGACTTATACTGTTAAACGAGGTGATACGCTGTTTTATATTGCTTGGATAACAGGCAATGATTATCGTGATCTAGCGCAACGTAATAAAATTGCAGAACCTTATAGTTTAAATATTGGGCAAGTACTTAATATTGGTAGTAGTTCTACCGACTCAGAAATGGTAGTTGCTAATCGTACTCCGAATACTAACAATACAAATGTTGATTCTCAGTCAACTAATGCGTATGCTTCATGTGTTAGTGAGCAAAATTCAGGAAAGATGTTACCGAGAGCGTCCAAGCCACTAACACCTTCTATGCCGCCTGCAACAACAGCATCTTCGGGCTTAAATAGTAACAGCGTAGTCAATACAGTAGGTAAGTGGCGCTGGCCGGCCGAAGTGAAAGTGATTGAATCTTTCTCTGATGTTAAGAGCGAAAATAAAGGTGTTGATATTGCCGGATCGCGCGGTCAACCTATTTTTGCAACTACAGCAGGAAAAGTGGTTTATTCTGGAAATGCATTACGTGGATATGGAAATCTTATAATAATAAAACATAACGATGACTATCTGAGTGCCTATGCTCACAATGATACTATATTAGTTCGTGATCAACAGGAGGTTCAGGCAGGGCAAAAGATTGGCACTATGGGTAGCACTGGTACAAGCTCAGTAAGATTACATTTTGAAATTCGTTACAAGGGAAAATCAGTAAACCCGTTGCCTTATCTTTCGCAACGATAACTTGGACAGATTGCTTGTCAATGCTGTCCGCATTATCAAGGGTAAGAGTGACTTATAAGGCAAAATTCGCTAAAAGTTAACGAGTTATATATGACGATTTAGACAAAAGTAGCATGGATGCGGAAGCTTTCGATGAAAGCTTGCTAAAAGCAGGGGACTTAAATTTAAAGCAAGATAATAATTCAGATATATTTCAGAATATTAATCAACGTGTTCTAGATGCAACTCAGCTTTATCTTGGTGAGATTGGATATTCACCTCTCCTGACAGCGGAAGAAGAAGTATTTTATGCGAGGCGCGCTTTACGTGGTAATGCAGCATCACGTCAGCGTATGATTGAAAGTAATTTACGTTTGGTTGTAAAAGTTTGTTGTCGCTATAGTAATCGTGCTCTTGCCCTACTGGATCTGATAGAAGAAGGCAATCTTGAATTAATTCGGGCGGTTGAAAAATTTGATGCGGAAAAGGGTTTTCGTTTTTCAACTTATGCAACATGGTGGATCCGCCAAACTATTGAACGAGCAATTATGAATCAGACGCGTACTATCCGCTTACCGATTCATATCGTTAAAGAGTTAAATGTTTATTTGCGTATTGCAAGAGAATTGACTCAAAAACTTGATCATGAGCCAAGCCGCCGAAGAAATTGCAGAACGCTTAGACAAACCGGTCGATGATGTTAGCCGGATGTTGCCGCTAAATGAGCGGATCTCTTCTGTTGATACACCAATCGGTGGTGATTCAGATAAAGCGTTACTTGATGTGTTATCTGATGATAACGATTCAGGGCGAGAAGGAACTATCCAAGCTAACAATATGAAAGAAAGTATTGTTAAATGGCTGTTTGAACTTAATGCAAAACAGCGTGAAGTATTAGCACGCCGCTTTGGTTTATTAGGTTATGAATCGGAAACGTTAGAAGAGGTAGGGCCAGAGATTGGTCTTACTAGAGAACGTGTTCGTCAGATACAGGTTGAAGGTTTGCGCTGATTAAAAGATGTTTTTCATAATCAATGTCTTAGTATGAAATCTTTATTTAAGACCTAATATCTTTGCAATATCGTTAATATTAATAAGGTGGGAGGAAAACCCACCTTTTTTTTGATATCAGGGGGGAACGCCACTATGAAATTTAAAACCGCTATCCGGCCTTTCGATCAATTCAGCCTCGATGCTAGCAAAATATTCGATCCACTGCTGAATATTTTCGCTAGAAATAGCTTGTGCTAAAACTAAATAATCTTGATATGATAGTGGCGAGATTCTGATCTGAGTAGTGAAATATAGAATTTAGCTAAGGATGTTTCAAGATGAGGCGCGAGTTTAGCAAAACGCTTGCAAGAGCGCGCTTCGATATAAGCGCCAATGATCAGTTTATCAATTAATGGTGTTCGGTTCATGATGGCTAACATGACTAAATAAACCCTTAGCATAATGACCGGCACTGATAGTTTGATATCTCTTTCCGTCATGATTTCCAGCACTTGATAAAAATGGTGGAGTTCCTCTTTAATTAATAAGAGGATTTTATCAATTAGATATTGGCTATAGCTTGTTTTTTCTTTCCTCGGATCGATTTGGATAACTGATTTTTTCCTTTAAGGGTATCAATATTGCCAATTTTCTTATAAGCAAAATCGTCGAAAGGTTGTAACCATTCTAAGAGTGTATCACTGCTCTTTTCATCAACGGCATATTTTCGCAACAGTAGGATAGCACTTTGCGCGGCTTTTAGTTCACACAACAGGTGATCGCATAAAATAATCGCTAAGTTTTCTGGTTGACTAGCTTTGTCTAGCCACGCTTGCGGTGTTTTGCAGGCTAAAAATGGTGAATTAAATCAAGTAATTTTGGATAATATAGCTAAGCGACTTAATTTTGATGGCATTATTTATATCAGCTATTCAATTGATTTTAGACGTAAAGTGATATAGCTAAGCGTCTTAATTTTGATTACAAAATATATGTTTTTTTCCAATATAAATTTACTGATATAGAGTAATTACTTGTAATCATTTTAAAGTCGC
>NZ_CACTIE010000169.1 GCF_902713415.1 Arsenophonus endosymbiont of Bemisia tabaci Q2
AAGTAAAATTTTAAGATCAACAACTTGATTTAATTCAAGTATGAAATATGACCGATTTTATTCGTTTACAAGAAAACTTAATTGGGCATTTAATTACACAAAAAAGAGGTAGATTGACCCCAACTCTCTTTATTACAAGTTTAGATTCTGAATTTGAAATTATTCCCGTAGATAATATTAATGGCCAAATTATATTAGAAACATTAGGTCAAACAACACGTCGCGTCTTAGCTGCTAGTCTGATTGAATTTTTACAACAACTTACTCCTGTAACTAAAAAGCAATGTGATTAAGATATTTACTTATTTTTTTTGAGATATAACTTACAACTTATGTAAGTTATATCTGTGTTTATTGCTTTTTAACCCATGAAACGAGATTAAATATTTTATTTTTCAGTAGGATAAAAAATATCCTGTTATTATCGAAAAAAAATGATTAAAAACTATTTTTTATTCTTGTGTTCCTCAGATAAATCCGACATTCTTATGCCCGCCGATAAGTTAGCATTTATCAAATCTGCCATAAATCGAAATAGGAAATGGAAATGACTTAACCGGCTTTTATTGCGCGAAATAAATTTAGTCATTGTTACTAATAATAAATAGTGAATATTAGTTTATTTTTTAACTTTGAAATTATTAAATGTTTAATAATATAGAGGAATAAGAAAGGTAGTGTTAGGGATAACGAATGATAAGTATTAGTGCTTACAAATTACTGCCTCGTAAATAGTAGGAAGATACATTCAGCAGGAAGCTGATAATGCAGGATGCATAAATATTCTATTTAATAGCGTTACATATTATATAACCAGTCTATTTTATAGACTGGTTTTTTATGGTTATATGGCTTTGCAAAAAATTGTTTTTAGCTACAGTCGCGGATAGTAATATAACCCTATAAGTCAGTGATGTTGTGCATAATTAGTAAATCTATTTAAATGATTATAATTTAGATAGATTGAATATTTTATATATAGCTAAGCGACTTAATTTTGATTACACCCATATTGAGTGCGAACAAAATATCTGTGTCACATCCGAGCGCTCTTTTTTTGCATTTAGCTTGTGTCCATTTATGTTCAATTGGATTAAGATCTGGCGAATAGGTAGGCAAATATTCCACCATATGGCCCGCATCGATGATGACTTGTTGAATACTCTGTTTCTTG
>NZ_CACTIE010000170.1 GCF_902713415.1 Arsenophonus endosymbiont of Bemisia tabaci Q2
CTATTTGATTAATCCAACGCGATAAAGATGCAGAGCCAATCCGAAATTGCTTCGCTGTTTCTCGGATACTCAACCCTTCTTCCATCGTAAATATCACTTTACTTCTAAAATCAATTGAATAGCTCATATAAATAATGTCATCAAAATTAAGTCGCTTAGCTATAGATTAAAATGTTCACGCTATAACTCAAAATTATGATAAAACCACACCACTTTGGTATCCGTTGCTGAATGCGTTCACGTTACCTTTTTAAATTCTTGTTTTTCTTTTTGTCACACTGTTGTCATTAGCGTTGCTTATGGTTTTCTATCTCAATGATAAATTCTATTGGTTTTTTTGCATTAGCTTACTGAATGAGGGAATTTATAATCACTATCAATTGGTTATGGAGAAAATGAAATAGCAGTCATTTGACAATTTTATTCAATAGCTCAGTCATACTTCTTCTATAAGGACGCTTTTGAATGAGCAATAGCCTGAGCCAGGAAAGGAAAGATAAAACAATTAGCCAATTTGTCTTGGCTAACCATTTTGAGTGACGCGATTTGATGTTTATCGAAGAGCTTATTTGCAGATATCATTTAGTACAGATAAGTAAATTAGACATAGGAAACCACTTTTGACATTAACACTTTTCTAATAAGAAGAAACCTTGGTCGATTGTTCATCAAATCCTGTTTCTTCTTTTAGCTATTACTTAACCTAATTAAAATAGCGTGACGACTATTTAAAACACGCTCTATGATTATATTTTTTGGGCCATCACTTGCTCCACAGTATTAACTACCGCTTGGGTATGGGCATCAATTTCAATATTAACCTTTTCTCCAAGACGCTTTTCTGCAATTGTGGTGCGCGCAATGGTTTCCGGGATCAGATGGACACAAAAACGATTATTGACCACATCTCCTACAGTTAAGCTAATTCCATCAACGCCGATAAAGCCCTTATGCAAAATATATTTCATTAATTGTTTATCATGCACATAAAACCAAATTTGGAGATTATTTTCAGCTTTAAAAATTTTGGCTACTTCGGCAGTAGTAATGATGTGACCCGACATAACATGGCCACCAATTTCATCACCATATTTTGCTGATCTTTCTAAATTAATCATATCGCCTAATTTTAAACTGCCTAAGTTTGTCAGTCGCAAAGTCTCCTTCATTAAATCAAAACTCACCTTATCGCCATCAATATGGGTAACAGTTAAACAGCATCCATTATTAGCAATAGAAGCACCTGTTTCTAAATCTGCGAGTAATTCAGTGGGAAATTGGACAGTATAAGTACGAAAATTAACGCTATCTTCCACCGCAACTAGTGTTCCTTTTCCTTTCACAATGCCTGTATACATATATTGAGTTCCTAATTTTAATAAAAGATTAAAACTCATTCTACGCTAGTTATGCTAGATAAGCACTCTAGAAACAATAAATATGGCAGGTTTCTATCTATTTATAGCTATAACTTCACCAAATCGATACAATAAGCAAATTTTTAAGGGTTCAATTCTTTTCGTTTTTTATTTATTTTCAATAGGATATATGGTGGGTGAATAAATATTTTAAAGGGGAACACAGCCTATTAGCATTAGATATTCCAATTATTCTTGCTCAATTCTCACAAACCGGAATTGGGTTTTGTCGATACAGTAATGGGCTGGCAAAGTCAGTGAAATAAATATCTCAGCCGTTGCGCTAGGAACGGCTATCTGGTTACCTGCTATTTTGTTTGGCCACGGCTTATTAATGGCTTTAACACCAGTGGTAGCGGAATTAAATGGTTCAGGCCGACGCCAAATTATCGACAATCATATACAACAAGGCTTATGGCTAGCTTTCTTTTTATTACTTTTGGTCATGGCTGTTATGTATAATGCTCACCATATTATAAATATAGCTAAGCGTCTTAATTTTGACTACAAAATATATGTTTTTATCCAATATAAATTTACTCATATAGAGTAATTACTTGTAATCATTTTACAAGTCGCCCAGCTATAATATGCCTAATATTGATCCTGAACTGGCAAATAAAGCGGTGCGGTTTCTGCGTGCTATTATGTGGCGAGCACTAGGTTATCTTTTTTATCAAGTTTTACGTAGTCAGTGCGATGGGTTATCTAAAAAAACCCGGCATGTTTATTGGTTTCCTTGGTTTATTTATTAACATACCTATCAACTATATTTTTATCTATGGACATTTGGGGGCACCAGCTCTTGGTGGCCTCGGCTGTGGTATAGCCACTGCCTCGGTTATATCGGGCTATGTTTCTTTTGATGCGCTGGTATATACGCCATACTCCTTCACAACGTGATATCCGTGCTAATAAACAGTTTGCATTACCTGACTTCTCTTTATTAAAGCGCCTGCTCGCGTTAGGTTTACCTATTTTGGTCTAGCCTATTTCTTCGAAGTCACTTTTTTTGCTATTTTCGCCTTACTGGTCGCTCCATTAAGTATTATCGCTGTCGCAGGACACCATGTAGCATTAAATTTTAGTTCGTTAATGTTTATGTTTCCTATTTCTCTTGGTATCGCAGCAACGATTCGGGTCGGTTATAATTTAGGTAGCGCTTCAACGGAAAAAGCAGAAATATCCGCCTATACCAGCATTATGGTAGGTTTAATGGTATAGCTAATCGACTTAATTTTGATTACACCATATTGAGTGCGAAAAAAATATCTATGTCGCATCCGAGCGCTCTTTTTTTGCATTTAGCTTGTGCCCATTTATATTCAATTGGATTAAGATCTGGCGAATAGGTAGGCAAATATTCCACCATATGCCCCGCATCGATGATGACTTGTTCAATACTGCGTTTCTTGTGAAAAGTTGCATTATCCATCATGATTACACTGTTTTTAGGAAGTACTGGGATAAGGACTTGGGTGACCCATGCATAGAAAACATCGCTGTTAATATTGATATGAAATAATCCGATAGCAAACAGCGTTATGCCCAATAAAGCGCCGATAACATTTGTTCTTCCTTTAGCGCCTTAGTTCTTGAGGCCAACACACCATTGACCTTTCGGGGAATAGCCGTAAGTCCCCTGGGTATCGTGTGAAAAACCACATTCATCAATAAAAACAATATGCTTGTCTTCTTTTTCATACTGTTGTTTTTTGTTGAAACGTTTGTCAAGTGTTTTCGTCGGCTTTCGGATGACCTAGAGTTTTTTATAGGTCAATCACATTTTTTTAAGAGCTTGCCAAATGGCCTTCTGACAAACGCCAAAACGCTCTGCAAGCTCTTTTGGTAAGCATCTGGATATAGCTGGGCGACTTTAAAATGATTACAAGTAATTACTCTATATCAGTAAATTTATATTGGAGAAAAACATATATTTTGTAATCAAAATTAAGATGCTTAGCTATATTGTTCAACATTTTTTATCAACTCGGATTTATCGATTTTTCGCTGACGCGTAGTCGATGCTTTTGGCTCTATTTGATTAATCCAACGCGATACAGATGCAGAGCCAATCCGAAATTGCTTCGCTATTTCTCGGATACTCAACCCTTCTTCTTCCATCGTAAATATCACTTTACGTCTAAAATCAATTGAATAGCTCATATAAATAATGTCATCAAAATTAAGTCGCTTAGCTATAGCTTGCTGCACCGCAATTGTGACAGTGTCACTTAGAGAGAAGATCGCATTAATGTATAATCGCAATCCGGAAGTCGTCCTATTGGCTTCACAATTGATGTTATTCGCTGCTATCTATCAGATTTTCGATGCTATTCAAGTCATTGGCGCAGGTATATTACGCGGTTATAAAGATACCCGTTCAATTTTCTTTATCACTTTCATCGCTTACTGGCTCCTCGGCCTACCAACAGGTTATCAACTTGGTTTAACTGACTTTATTTTGCCGCATCTGGGACCAAAAGGTTTTTGGATCGGTTTTATTATTGGCTTAACGGCATCAGCTATCATGATACTTTCTCGCATATTATGGCTTCAACGTCAGCCAAACGAATTTGTATTACGACATTCCACTCGATAGCTATGTTGTCAAACGCGTATAAGGTATAAAAAATGAAAAATTGCGCTTTTATGCTAAATAGCATTAAATACGAGCAGTTAGACGTAAAATTGCATTTTTTCCCTTGCCAGAATGGCAACTGCCCGTTAATATTCGCTTCCACATTATCGCCATAGGAATTTTTATTGCGTCCGTAGCTCAGTTGGTTAGAGCACCACCTTGACATGGTGGGGGTCGGTGGTTCGAGGCCACTCGGACGCACCAGTGCTGTTTATTCCCAATACCGTTTTCAAATTGTAAAGTCCAGTCAGCCTGCTCCGATTGGTAATGAAAAAACGCGGTTACGCTTTTTCATCCAAAAAATGATGACCTAACCAGATTTATTTGTATTAAATAGCCCGCTGTGAAAAATCTCGCAAACGAAAACCAAAAATAAACAACGCAGCGAAGTAACTCATTGCACCGGCAAAAACCACCAGTAAAAACCGCGTGATACGCATCAGCATATTTCCCTGCTCCCATGGCGGCATAAAATTTAATAGCAACAACAATACCGCTACCATAACAATTAAAGCGGCGATTAACTTGAGCAAAAATTTTCCCCAACCAGCTAAGGGAGAAAAAATTGCCTGGCGACGTAACTGCCAATACAGCATCAAAGCATTAAAGCATGCCGCTAAGCCAATTGATAAGGCCAATCCTGCATGTTTGATCGAACCAATAAAGGCAAGGTTCATTAGTTGTGTCAAAATTAAAGTAATAATCGCGATTTTAACCGGTGTTTTAATATCCTGTCTCGAATAGAATCCTGACGCTAATACCTTAACGATAATTAAACCCATTAAACCAACAGAGTAAGCAATTAATGCCTGTTGAGTCATTACCGCATCGTAGGCAGTAAAATTGCCATACTGAAAAAGCGATACTGTCAACGGTTCGGCTAGAATAGCCAGCGCAATCGCACAGGGTAGCGCTAATAAAAAGCAAAGGCGTAACCCCCAGTCCATTAGGCGCTGATATTCTTTATGATTACCGGTTAAAAAACTCTTCGCCAGCGAAGGTAATAAGATAGTACCAAGTGCCACTCCTAAAACACCAGTAGGGAGCTCCATCAATCGGTCAGCATAATAGATCCACGAGACAGAGCCTGATTGTAAAAATGAGGCAAAAATAGTATTAATAATTAATGAAATCTGGCTTACAGAAACACCAATAATCACCGGCCCCATTAACTTCAGTACTCGCCAAACGCCGCTATTACGAAAAGAGATACGCGGTAAAACTAACATGCCAATTTTTTGTAAATAAGGTAATTGATACAGCAACTGTAAAATACCACCGGCAAAAACTCCCCACCCTAACGCTATAATAGGTGGTTCACAATATGGCGCCAACAACAGTATTGATATAATCATACTGATATTAAGTAAAGTAGGCGCAAAAGCAGGAACAGAAAAACGGTTCCAAGTATTTAAAATAGCACCAGCCAACGATACTAAAGAGATCAATAAAATATAAGGAAAAGTGATTCTCAATAAACGAAGGGTTAAATCAAATTTATCCGGTGTATCAGTAAAACCGGGGGCCGTAATATAAATAATCCATGGTGCCGCTAATATTCCTGCCAATGTAATGATGGCCAAAATTAATGTTAATAAACCGCAAACATACGCAATAAAAGTGCGAGTAGCCTCATCACCTTGCTGGTTTTTATATTCTGCTAAGATAGGAACAAATGCTTGGGAAAATGCGCCTTCGGCAAAAATTCGGCGCAAAAGATTTGGTAATCGAAAAGCAACAAAAAAAGCGTCTGTCGACGCTCCAGCACCAAAAAAACGCGCGATAATCGCATCACGAATGAATCCTAAGATGCGGGAAAACATAGTCATAGAGCTTATCGCTGCTAACGATTTTAGTAAATTCATGCAATATCTTTATTAATGATAGCCATAATAGATTGATAAAGTCTATCAGCGACCTGTGAGCATGACCATGAATTAGAATAACTATTTTTACCAAAGGAAAGCGATGTAGCTCAGATTTTCCAACGATGTTTTAATTACCCGTTAAACAAAGTGAGTTTAGTAAATTATGCTTTTGGGCTTTGAGGTTGCTTCTCGTCGAAACATATATTTATCATCCGATTGGCGCGTTGTATCTGATATATTAGAGTATTGAAGGGTCTGTGGTTTACTAATGCTTAAAATATCACAAATTAGCATTATCATATTATTAAAATCATTATTATTACCAACAAAGACATCAGGAAATATTTTAGAATGTCATTGATTTTATCAAACTCCATTTCTAATGCATTTGCGTTAAAAAATATTTTCTTATAAGATGGTTCAATAATTTCAGCTTGATGCTTACTTAAAACAAAAAAGTGTTCTTTTTTTGGATTAACTTTTTCATAATAATTATTATTAATATGTTTTAATACTTCATCGCAACATTCACCACAATAACCTTTTCTACTTTCCAGCAATATTTTTTCTTCATATGGATTTTGCTGGTAATAATTAAAACCAAACATTTCGTTGTTTTTTACAATGATATAATTCAATCGAGCTTTTACCTTATTGTTTAATATTTCTGCCAGAACATTGTTCGTATGGATATTTAAATGGCAGTAAAACAAATCTTCAATACGACCAGTTTTAGTAACAAACGGTTGATGATTCGTGACTTGTCCTATCATATTAATGCCTTCTTTAAAGATAAAAAATAGTAAGCAAATTATGATTAACAAGTAAAATTTAATATATTAAAAGTAAGTCTAAATCTGTTGATTTTTGTCCACTTATAGCTAAGCGACTTAATTTTGATTACACCATATTGAGTGCGAACAAAATATCTGTGTCGCATCTGAGCGCGCTTTTTTTGCATTTAGCTTGTGCCCATTTATGTTCAATTGGATTAAGATCTGGCGAATAGGTAGGAAAATATTTCACCATATGCCCCGCATTGATGATGAC
>NZ_CACTIE010000171.1 GCF_902713415.1 Arsenophonus endosymbiont of Bemisia tabaci Q2
GTCGTTCTAAAATAAAACTGTGGACGGTAACCTTTAAAGAATGGCGTGTGGCGACCGCCCTCGTCTTTGCTCAAAATATATACTTCTGATTCAAATTGAGTATGCGGATTGATTGAACCTGGTTTTGCTAATACTTGACCACGCTCTCGCTCTACATCTTCACGCTTGGTACCACGTAATAATACACCTACGTTTTCACCTGCACGACCTTCGTCCAGCAGTTTGCGGAACATTTCTACGCTCGTACAGGTCGTTTTGGTCGTCTCTTTAATTCCGACGATTTCAATTTCTTCACCAACCTTAACTACACCACGCTCTACACGGCCTGTTACTACGCGGTTCCACGGCCTGAGATCGAAAATACGTCTTCGATTGGCAACAAGAACGGTTTATCTATCGCACGCTCTGGCTCTGGGATGTAGTCATCTAATGCTTTCGCTAACTCTAGAATTTTCTCTTCCCACTCAGCAACGCCTTCCAACGCCTTCAACGCTGAACCTTTGATTACCGGCGTGTTGTCTCCTGGGAAATCATACTGAGAAAGAAGCTCTCGCACTTCCATTTCAACCAATTCCAGCAGCTCTTTATCATCTACCATATCACATTTGTTCAGGAAAACGATGATGTAAGGAACACCTACCTGGCGACCTAATAGGATATGCTCACGTGTTTGTGGCATTGGACCATCTGTTGCTGCAACCACTAAAATCGCGCCGACCATTTGTGCCGCACCGGTGATCATGTTTTTTATATAATCTGCGTGGCCTGGGCAATCAACGTGGGCATAATGGCGGGTTGGCGTATCATATTCTACGTGAGAGGTAGAAATTGTGATACCGCGCGCTTTTTCTTCCGGTGCATTATCAATTTGATCAAATGCACGTGCACTACCGCCATAAGTTTTCGCTAATACGGTGGTGATTGCAGCAGTTAAAGTTGTTTTACCATGGTCAACGTGGCCGATTGTACCAACGTTAACGTGCGGTTTTTTACGTTCAAATTTTTCTTTAGACACGACTCTATTCGTTATAGAGTTCTCTGAAACAATAGGAGAGAACCAGATTAAATAGTTAAACCGAAACCCAATTACGTAGCTTTACGAGCTTCAATAATTGCTTGAGCAATATTGGTTGGTGCTTCATTGTACTTCAAAAATTCTATTGAGTAAGAAGCACGACCTTGAGTTTGTGAACGCAGATCTGTGGCATAACCAAACATTTTTGATAATGGTACTTGAGCACGAACTGTTTTACCAGTTGCTGTATCTTCCATACCTTCAATCATACCACGACGACGGTTCAGGTCACCAATTACGTCACCCATATAGTCTTCAGGCGTTTCAACTTCAACTTTCATGATTGGCTCCAGTAAAACTGGACCTGCTTTCATGAAAGCTTCTTTGAAAGCCATAGAACCTGCAATTTTGAATGCCATTTCCGAGGAATCAACCTCATGATAGGAACCATCATACAATGCCACTTTGACATCAACAATGGGGTAGCCCGCCAGAACACCATTTTTCATCTGTTCTTGAACGCCTTTATCCACCGCAGGTATGTATTCTTTAGGTACAACGCCACCAACGATTTCGTTGTGGAATTCATAACCAATTTCATGGCCTGCTTCCAAAGGTTCAACGCGTATCCATACATGACCAAATTGACCACGACCACCAGACTGACGAACAAACTTACCTTCCTGCTCAACAGACTTACGAATAGTCTCACGGTATGCTACTTGTGGTTTACCAACGTTCGCTTCAACTTTAAATTCACGACGCATACGGTCAACCAATACTTCCAGATGCAATTCCCCCATACCCGCAATAATTGTCTGACCAGATTCTTCATCTGTTGAAACGCGGAAGGATGGATCTTCTTGAGCCAAACGACCTAAAGCAATACCCATTTTTTCTTGGTCAGCTTTAGTTTTAGGTTCAATAGCAACCGAGATAACAGGCTGTGGAAATTCGATACGCTCTAAAATAATTGGGGCATCCATAGCACATAGCGTATCACCGGTAGTCACATCTTTGAGGCCGATAGCGGCAGCAATGTCACCCGCTCGGACTTCTTTAATTTCTTCACGTTTATTAGCATGCATCTGAACGATACGACCAAAACGCTCTTTTTTATCTTTAACTGGGTTAAGAACGCTATCCCCTGAATTAACTACACCAGAGTAAACCCGGAAGAAAGTCAAATTACCAACAAATGGGTCAGTTGCAATTTTGAATGCTAATGCTGAAAAAGGCTCATCATCACTTGCATGGCGTTCTGCTAGTGTATTTTTACCATCGGTTAAAACACCATTAATTGCCGGAATATCAGTAGGTGCGGGTAAATATTCAATAACCGCATCCAGCATTGCTTGTACACCTTTATTTTTAAAGGCTGAACCGCACGTAACCAAAATAATTTCATTATTCAATACGCGCTTACGCAATGCTTGTTTGATCTCTTTTTCTGACAGCTCTTCGCCACCAAAATATTTTTCCATCAACTCGTCTGATGCTTCAGACGCAGCTTCAATTAGCTTACCATGCCACTCTTCAGCTTGAGCTTGTAAGTTTACTGGAATATCTTCATAAACGAAAGTGACGCCTTGATCACTATAATTCCAGTGGATTGCTTTCATTTTAACTAAATCGATAACACCAGTGAATGATTCTTCAGCGCCAATAGGTAACTGAAGTGGAACTGGTATTGCTGCCAGACGTGACTCAATCTGTTCAACAACACGCAAGAAATTAGCACTCATCCGATCCATTTTATTAACAAATGCGATACGGGGTACTTGATACTTATTTGCCTGACGCCAAACTGTTTCAGATTGTGGTTGAACACCGCCAACTGCACAATAAACCATTACCGCACCATCAAGAACACGCATAGAACGTTCTACTTCAATAGTGAAGTCAACGTGTCCTGGTGTGTCAATGATGTTGATACGGTGTTCGTCAAACTGTTTACCCATACCAGACCAGAAAGCAGTAGTTGCAGCTGAAGTGATAGTAATACCACGCTCTTGTTCCTGCTCCATCCAGTCCATCGTTGCTGCGCCATCATGAACTTCACCAATTTTATGGCTCACGCCAGTATAAAATAAGATACGTTCAGTTGTTGTAGTCTTACCAGCATCAATATGGGCACTAATACCGATGTTGCGATAACGCGTAATGGGAGTTTTACGAGCCATTTTTTCCTCTCTCGTGACCGTTCAATTGGTACAAGGGTAACACCATGTTACCCTTACGAAACATAACTAGCGAATGCTACCAACGATAGTGTGCAAACGCCTTGTTAGCTTCTGCCATACGATGAACATCTTCACGTTTTTTAACAGCAGTCCCTTTATTTTCAGCCGCATCAGATAATTCGTTTGCTAAGCGCAAAGCCATCGATTTATCACCGCGTTTACGAGCAGCTTCAGCAATCCAACGCATTGCTAATGCATTACGACGGACAGGACGAACTTCAACAGGAACCTGGTAAGTTGAACCACCAACACGGCGTGATTTAACTTCCACTGTTGGACGAACATTGTCCAGAGCTATTTCAAAGGCTTCTAAATGATTTTTTCCAGCACGTTGAGCCAGGTCCTCAAGCGCACTATATACAATTGCTTCTGCAGTAGATTTTTTACCATCTACCATCAAAATATTAATAAATTTAGCCAATAATTCTGATCCAAACTTTGGATCTGGTAAAATTTTACGTTGACCAATTAGACGACGACGTGGCATGGATATACTCCGTTTTTAAATTCAGGGTTGTCCAAAACTCTATGAGTTTATTTTGACATTAAAAAATTAAATGTTTGGCCTTACTTAACGGAGAACCATTAAGCCTTCGGCCTCTTAGCGCCGTATTTAGAACGACCTTGTTTGCGATCTTTTACACCAGAACAGTCCAATGCACCGCGGACAGTGTGATAACGCACACCGGGTAAGTCTTTAACACGACCACCACGAATCAAGATTACTGAGTGTTCTTGCAAGTTATGGCCTTCACCACCAATGTAAGAAGACACTTCATAACCATTAGTTAAACGAACGCGGCATACTTTACGCAATGCTGAGTTAGGTTTTTTAGGGGTAGTAGTATATACGCGAGTACATACACCACGTTTTTGCGGGCAAGCTTCCAGTGCAGGAACGTTGCTTTTCACAACTTTCGAGCTACGTGGTTTTCGAACCAGCTGATTAATTGTTGCCATTAAAAAAGCTCCTGGTTTTTGCTTCGTAAACACGGATATTTTCCTCGCTTATCGCCATGATAAAACACGAGGGCGCGAAATTTTATTGCTGACAGAGGCAGGTGTCAAGAAATATACAACGGATCATTCATTACCAAGCAAAATATTGTGGATGTTTTACCGTTAATTGCACAAAATCAACATAAGATATCTGACGGACATAAGATGACATATATGGCATTAATCCCCTGGCTTCTACATCATTTTGTAAAGCAAAAACTTGAATCCCTTTATCTTTAAATTGCATTAAAAAATTATTATCTTTATTACCCGATGAGATTTTATGTCCCAGCAAAACCCCATCCTGTAATAATAATACCTCATCCTGCTCCGTTAATAAGCTAATGAGTGAATCAAAGTCACTATAATAAGGGGAAGTAGAAATGGTATATAACATGTTAGTCTTCTGTTTAACTAGAAAGTCAGAATTACATCATAATCTGCTAAGTTACGTCTAAGCCTGTCAGCAGGAATAACTGTTGCCGGTAGGATAAAACTGCTGTCAGCAGAGAATCCCCTTGTTTCAAGATCTTCCTGACAAATATAACAAGCATTAATATCATATAATGGCAGTAATTTATAGGTTGAAATATAATCACGCGCCAGGAGTTTACTGGGATTTTGTTTGGCCAGTAATTGGCAAACACCATCAGAAATAAAGAAAACACCAATCTTTTCAGTTAATGCAGAAGTGGCGAGCAAAGCATCTAATCCTTCACGACCACTTGAAGTTCCATGAGGTATTTTTATAAATACAAATGCTATTTTTTTCATATTTATCTCAAAATTGAACTGTGCGATCACAGACAAGCATGGCCTCAGCCAAACTACCTAACCCGCTCAATACAAAATCTTCATCCAGATTAGCACCGGGTAAGTGACTATTTTTGGCTTCAGTTTCATCAATAATACCCCGTCGCAATGCAGCAGAAACGCAGACATTCAATTGACATCCTGTCTGCTGTGCTAATTTTTTCCATCCTATAAGTAAATTAAATTCATCACTAGCTGGTGAAATTAATTGATTACCGTTGTAAACACCTTCTTGATAGAAAAAAACGGTTTTTAGTATATGTCCTTTGATAACCAAAGCATTCGCGAATTGCCAAGCATTAGTGGCCTGCTGAGTTCCATAAGCAGGCTCTGTCACTAATAGGCAATAAGTCAAAGGCTTATTTAAAGTAGAAGCCCCCATTTATTTACTCACCATTTTTAAACTGCCTTATATAAAGATAAACAGTGTGCTTAGAAATATTCAAACGATCAGCAACCTGATTAATCGCATCTTTAATATCAAAAATCCCTTTTTCATATAAATTGAGCACGACTTGTTTGTTTTTCATATTATTTGGCACATTGCGATCAGCATTAACTTCTTCTATGGTAAATTCCAATGCCTGAGCAACAAGATCATCAACACAAGAGGCAAAATTAACGTTGGAAGCAACTTCATGGTTTTTTTCCGGCACAAATGTTTTGACTATCTCAGAAAATGGCATATCTAAATTCATATTAATACAAAGTAAACCAATAACTCGCCGTTTGGGATTACGGATAGCAATAGTGACTGATTTCATTAAGGCGCCACTTTTTGTGTGCGTAAAATAAGCTTTCGATACACTGGAATCAATATCGGTCATATGATGTAGCATACGTAAAGCTAAATCGGTAATTGGTGAAC
The DNA here is from genome assembly GCF_902713415.1 of Arsenophonus endosymbiont of Bemisia tabaci Q2. Classification (GTDB taxonomy): domain Bacteria; phylum Pseudomonadota; class Gammaproteobacteria; order Enterobacterales; family Enterobacteriaceae; genus Arsenophonus. The sequence continues at coordinate 5,939 of NZ_CACTIE010000171.1, forward strand.
CAATCTTACGGCCTGTATCTTCACCATTATCTATTCTGACCGCTGAAGATTTTAAATCTTCAAGTGAATGAAGAACAATTTCACAATGTCCACCAATTAACATAGCCAAACCGTCAACCATCCATTCATAAGATGTCAAAATCGCGTAATCAACATCATCAAACGGTTGATCATCCAGTAAATCATTATCACAGCTATCATTAGAATATAATAGATTAGACATTCAGACTCCATCCTCTATATATTGACGAAACTTTATTAAACCATTATGTGAGTAAACACCGATCTTATTATTAATATGCAATTTATTTAGCAATCATCAATACGCTAAACTTACGGTAAAAAGAATCTAAGACGTTAAAACCACAAAGACCGATCGTCAAGGGATCTCGTGTCAGACCTTTGGTCTTCCTCACAGGATATAAACAAAAAAGTAACTTAATCATTTAATTTAGACAAAAATCACAAAAACCTGCTAATAATACTTTAAGTAAATTTAATAATATTAACATTTATAATAATACTTTAAATTATATTCGATGTATTTATTAATAATGCGGAATTTTTATTACCGCATTTATATTGCCACTCATCATAAATTAATATAAATAAATCTCGACTATCCTTGATATATAAGAAAGCCAAAGGGAGAGTTAAACTCTGCCTCTTTTGTCTCTCAATTATTTCTTAGCCGGTTTGATTCTAATAACTTAACATTAAAGATCAAAGTTGAATTTGCTGGAATTGCCGCTGCTGCAGATTTTCCGTAACCTAATTCTGGTGGAATAATAAGTTGAATTTTAACGCCTTTTTCAATTGTTGCAAACCTTCTGTCCAACCAGAGATAAGTGAATCAAGCGCAATTGTTAACGGTTCATTACGCTTATAAGAACTGTTAAATACTGAGCCATCAATTAAACGACCTTCGTAATTTACCACGACAGTATCTTTATCTGTTTGTTTTGCTCCTTCGCCTGGTTTTTCAATTTTATAAATTAATCCACTTTTTGTTTTTACTACACTTTTTCTTTTCTTTAAGATATTTAGCTCGATAATCATCACCCAATTTACCATTTTTTTACTCTCTTCTTCCATTTTTAGCTGGGCTAAAGTTTGTATTCTTTTTTCAAGTGCTTTTAAGGTTGTTTCTATTTCTTGATCATTAAGTTTACTTTTATTAATAAACGCATCCTTTACGCCAGCTAAAAGCTGTTTCCTATCAAGATTAATACCGATAGATTTTTCCTGCATTAAAGAATTATCGATGTAACGACCCAGCGAAGCCCCTAATGCATAAGCGCTACGCTAATCTTAATTATCAAATTTCTTATTTGCATCAGCAGCGAATACTTGCGAGGTATTTAGCAACATAGACAAAGACGTCACTAAAAGAGTTGTTTTAAATAATGATTTCATTCAATTCTCCAATTATGTTTATTATTCCTAATCAGTCATAGTAAAGTGTGTTAGCTAATCAACTGCCAGATAATACAATAAGTTAAGGAATTAAATATAGTTAAACAAGGACAATAAAAAGAAGTTACCAGGTAAATCATAATAGAAAAAACGTCTCTAAGGCTTCATCAGTAGGCACTATATCGAATATCCAATCTATGTATTTCACTCCCGACAGGAGGTTCAAGTGGATTTACTTAAAAAATATGAAGAAAGATTAGAAGATTTGGAAAGTAAATTATCTTTTCAAGAGATCACCATTGAAGCGCTTAATCAAGTGGTTGTCGAACAAGAACTTGAAATGGTTAAATTAAAAGAACATATCCAACTGGTTACTGAACGATTAAAAGCCACACAATCATCACCATTAGCGCCAATTAATGAAGAAACTCCACCACCACACTATTAAGCAATCAAAAAATCAGCGAGCCTATTTTCTCGCTGATTTATTTCAGTCTAGGTAATTATTATGCCAACTTAATGAAAACCACAACCACAACCAACATGTCCATGAGAACACCCTTTATCACCATGATGCTTACCATTACAGAAACCACCCTCATGAGCATCCTCACTATGAACATGGCCGTGCGCTAGTTCTTCTTCAGTAGCTTCCCGGATCGCGATAATTTTAACATTAAATTTTAAATTCTGACCAGCTAACATGTGATTACCATCAACGATAACCTCATCACCTTGAATACCGGTAATTTCTACCGATACTGAGCCCATATCGGTATCAGCTAAGAAACGTATACCAACTTGTAAATCATCAACACCAACAAAAACATCTTTTGGTACACGTTGAACTAAATTCTCATCATATTGACCATAAGCGTCATCAGCTTGGATTTCAATATCGAAATGTTCACCGACACTGCATCTTTCGAGTGCCTTTTCTAAAGCTGAAATCAAAGAACCACGACCATGCAAATATAGCTAAGCGTCTTAATTTTGATTACAAAATATATGTTTTTCTCCAATATAAATTTACTGATATAGAGTAATTACTTGTAATCATTTTAAAGTC
>NZ_CACTIE010000172.1 GCF_902713415.1 Arsenophonus endosymbiont of Bemisia tabaci Q2
GTCATGATCGATGCGGGGCATATGCTGGAATATTTGCCTACCTATTCGCTAGATCTTAATCCAATTGAACATAAATCGGCACAAGCTAAATGCAAAAAAAGAGCGCTCGGATGCAACACAGATATTTTGTTCGCACTCAATATGGTGTAATCAAAATTAAGTCGCTTATCTATATAGTAAATTTCCATTAGGGGTAAAAAAATATATAAAATATTGCCAAGAACAAGACCCCGCAACGCTTCGCCCTTATAGCACCCGCTATATTGGCTCTTTGGTAGCAGATTTTCACCGAAATTTACTAAAAGGTGGAATTTATATTTATTCAAGTAAAGGAAGTCATCCTAAAGGTAAATTACGCTTTATATATGAATGCAATCCGATCGCCTTTTTAGCCGAACAGGCACGAGGTAAAGCAAGTGATGGTACTAATCGAATTTTAGATATCGTCCCAGAACAACTACATCAACGTGTACCTTTCTTTATTGGAACAAAATCTATGGTAGAAAAAGCCGAAAGCTTTATGCTTGAATTTTCAGTTAATGAATAACATCCTATCATACGCAATAAAGGCAAACGATCTGGCCTTTATTGTTAAGCTTATTTTTATAGTGATAGTGAGTTTTTGTTTCGTTTACCGCTATAATATAGCTGAGCGACTTTAAAATGATTACAAGTAATTACTCTATATGAGTAAATTTATATTGGAGAAAAACATATATTTTGTAATCAAAATTAAGACGCTTAGCTATAACCGCTACTCAATTTTTAGCTTTAAATAAAGGACATTTTTTATGAGCCTAAATAATGTACCGGCAGGGAAAGAGCTGCCTGAAGATATCTATGTTATTATAGAAATTCCCGCGAATGCGGATCCGATAAAATATGAAGTAGATAAAAAATCTGGCACCATCTTTGTCGATCGTTTTATGTCTACCGCTATGTTTTATCCCTGTAATTATGGTTATATCAATCATACTCTCTCCTTGGATGGCGATCCCGTTGATGTTTTAGTTCCAACACCTTATCCGCTACAATCAGGAGCAGTAATTCGTTGTCGCCCAATCGGGGTATTAAAAATGACCGATGAATCGGGTGAAGATGCAAAATTGGTTGCGGTGCCTCATTCTAAATTAACTAAAGAATATGATCATATTAAAGATATTAACGATTTACCTGAATTATTACGCGCTCAAATTAAACATTTCTTTGAACACTATAAAGATTTAGAACAAGGCAAATGGGTAAAAGTGGATGGGTGGGAAAATTTTGATGCGGCAAAAGCTGAAATTCTTTCTTCTTTTGAACGCGCAGCTAAAAAATAACCATTATAGAGTTTTAATTAGATCCCCTTTATCAGCGATAAATGGGATCTGGTTAGAAAAATTTATTTGCTTTTTCCATCACGCTTTAGCGAATCACCACTTTCAATTCGGCGTAAACCATCTACCGAAAGTTTATAAAGATAAATCCATGCATTACCATAAAGTGTAGGTATCAATTCTCTTACATAATCCTGAAAGTTCCTTTTTAATTCATCAAGTTCAGTCAAAATAGATGGTGTAATACGATAAACTTCACACTCTATCGTCCTTTCACCACGTATTACTGCAGGGTAATAGCCTAAGTCATAAATCTCATAACCTTCCAACCTATACTCTCCTAACAGCTGAGCATAGGTCATCCAATGATGATTTCCCTGATTACGCCTTAAACTACCATAAACAATTATACGCATAATTAAAACTCAAACTGATAAAGCAGATCTAGTGCCTGGTCCACGCCAGACACAGCTTCTAGATACAATTTTGGCATCAGACGATAGCGTAGTGTTAATGTAGCAAGAGAATTAAATATCCCTACGCCATATTTAACTTGCAAATCATTAGTTATCTTACCACTCACGACAACTTGAGATTGGTCACCAACGCCCTGAGTATCTAATGCTAAGTCGGAAACACCAAATGTTTCACAAATACTTCCCAATAATTTTCCGCTCTTGAAAACTCCCAGACTAATCAGCAAAGCAGCCATATGAGTACTATCTGCGCCACTACTATTTAACCCTTCACCTCTCAGTAAGTAAGACAGAGCTTCCTCCTGCGATTTAACTGGCTCGGAGAAAATCGTTGCTTTTGGCTTATCAGCCAAGCCTGTAACTCTTACCCCCGCAATCACATTATCATTGGTACTATCTGGATTGCGGATCGCTTCTACATTTAAGAATGGCTGATCAACGGGGCCGGAAAATAAAATTTGTCCTTTTCGCACAATTAGATCTTGCCCATATGCATGAAATCGACCTTCAGGAATATCAATCTGGCCATTTAAACCCAGCCCTTGCTTATCTTGGATAACTTTCAATATTCCTGTCAATCGCGCTTTTAAGCCAAATGCAGCCAAACGAACATCATTTCCAATTTTAATCTGTAGATTGGTTGATATCGGAATTGATATACCTTTTTTCTCAATTGGATGTAAATTTGCATCTAACATCACCTCATCTGATGAAACGCCAACTGCTGATTCTGGTAATTCTTGTACCGTAATACGTGTCCAAGGAATATTTACATTGCCATTGAGACTTAATAAATTAGGCGTAGCTTCAAAAACAATATTCGGCTCCACGTCAATACGAACCATTGGCGGTAATGTTATCCGCAATTTGTTACCTGTGGCAGAAATTCTCGCTTGCCAGGCTTTAATATTACGCCAATCCGCTTCTCCAACTAAGTTCAAATAACCTTCAGGTGTATTAATACGTCCTGTCAATTGAGAGCGAGTTACCATAAAATCCAGTTTGAGGAACCCCTGATGGATATCAAATGGAAACCAGTGTCCTTTTGCTGCTACATTAGAAAGCGCCAAATTACCATTTAATAACGGCTGCTTCATATTGCCAGATAACCTTAAATCGCCATTCAAATTGCCATCTAACCTTTCACCATTACTTAAAATTGGACGAATTAAGGCTAATGAAATATCGTTAATATTAATACTACCCGATAATCTACGACTTTGTTCCAGATCGTCAATCCGTATATTGCCTGAAAATTTGCGATTATTGGTAATTTGTATTAACCACTGTAATACTGCCTTACCATTACTCATATCTGCATTCAAGCTTAGCGTTTGAAATTCAACGGGTAACAATGATCCTTCAATCAATTGTTTGATTTTGACGCCATTACCAAACAAATTTACTTTCACCTGCGGCGAATGCCCATCGGCATACCAACTCACTTTCGCATCACCATCAAAACTGCCAGTTAGCTGAGTTTCCGCTGGCAAAAAGGGTTTGAGTAGTGCTAAATTAAACTGTTGTAGCAGAATATCTGCATTACCGGATTTACCAATTTTAGCCATTTTAGAAAAACAAAAGTGCCCTTTAGTATTTAGCCAACAATGAGGCGAAACTGTGACTTCCTTTTGCTGATTGGCATACTCAATTGACACCGCCCGACTTAACTGCCATTCACCGATCGGGGTGTTAAATAACGTATTATCTAACACACCTTGCCATAACGCTTTCTGTCGATCAAAACTGCCTTTCAGGGTTAAGTGACCTGAAATGGGTTTTCCATCGATATTGATGTTAATACTATGCTGCTGCTCATTACCTTTAGCATCCAAGGTAAAATTATGAACAACTAAATCTGCCTGTTTCAACTGCTGAACAGCAGCAGTTATTTGGCCATGGATCTCTTTATCAGAACGGATATCACCTTGAATAGTTGCTTTATCGATAGCTAAGCTATCTTGCCATTTAACGCTATGAGCTGCAATATCAACCAGTAATTGAGGTGACTTTAAATCACCTCGTAATTTTAATCGTCTTTTTATTACTCCGGCTAAACCAGGTAATACACCATCGAGAGCTGGCGCATCAATTATCCCATCTAGTTGCCAGCTGTCACTCAGATGTCCATTAATATCTAATTTGTTGCGTCCGAGTAAGATATTGAAAACGGGAATGTTCCATTGACCTGCGGCATTGCCACTTATCTGTCCACGTGTGCGTAATAAATGACCTTTTACATTACCATTAAGGGTAATTTCAGGAATTTTTAATTGCCAGCTACCACCATGTAAACTGGCAGTGGTGACGATTTTACCCTGCAATTTAGTTGGCCATTGTGGCCACTGTTTTGCAGTATTAATATCGGATAAAGTTAATAACCCATTCCAACTTATCGCTTTACTCCAATCGATAATACCGGTTAATTCTGTTTTTCCCTGCAACGCATTCAATCGCAAACGCGTTAACCGAAACTGTTGTTCATTCCCTTTAGCATCAAGCGTTAACAACGTCGGTGGCAAATCCCGTCCATTAATATTAGTTCGAAATGAGAGATCATAACCTGTCAGCATACCATTTAAACGTAAACGTAGATCTTTTAAACGATATTCTGGCTCAGCTTGTAGTGGCCAATTAAGCTGCTGACTCTCTAAGGTTAATTGAATTGGCAATCCTGCCTGTGACAAGACCGCTTTAGCGACCAAGTTAGCCTTGATGGGACCCGTTAAACTTAATATTAATTTAAGTTTTTGTAATAAAGCCCCCTCCAGTTTTAAATCAACTTGTTGCCCTTTAAGATCGTTAAGATAGAATTCAGCTTGAACAGCAATATTGACCGGCCACTGCTGAGCCAAATTAGCATCACCGGTAATAGTGATTTTGCCTTCAGGCATCACAACAACAAATTGTTTGATAGCTATTTGCTGATTTTGTACGCTCGCCATTAATGTCAAATTATCAATTGCCACCTTAGTATCGCCACTTAAATGCCAGCTTACTCCTCGGATCTGCTCGATATTAATATCGATAGGTAAAACGACTTCAGGTAAGTTAGCTAATAAAGGCTCAGTAAATAATGCTTTTAATGTTTCCGCGGGTGATTTATCGGCTACCTGATCGCTGGTTTTTATTACTGCTTTTTCTGGCGCTTTATTTTTTTCCACTAAAGTTTTTGGCAAATTAACCACTAATCCATTAATTGTCGTTGATTTAATTGTTAACAGATTAGCTTGCCAATCAGCCGCCATGGTTAATTCAGCCAGCGAAATCTGGCTGTTATCGAGCTGAATATTGATATTTTTTAGTGTTAACTGATTTAACAAAATAGGATAGGGCGTTGACAATTTAGTCAATGGAGTTGAGTTGGCTGGTTCTTCGGTAGATGCAAAGGCTTTGCTATCAATCTTAACATCGACGCCGTCAGTTGAAATATTATTAACACACAATTGAAAACGTTTTAAACAGTTAACTTCGAGTGAAAGATTAAACTTATCAACATCAACATTAATACCCTTGGTTCGATAACGAACTCCCTGCAAATTTAAATCACTCCAGCCACCGGAAATGGTCGCAATTTCTAATCTTGGCAACCAACGCACTGCTGTATTAAGGGTAAAATGTAAGCCTGATTGGGTGCTAACTATCCAACCAATCATCGTTAATAATATTAGTAACAAAAACAATAAGACCAGGCTAATGCGTTTTACCCATTTCATAGCTCAGCACCTAACCCAATATAAAATTGTACTTTGCTATAATCAGGATCACCGACCGGCGCAGCAATATCCAGTTTAATAGCCCCAACCGGTGAAACCCAGCGAATACCAACACCAGCGCCAACTTTAAAATCATCTTTACTAAAATCATTTACCGCCTCACCACCATCAACAAATATTGCGCCCCACCAGTTACCTGTCACATTATATTGATATTCCAGTGAGCCAACGGCTAATTTTGAAGCACCGGTTAATTTTCCTTGGCTATTAGTGGGTGAAATTTTTTGATAACCATAACCTCTAATACTGCGATCACCACCAGCAAAAAAACGCAGATCAGGGGGGACTTTGTCAAATCGATTAGTTTTTATCCAACCAAGATGACCTCTTACCACAAAACGATGCCCTTTCCAGGGTTTTCTTATCCAAACATTTTTTGCTTGTAATACCACAAAATCGATATCTGAACCCCAAGTAGTATTAGAAATATCAATAGTATATCGCTGGCTATCCCCCCAATAGGGCATAGCACCACTTCGCTGTCGCATCCGGCTAAGGCTGGCTCCAGGATACAGAAGCATAGTAGTATTGGTTATATTTGCCTGGGTAAAATGGCTAAGACTCCAGCGCAAATTAACGCCATATTGCCAACCTTTATAATAATCCCAATTCCTTAATAAATTCAGCGTTGTGGTATCAGACTGAGTATCATTTAGGTCAGTACGTTTAAAGCCCGCCTGAACGGCATAATATTGTTCTAATGGACTCTTTTTTAGCGGAATTTTATAGCTGGCATCAATAATTTGTTCAGGTTGCGAAAGACTAAGGCTGGAAGTAAAACTCTGTCCTCTAGAATTAATCCAGGGCTTATTCCAAGTAGCTTTGACTCGGGGACCTACATCAGTCGAATAACCACCACCTAATTCAACATGATTACGCGCACGTGGCGTTAATTCTGCGTCCATTGGCAGAATATGCGTGCCTTTTTCACGAGCTTTAGTAATATCAGCGGTCACAATTGCGGAATTGAACCAACCGGTATTGACTAACCGTTGATTGAATTCAGCCAATTGTTCAGAAGCATAATAGTCTCCCTGTTTAAATGGAACAATATTATTTAGATAATCTTCGCGAATTTGAGAGCCTTCATATTTGATGGTACCGAAGCGATAACGCTCGCCACTATTGAAATCAAATATCCAGTAAGAAACCCTGTGAGCCAATGAGACTCCTAACTGACTTTTCTCTATTTCTGCATCAAAATAACCTTTACGCACTGCCAGCCGACTAAATCCCTGTTTCAAATCTTCATAATTGCCATGATTAAGAATAATTCCTTTTGGTGGCGTATTGCGAGCTATCATTTCCGCATAATCTTTATCATACTTAGCCTCCCCATTTAACGTTACACTAACATTTTTAACATGAACAGGTTTTCCAGGATCAACTTTAGCTGTCAAAACGGGTCGAGAAGGAGGCTGAAATTCCTGATAAGAGAATTCAATGGTGGGTTCATAATAACCTAACGGCCTTAATCCTAAACGAATTGCTTTATCAACTCTGACCTGGAAACGACCATCTGGGGGAATTTCATCCTGAGTGATATTTGAGAGCTGAATACGAACGTTTTTTTCAAGTTCTCCTGTCAATCCTTCAACTTTTAAACGAAGATTGGTACCATTGGCAACTGACACTACCATCGACATACAAAGAAAACAAAGCAAAGAATATCTTGGCACGCCAACTCCTAATGGAAAATAGACTTTATAACGATAAAAAACTCACTCATTTTGGTTAAATTAAACAAGATATACAAGACATTAATAATAAATAATGCAATCTTTCTCTGTCCATTTAAGCCCCAATAATGACTATTGAATAGCACGCTAAAACATTTTTAACTGATAAGACTATCGGTCTGTTTATTTTTATACCGTCAAGCCAAAATTTATGCACGAAATACCTTATTAAAAAATAGCAACTTTCTTGCAAAAAAAAACGAAATGCAAAACATTTTCTTAACCATGAAAAAGTTTAGAAAGACATATAAATAGAAGATAGACTGAAAAAATAATTACCACCTAACCACAAATTTTAGTCACTATCTCACCATTAAAACAGATAAATACAGTCAAGTGGATATATTAGAATTAATCACTACATTTATTCAATTAATAGTCAGAATATTCTAATTAGCCTGAACTTATTCACTCCCTGGCAATACAATCTTTTTTGTATCTATTAGTTCGATAAAAGAAGCGGCTTTAATCGATAACGGGCGATTGATTAGCCGCAGGATTAAATAATAAGCTAGTTACGTCTGGACGTGAATAATGCCCGACCGGATCGGCGATCGCTTTAGCGAAGGTAATTGAAGCAGGGTCAAGCGTAGCTAACAGTAATCCTTCCTCATTTTCTGAAAAGGGGGTTGTTAGCTGACTGCCATCTGGACCAAATATACATGCATGGTCGCCACCTGCTTTTAACAAGTTCCGTTTAGTTTTATCTGTACATAACTGTTCAATTATCTGCTCTGACACAATGGCACACGGTGCAATAACAAAACATTGCCCTTCTACTGCATAGGATCGTGAAAGCGCGATATTGACTTCAGGGCTCAAAGCAGCTGTTATAGCTAAGCGACTTAATTTTGATTACAAAATATATGTTTTTCTCCAATATAAATTTACTGATATAGAGTAATTACTTGTAATCATTTTAAAGTCGCC
>NZ_CACTIE010000173.1 GCF_902713415.1 Arsenophonus endosymbiont of Bemisia tabaci Q2
TATCGATTTTTCGCTGACGCGTAGTCGATGCTTTTGGCTCTATTTGATTAATCCAACGCGATACAGATGGAGAGCCAATCCGAAATTGCTTCGCTGTTTTTCGGATACTCAACCCTTCTTCCATCGTAAATATCACTTTACGTCTAAAATCAATTGAATAGCTCATATAAATAATGTCATCAAAATTAAGTCGCTTAGCTATATCAGGCAGAAGAACAGAATGAATATTGGAATTTCCGCGATCCTTGCCCTTTCATTGATCCCAATGATGGCAATCTTTATATAATCTTTGAGGGTAATGTTGCCGGTGATAGAGGCTCCTATATTATTTCTAGCGCTGATATGGGCGATGTGCCGCCAGGTTTTGAGGATGTGGGCGGCGCTAAGTATCAAGTTGGTTGTATTGGTTTTGCAGTGGCAAGAGACAGCACGGGAAATAATTGGGAAATAATTCCTCCATTGCTCACCGCCGTAGGTGTAAATGATCAAACAGAGCATCCATATTTTGTATTTAAAGATGGTAAATATTATCTTTTTACCATTAGTCATCAATACACTTATGCCGATGGTTTGAAAGGCCCAGATGGTGTTTATGGTTTTGTCAGCGATTCATTATTCGGGTCTTATACACCACTTAACGGTTCTGGTTTAGTGTTAGGCAATCAATCTTCCCAACCGTTTCAGACTTACTCACATTATGTTATGCCTAAGGGTTTTGTCACTTCATTCATCGATAACGTTCCTGGTCGTGGTGACAAGTTTCGTATCGGTGGCACCGAAGCACCGACTGTGCAAATTAAAATTGTTGGTAATAGAACTTTTTTCGTCAAACAGTTTGATTACGGCTTTATTACACCGCTAAAAAAGATAGTTTTCAGATAAATAAATTATCTTGATATTGAGCGATATTTTCGATTTCATTATAAAATATCGCTTAAAAAACATAATGAAGAGTAAAAATACGCTTGATTATTCAATTCAAATATCAATCAATATTCTGAGTGACACCTATATAAACTAAAAGAATATTAGCAATTATAAAGAAAATATTTTTTTATGTGATTCTACTATTCCTTGAGAAAATCAGTTTCTGTTATGCATTAACAAATAGTAATAAAGGTAATAATATGAAAGATACGGTACGATTAATTACTATTGAAGAAGACGATCATAATATATTACTCAAGTTAGCAACATCTGTAATATTATCGCTAAATAGCAAGCAAAAAAATTATTTCTACTTTTCAAAAATTTTTCCATAATTTAAAAATTCCTTTAGGAAAACCAGCCGGTTGAGCCGAACCTCAAATTGGTTATCCATTTAAGATTGTAATTATTCAGATACCTCCAGAGGAAAAAGAAAAACGTAAATATGTTTATAATACTTTATGACCGACGATACTAATAAATCCGGTTTATACCCCTATATTAAATGCCGGTCAAATTAAAGATTGGGAAGGTTGTTTTTCAGTACAAAATAAGATCGGCGAAGTTTATCGCTATAATGAAATACATTATGAGGCTTATACATTAGAACGTAAGAAAATAAGTGTTCACGCAAAAGGATTTTTGCCTAGGCTTATTAAGCATGAAATAGATCATTTAAATGCTAAATTATATATTGATTGTTTATGTAATGATTGCCAATTTGTTTCAACCTCCGAAGCATTAAACATAATGAAAACAGAAAAATAAAGGTAATGTTGTATTAACAGGAAAAGCTTTGGCAAAACATGAGGCTATTTAGAAATAATTCACGCTCAATCAAATTCACTTATTAATGAAAACATGACGAACTATCAAAGCAATATTCGTTTTTAACATATTAATAATAAATTAAGCTTATAAGTTACCAAACTTAAAGAATCTCTTAAGTAGCAGTATAAATAAATTAGAATTGATACCAACTGGAATATGGGCTGATCAATCACTTGCTGCTTTACTGGATATTCAACAAACAGCCTTACGATCACAAAAGAGGGTATTAATCATATAATAATATCATTAGGTAAAGAGGAGCCGATATGGATTAATAATAGCGGAATATAGTTGGCAAAACTGCCGGCTTGTAAAATTATTGGTACAGCCGGCGCTGGCGATCTCATGGTGGGTGAATTGATTTATAGTTTACTGATGAAATAAATCCTATAAAGAAACATTCGCTTTAACCACGCTATTTACACAACAAACCAAAACTTAGCTAAAAACAATCAATCTAACAACCATATATAGACTAAAATTTGAACCTGTTTTTACTTACGACGCCATACGGTTCCTTGCGAACTATCCTCTAATATAATGCTCATTTTAGTCAGTTCATCGCGCGCTGAATCAGCCTGAGCCCATAATTTGTTTTCGCGTGCATCATTACGTTGCTTAATTAATGCCTCAATTTTTTCTATGTCAGCACTGTGAGAAACTTGTGCTCGACTTTGTAAGAATTGTTCAGGATCCTGTGTTAATAACCCCAAGACATTGGCTAATTGGCGTAATTGTACTGCTAATCCATTCGCCATTGCCATATCATCGACTTTCATTCGATTAATTTCTCTTGCCAAATCAAATAGAACTGAATAAGCCTCCGGCGTATTAAAATCATCGTTCATTGCTTGCATAAAACGCCGCTTAAATATTTCATTATCAGTAGATATAAAATTATTAGTATCAGTATCTCGTAAAGCGGTATACAGACGCTCAAGCGCGGTGCGAGCCTGCTTTAAATTTTCCTCGGTATAATTTAATTGACTACGATAATGCCCTGATAATAAGAAATAACGCACTGTTTCGGCATCATAATATGTCAATACATCACGAATGGTAAAGAAATTATTTAATGATTTTGACATTTTCTCCCGATCTACCATAACCATTCCAGTATGCATCCAATAGTTTACATAGGGGCCATTATGGGCACAGGATGATTGAGCAATTTCATTTTCATGATGAGGAAACATCAAATCTGCCCCACCACCATGGATATCAAAATGTTCACCCAGTTGTTTACCATTCATGGCTGAACACTCTATATGCCAACCTGGTCGCCCATCTCCCCAAGGAGAAGACCAACTGGGCTCATTCGGTTTAGACATTTTCCATAGCACAAAATCTAATGGATTACGCTTGGCATCCGTGACTTCAACCCGTGCTCCAGCTTGTAATTGCTCGAGATCTTGTCGGGATAATAGTCCATAATCAGGATCGCTATTAATAGCAAACATGACATCACCATTGTCTGCAATATAAGCATGGCCACGCTCAATTAGGCGCGCAGACAAATCAATAATTTCTTTAATATGGTCAGTTGCTCTTGGCTCAAAATCGGGGCGCAAAATATTTAACGCATCAAAATCCTTATACATTTCAGCCAACATGCGTGATGTCAAAGTGTCGCATGTTTCATTATTTTCAGCTGCCCGTTTGATGATCTTATCATCCACATCAGTAATATTACGCACATAAGTCAGGTCATAACCAAGATAACGCAAATAACGGCTAATCACATCAAAAGCGACAAAAGTTCTGCCATGACCAATATGACATAAATCATAAATAGTAACACCACACACGTACATGCCAATTTTGCCTGGGGTAATTGGTCTAAACTCTTCTTTTTGAAGACTTAGTGTATTATAAATTTTTAACATTGAAACTTTTTCCATCATCAGCCGGTACATGCGGTAAATGGTTTATTTTAATTACAAGATTATGCAAGAGGCCATTGCTACCAATAAACAAAACTATTGGAGCCCTATATTCTGAGTTATGCAACTACAAGGCGCAAGGAAATTATTCAATATTCCACAAATACTGACGCAATTAGCCCAATATGGTATAAAATAGTTGATCTACTTTAAATTGATTACTTTGCTTTTTGATTTTTACATTACTTATAACGATTTATCAGGATAGTGATTATGGTAACTTTTCACAGCAATTTAGGCGATATTGTCATTAAAACTTTTGATGAGAAATCGCCCATAACGGTAAAAAATTTTTTAAACTATTGTCGTGATGGATTTTACGATAACACGATTTTTTATCGCGTTATTAATGGATTTATGATCTAAGGTGGCGGTTTTGAACCCGGAATGCAGCAAAAAACGACCAAGGATCCAATCAAAAATGAAGCGAATAACGGATTAAAAAATAACCGTTGTACGCTCGCGATAGCTAGAAGCAATGATCCACATTCAGCCACAGCACAATTCTTTATTAATGTTGTCGACAACGACTTTCTAAATTTCCGTTCAGAACAGCAAAATGGCTTGGATTACTGTGTTTTTGGCGAAGTAGTTGAAAGAATGGATATTGTTGATAAAATTAAAGCAGTTGAAACAGGTCGTAGTGACTTACATCAAGATGTACCAGTTGAAGATGTTATCATCAAACGGTTAACGAATAATTGCAAACTATGGCAATCTTATTTATTGCTGACTTACATTTAAGTGAAAAAGAGCCGGCTATCACTGCCGGTTTTCTGCATTTTTTACGCGAACAGGTGAGCCAAGCTAAGGCTTTGTATATTTTAGGTGATTTTTTTGATTATTGGATTGGTGATGATGATCCCAGCCTGCTACATGAAGCTATAGCGCAAGAACTTAAGGAACTGCAAAGTAAAGGTGTTCCCTGCTACTTTATTCATGGTAATCGTGATTTTTTACTGGGTAAGAAATTTGCTAAAGAAAGTGGCATGATTTTATTACCAGCAGAGAAAGTATTAACGCTACATGGCTATAGTATCCTCATTTTACACGGTGATACACTTTGTACTGATCATATTTCCTATCAGCGTTATCGAAAACGAGTATATAATCGCTGCTTGCAACGGCTATTTCTAGCGCTTCCATTATCTACCCGCCACCGCATCGCTGAAAGAATGCGTAAGAATAGCCAATCTGCAACCCGACTTAAGCCAGAGTATATTACCGATGTTAATGAACAAACAGTAATTGAAAAATTTCGAAAATATCAAGTCGATTGGATGATCCACGGCCATACGCATCGACCTGCTATCCATGAAATTAATGTTAATGGTAAAATATTACACCGAGCAGTGTTAGGTGCCTGGGATCAAAATGGCTCAGTGATCAAAATAACGCCTAAAACTATCGAACTGCTTCATTTCCCTTTTTATTAACGTTTCCCATCTTAGCTTAATCCTGTGATAAAAAATTTAGGCAAAGGTTTTCCTTCTTTAGAAGCCATGATATGATCTCTCTTAATTTTCCATCAATAAATGACTTAAATCCAGGAGCAACAAATTAATGATCGCTCAATTTGATGCACAGAAATCATCACATTCTAACTTCAAAATTGCCATCGTAATGGGCTCCAAAAGCGACTGGAGCACGATGAAAAATATGCAGAGCCGATATACTTAATGAACTAGAACTACCCTATCAAGTAGAAATTGTTTCTGCTCATCGCACGCCAGATAAACTTTTCACCTTTGCTGAAGAAGCAAAAGAAAAAGGATTGCAAATTATCATTGCCGGTGCTGGTCGAGCCGGCACATTTACCCGGTATGCTAGCAGCTAAAACGTTAGTTCCTGTTTTTGGCGTTCCCCTTGTAACAGCGACATTTAATGGTATTGATAGCCTTTATTCGATTGTTCAAATGCCAAAGGGCATTCCGGTGGCTACCTTCGCAATTGGTAAAGCTGGGGCAGCCAATGCAGCATTACTGGCAGCCCAATTTCTTTCTGGTACAGATAATGAACTTTATGAGCGTTTATCAATCTGGCGTTTAAAACAAACTAATGACCTCTTAAGCAATCCCGATCCACGGGAGGTGGAATGAAATCGATTTGCGTCCTTGGTAATGGCCAGTTAGGCCGCATGTTACGCCAAGCAGGAGAGCCGTTAGGTATTAGTGTCGATCCTATCGGTATCGATGATAAATTAGAAACTATCCCCTATCAACACAGCATCATAACAGCTGAAATTGAGCGCTGGCCAGAAACGCCGCTTACCTGTGAATTAGCTTGCCAAGCTAGCTTTATTAATCGCGATATCTTTCTGCAACTGGCCGACCGGTTGCCACAAAAGCAATTGCTAGATTCTTTAGCCTTAACGACGGCTCCCTGGCAACCTCTTACCAATCAAACTCAATGGCCACAATTATTTACCGAGTTAGGCGATTTTGTTATTGTTAAATGTCGTACTGGTGGTTATGACGGCAGTGGACAATGGCGTATCACACCGGATAACCTATCAATACTGCCAGCTGAGATTTATGGGCCAAGCAATTGTTAAAAAAGCCATTCCTTTTTTAGGATAAGTTTCACTCGTTGGTGCACGTAATATAAATGGCCAATGTTGTTTTTTACCCGCTAACATACAATCTTCATCAAGAGGGCATACTACGGGCAAGTATCGCTTTTCCGCAGCCAGATAAAATTGCAAATTCAAGCAGAATTGATGCTATTGACCATTATGACAAAATTAAATTATGTGGGTGTGATGGCAATGGAATGTTTTATTTTAAATGATAAACTGCTAATTAACGAATTAGTGCCACGTGTTCACAATAGCGGTCACTGGACGCAAAATGGCGCATCTATCAGTTAATTTGAACTCCATCTGCGCGCCATTTCACATCTACCAATTCCTACTCCTAATATAAACACTACGGCAGTCATGATCAATTTGATAGGTACAGCATTAAATCCTGCATGGTTGTCATTACCTTTAGTTCACCTACATTGGTATGAAAAAGACCTTCGTCCAGCGCGCAAAGTAGGCCATCTAAATTTGTGTAGTAACAATCGGGAAGCGATAAAAAACTCATTAAATACAATACAAACCTTACTTCCTAGTGAATATAATGATAGTATCGGATGGCTAAACACAAAATTAATGCATTCCCCACGACACGATGAGTGAAAATAAAAACAACTACCATGTTGAATAAGCCAGTTTATTGTTAAGCTTACTGTTTTCATGCAATAGTTGTCTGCTTAGGAGGCATAATGCCTGCACAACAACAAATATTTGGTCTTATTTACTCATGGTATATGTGAGTTTTATTGGGATTAATTTAGTTCTTATCAACAGCCACCACTTTCAATTCTCTAAGTGTCGTGCTACCTAGCATGATTAATGAATTCAATTAGAACTGGGCAGAAGCAGGATTGGGGTTCACGATATTAGGATTAACCTGTGGTTTATCAAGCTATCTACCCACCTTAATGATCCGTAAACTGGGTCTTCGAATAACATTATTATTCGGCCTTACTATTTTTATCCTTGGCTTTTATTGCCTCTATTCTACCGCCAGTTTATTTGATTACTTTTCTGGTACTGCCTTGTTAGGCATTGGCTTTACTTTTTTAGCAACGGTACCAGGTACTTATGTTATTTCGCGCTTGTTTGAAAAACAAGGACTCGCTTTTGGCTTCTACTTTACTATAGCTAAGCGTCTTAATTTTGATTAGAAAATATATTTTTTCTCCAATATAAATTTACTGATATAGAGTAATTACTTTTAATCATTTTAAAGTCGCCCAGCTATATTGGTGGCTTAGGCGGTGTGGTAGGCCCTTGGATCTATTTTCTGGTAACACGGTGTCTGGGGTTCATGGCGCATACACTCGCTCATTTCAGCGATTTTTTTGGCCATTGTTGTTTTTATTACACTATTAACCTTACGCGAAAGCCAAGGCGAAATTTCACATCCCAAAACGATCGCTGACAAATTGACACAACACTCTTCAGAAACAATTTACAAAACGAAAGAAATATGGACTGCCAGTGGTGCCCTACGCACCTGGCAATTTTATATCATTGCCGCTAGCTATACCGCCTTTCTTTGGTGCGGTATTACCGTTAATAGA
>NZ_CACTIE010000174.1 GCF_902713415.1 Arsenophonus endosymbiont of Bemisia tabaci Q2
GGGCGACTTTAAAATGATTACAAGTAATTACTCTATATCAGTAAATTTATATTGGAGAAAAACATATATTTTGTAATCAAAATTAAGTCGCTTAGCTATCAGAAATAGCGAGACACAGAGTAACGACTTAACCACTACTCTGTTTAGTAGAGCCAAAAAGATTAGCATTAAACCATATCGGCTGGTATTGTTCATCTTAGTTCAGCATCCTGAAACAATATCACTTAAAATTATTGACAATTAATATAATTAGTAAACATTTCTGCTTCTTTTAGCATAATACTGAAAAAAACTTAATTTCTTCATTTATACAACAAATATACAACAAATTATAAAATAACTATAAGTTATTATTAATATTACTTTCATTCAGCTACTTTTTTAGTGGTATCAATTAACTGATATCGCTGGAAAATATCGCCGGTATGAACACTAATTTGCAAAAAAACCTAGTCAATTTTGCAAATTGGCTGTAATTGCGCAGCGACAAAGGTATACTTTGCAGCCTAGATCTATCTGTTACTAACTACGGGAGTAATTAACCCACATGATGCAAGAAATCATGCAATTTATTAGCCGACATCGAATACTCAGTCTGGCCTGGATCGCTTTGCTTATCGCTGTAATTATCTTAACCTTTAAGGGTTTGTTCGCTAAAACAAAAAATATCACTCGTGCCCAAGCGATACAATTGATTAATAAAGAAGAAGCGATCAGTATCGATTTACGTTCCCGTGACGATTTTCGTAAAGGACACATTATTGATTCAATTAACCTGACGCCATCAGAAATTAAAGACAATAATATCGGAGAATTGGAAAAACATAAGCAAAAACCCATTATTGTTGTCTCAGCAAATGGCATGGAAGCATCTAAACCTGCTGAACAACTGGTGCAATATGGTTTTGAACGTGTCTTTATTCTAAAAGAAGGAATTACCGGCTGGTCTAGCGAAAATTTACCTCTAGCCCGCGGCAAAAAGTAATTCATCGGATACATCAGAAATTATGTTTATACAATTCAATATCATAAGGAAATTTAAAAGGTAATTAACATTATGTCAGAACAAAGTCATGAAGAGATGGTATTCCAGATCCAACGAATTTATACTAAAGATATCTCATTTGAAACACCAAGTGCCCCAAATATTTTTCAGCAAGAGTGGCAACCAGAAGTCAAATTAGATTTAGACACCTCGTCTAGTGAATTAGCTGAACATGTTTATGAAGTTATCTTACGGGTCACCGTTACCGCCAGCGTCGCTGAAGAAACCGCTTTCCTGTGCGAAGTGCAACAAGCCGGCATTTTCTCTATTGATGGTATCGAAGAAACCCAAATGGCTCATTGTTTGGGCGCTTATTGCCCAAATATTTTATTTCCCTATGCGCGTGAATGTATTAGCAATTTAGTTAGCCGTGGAACTTTTCCTCAACTAAACTTAGCACCTGTTAACTTTGATGCATTATTTATGAACTATCTACAACAACAGCATACTGCCGAAACTGAAAATTGGGCAGATCATCAGGAAGCTTAATGAACACTGTTTCGATGACAGTTATCGGTGCCGGCTCTTATGGCACCGCATTAGCCATCACACTTGCCCGTAATGGCCACGGTGTTCTGCTTTGGGGACATGATCCTCAGCACATTAAAAAATTACAACAAGAGCACTGCAACCAAGCATTTTTGCCCGACGTTCCATTCCCAGACAATTTGTTACCTGAAGTTTCCCTCAAAACGGCAATAACCGGAAGCCACAATATATTGATCGTCGTTCCAAGCCATGCATTTAATCAAGTTTTGCAAAATATTCAACCTTACTTAACGCAAAACTCACGCATTATTTGGGCAACAAAAGGGCTTGAACACGGGACTGGACGCCTATTACAAGACGTTGCCCGCGAAACGCTCGGAGATAAAATTCAGCTAGCTGTTCTTTCCGGCCCAACTTTTGCCAAAGAACTGGCTGCCGGCTTACCGACTGCTATTGCGGTAACCGCTTCTAATGCAGAATTTAGTGAAGAGCTACAGCAACTTTTTCATTGCGGTAAAAGTTTTCGAGTTTATAAAAATCCAGATATGATCGGTGTGCAGTTAGGTGGTGTGGTCAAAAATGTCATTGCGATTGGTGCCGGCATGTCCGATGGTATCGGATTTGGCGCCAATGCTCGCACAGCGTTGATCACCCGAGGATTAGCTGAAATCAGCCGCTTAGGCATCGCTATGGGTGCTAAATCCTCTACATTTATGGGAATGGCTGGTTTAGGTGATTTGGTTTTGACTTGTACCGACAACGAATCGCGTAATCGTCGCTTTGGCATGTTGCTTGGCCAAGGGATGCAGACTAAAGAAGCTGAAAAGCAAATTGGTCAGGTGGTTGAAGGTTACTTAAATACCAAAGAAGTCCGTGCATTAGCGCAACGTGTTGGTGTAGAAATGCCAATTACCGAGCAAATCTATCAGGTTCTGTACGGTAATAAAAATGTACTCGAAGCAGCAAATACATTACTTAGCCGCGCAACCAAAGACGAGACTAATGATACACGTGCTTCTTGATCATTAAAAATAGTAGAGTGTGAATATGTCTCGACAGCAACTTGAGGAAATTTGGACGATAATAAAGCAAGAGGGTGAAATTTTAGCCAACTGTGAACCAATATTAGCCAGCTTTTTTCATGCGACATTACTTAAACATGATAATCTTGGTAATGCGTTAAGTTATATCCTGGCAAACAAGTTAGCTACCCCGATTATGCCAGCGATTGCCGTTCGAGAGATTATTTAAAATGCTTATAAAAATGATAAACAAATGATCGCTTATGCCGCTCGTGATCTAAAAGCCATCATGCAACGTGATCCGGCAGTCGACAAATATTCAGTCCCGTTATTATATTTAAAGGGCTTTCATGCTTTACAGGCTTATCGTATCGGCCACTGGCTATGGAAAGTGGATCGCACGGCATTAGCAACTTATCTGCAAAGCCAAATATCTGTCTCTTTTGGGGTTGATATCCATCCCGCAGCTAGTATTGGGTACGGTATTATGCTTGATCACGCAACAGGGTATCGTTATAGGCGAAACGGCGGTAGTTGAAAATGACGTTTCGATATTGCAATCAGTCACCCTTGGTGGAACCGGCAAAACAGGTGGAGATCGTCATCCTAAAGTTCGTGAAGGGGTGATGAGCGGGGCGGGAGAAAAAATTTTAGGCAATATAGAAATTGGTAAGGGCGCTAAAACTGGCGCGGGTTCAGTAGTGCTACACTTTTTACCACCTCATACTACCGTGGCAGAAGTACCAGCGGGCAAAGTGGGAACACCGAACAGCAAAAAACCTTCACTAGATATGGATCAAAACTTTAGCAATTCAATCCATGGTTTTGGTGAGGGTATCTAACCATGCCATCAACCTGTGGTGAATAAAATTACTCACGCAACAGTGCACCCGAGTAATCCAACTGGCGCCATCCTTCAAATACCACCACTGCAACAGAATTGGACAAATTCATACTGCGGCTATCTGCTAACATTGGGATACGGATCTTTTGACTGCTTGATAACTCATCAAGAACATATGCAGGTAAACCGCGGGTCTCCGGCGCAAACATTAAATAATCGCCCGGCCGATATGCCACACTACTATGACTTGGTGTTCCTTTGGTTGTCAAAGCAAACAAACGGTTAGCAGATGCTGTCTGAAAATGCGCTTTGGACAAAGCAATACTAGTTAGAAAAGCAAAATAATCATGATGACGCTGAATATTGGCAAACTCATGATAATCTAACCCTGCCCGCCGTAACCGTTTATCGTCCCAGGTAAAACCCAATGGTTCAATGAGATGTAACTGACAGCCGGTATTCGCGCATAGACGAATAATATTACCAGTATTCGGTGGAATTTCAGGTTCAAATAAAACGATGTTTAACATACAGCCCTCAACAATAACTACTGTATTCTAACACAATCGTTGTCACTGTTAACGATTTCAATTGTGCCCAATTAAGCAAACAGAATTTTTTATTAATCTAATGATTTTTTAAACTCAAACTGAACGGTATTTTCTATCCCCTTTGCCAAGCTTACTGGCGGTTCAAATCCCGTTTTAGCTATACTTCCTAAAAACAGTGTAATCATGATGGATAATGCAAC
>NZ_CACTIE010000175.1 GCF_902713415.1 Arsenophonus endosymbiont of Bemisia tabaci Q2
CGTAAATATCACTTTACGTCTAAAATCAATTGAATAGCTCATATAAATAATGTCATCAAAATTAAGTCGCTTAGCTATATCTTTGGTGGTAGGAGGACAGTCCGCACCTCTCTATACATGGCTGCGCTCGTGGCGACTCGGTTTAACACAGTAATAAAAACGTTTTATGAACGTCTTCTGCTCTCCGGAAAAGCTAAAAAGGTAGCTCTGGTTGCTTGTATGCGAAAATTGTTGATCATTCTAAATGCGATGGTCAGAAAGAACGAAAAATGGGATGAATCTTACCATAAGGTTACTCCGTAATTTTATCGGTCAAGACAGTTGCTTCACTATTTCAGTCGCAGGTCAGTGCGACATGCTGTTCTGTTAAAAATGCTTTGCATATTGTGTTACTTTTATCGACACCAGCATCCAGCTTAAAACCAAATTCGACATCCAGTGTTTTAAAAACGTCAATAGGTGTTTGCCATCTGTCTTTGAACGACTTTGGTGTATTACTTGATTATAGCTGGGCGACTTTAAAATGATTACAAGTAATTACTCTATATCATTAAATTTATATTGGATAAAAACATATATTTTGTAATCAAAATTAAGACGCTTAGCTATAGCATATTTAAACCACTGTGGGATTTTTGTATAATCGAGAATTCGAGACTTTGTTAATCATGCAGCGTGGGGTTGGATAAAATTATTACCGTTCTCTACCAGTTTAACGGCGACATCCCATAATTCAGGATCGCTGTTAAGTGTTTTCTCAACATGATAGCCTTTCTCCGTGTATTGCTTAACAAACCTGTTGGCTTCTCGTGTGGTAATGGCTTCATGTCGAAACCAGCTTTTTTGAGCATATTATTTTACTACTCTTGAAAATTTAACAAATCGCACCCTTGCGCCACTGTGATCGCTTTTATTGATTAGGTAAAAGGTTTTGTGTTTTTTGTTGGGTATTATAGAGAGTTAAAACGCCTCTAAGGGCGTTTTAACGTGGTTAACATTGATTTCTAGCTGATATCTGAGTTTATGCAGCCATGCGTGAACGGTAACTGCCCCACGTGAACGTCAATGTGCAGCCGCCACCGTCGTTCATACGGTCGATAACGCGCTCCCCGATAAATCCGGCCAGTTCGTTTAATGCCAGATTGCTGATAATTATCGTTGGCTTCATGCTCTCGTAACGCGTGTTAATAACCTCGAATAAAATCATCTTTTCCGCTTCTCTACCGAACTGAACGCCTACTTCGTCGATGATGAGCAAGTCAGGTTGCGTATAGCGCTTGATAACATCAGCTTCTGAACATTCTGCGGTTTTGCTCCAGGTTGATTTAAACTCGCGGGCAATTCGTAAAACTGTCGTGAATAGCGCTGAATTTTGGTGCTCGTTGATAACGTGCTTGGCAATCGACAGTGCCAGATGATTCTTGCCTGTACCGGGCTTACCACACATCACCAAACCGCCACCATGCTTAAGGCGTTCAAGCCAATGGGTGGCATAGGCATTGCAGAATTTTAAGCAACGTGCTGCATCAGGATTCACTGGCTCGTAGTTATCCAAGGTAACATCGGCAAAGCGTTCCGGCAGGTTCAGGTTATCCATAAGCGTTTTAATTTTTGAGCGCTTGCGGTGTTTTTCCTGCGCTGCTTCGGCTTGCTCCAACTGGATTAATTTTTCGGTCAGGCAAGCAGGGCATTCGCTTCTTGTTTCAATTCCTTTGCCGTGAACTGCCATCCTGCGGCAACGTTGTTTGAATAAGCCGTGCCTGTCACAGATGGCCTCCTTCTCCTCGTAAACCGTGTGCTCTAGTGGCTCGGGTGGCGCATTCAGGTCTGCCAATTTTTGACGCACGGTAGTAATTTCTGCGCTGTAGTTCATAGCCCCTCCCTCGATAGACATTCCCTCGCCCAATCAGGTAGCTGCGGTTCCCCATAGTCCTTGTCAGAAAAGGTATCTGCGACAGAGTCGGATTTTGCTTGCTGAGTTTTTCCGGGTTGATTAGGCTCGAAGAGTCCTTGCCAACCGTTGGCGATACTGGCGTTAATAATTTCTTCTGGCTGATGCCCATTTTCTCGGCACTTGCCTAGTAGCTTGATAGCCTGAATGACCGTTTGCTGGGATTTAATCGGCTTGTTGA
Source organism: Arsenophonus endosymbiont of Bemisia tabaci Q2 (assembly GCF_902713415.1). Classification (GTDB taxonomy): domain Bacteria; phylum Pseudomonadota; class Gammaproteobacteria; order Enterobacterales; family Enterobacteriaceae; genus Arsenophonus. The sequence goes on from NZ_CACTIE010000175.1 coordinate 2,133, forward strand.
TTTCCTTGCGGTACTGCACCCAAGAATCCCAAGTTGGTCTCGGTAGCCAATCAGGAAGTTCTGCCGAGCTTGGGTCAAACGATTTTGATTTTTCCAAAGAAGGGGTTTGGGGTGGTTTATATATATTGTCTTTTTTGTCTTTTGTAATAGTGTCTTTTGTGTGTCCCTGTTTTGGTGACAGTGCTGTCACTGTTTCGGTGACACTTTTTGTACCCGTTTTGGTGACACTATCACCGTTTTGGTTACACCTTGAATTTATCACTCTTTTAGTGACATTTTTGTCACTATTTCGGTGATACTGACCCTGTTTTGGTGACAGCTTTGAATTGTCACCTTTTTGGTGACAATTAGGCATCACCCAATCTGAAATATTTTTATTAATACCGATTTTAAACCCATTTTTTACTATCACTTTTATCGCTATTAATTCGTTTTTAGCTTTATTAACCTTTTGCCTTGGTAAATTGGTTAGCTCGCCAATTTGAATATCAGTGATTCGATCAGTTTTTTTATTGAATCCATAAGTTTTACGACAAATTGCATGAGCAACTTTTGCCTGATTTTTTGTTAAATCAGCGATAATAAGCGCTTCATACAATTCATTAGCTAATCGAGTATAACCATTTTCAATTTCGGCCACGTGAGGGTCATTGCATTTGTTCTGAGCTTCAAAGTCAGCGTAAGTAACGTTAGTCATAACAGAATCCTATAAATTATTTTTAATTGATGTTGGATAACTTATCGTTCAGCTATACTTATCAATTTCATGCAAAATGCAATCGATATCCGCACATAAGTAATCCAGTATTTCAGGGAGGCAAGGATTCGGTTTTCTGTAACATTCGCACGCATCAAAGTACTTGTAAATGTTAGCCGCGATTTCTCTTGCTCTAATTAATCTGCTATGACTTTCGTAAGTCATTTCTAGCTTTATTTTTTCCTGTTGAGTACTGGAGATATCAACAATTCTCATGTTAATTTTCCCCGATGCCAGTACGAACAGGTTGACGACCAGCCCAAATG
>NZ_CACTIE010000176.1 GCF_902713415.1 Arsenophonus endosymbiont of Bemisia tabaci Q2
TAATATAGCTAAGCGACTTAATTTTGATGACATTATTTATATGAGCTATTCAATTGATTTTAGACGTAAAGTGATATTTACGATGGAAGAAGAAGGGTTGAGTATCCGAGAAACAGCGAAGCAATTTCGGATTGGCTCTGCATCTGTATCGCGTTGGATTAATCAAATAGAGCCAAAAGCATCGACTACGCGTCAGCGAAAAATCGATAAATCCGAGTTGATAAAAGATGTTGAACAATATCCAGATGCTTACCAAAAAGAGCGTGCAGAGCGTTTTGGCGTTTGTCAGAAGGCCATTTGGCAAGCTCTTAAAAAAATGGGATTGACCTATAAAAAACTCTACGTCATCCGAAAGCCGACGAAAACACTCGACAAACGTTTCAACAAAAAAACAACAGTATGAAAAAGAAGGCAAGCATATTGTTTTTATTGATGAAAGTGGTTTTTCACACGATACCCCGCGGACTCACGGCTATTCCCCGAAAGGTCAACGGTGTGTTGGTCTCAAGAACTGGGGAGCTAAAGGAAGAACAAATGTTATCGGCGCTTTATTGGGCACAACGCTGTTTGCTATCGGATTATTTGATATCAATATTAACAGCGATGTTTTCTATGCATGGGTCACCCAAGTCCTTATCCCAGTACTTCCTAAAAACAGTGTAATCATGATGGATAATGCAACTTTTCACAAGAAACAGAGTATTCAACAAGTCATCATCGATGCGGGGCATATGGTGGAATATTTGCCTACCTATTCGCCAGATCTTAATCCAATTGAACATAAATGGGCAGAAACTAAATGCAAAAAAAGCGCTCGGATGCGACACCGACACAGATATTTTTTTCGCACTCAATATGGTGTAATTAAAATTAAGTCGCTTAGCTATATTTCTGTCTTTATTGGTTCTTAATCCCAATTGGGTAAAAAGCAGACTATTTATGCTATCAATAACAGGTAATAAAAAATCACCTGAAAATTTTCTATCAGTACCGATAGAAATACGGGCAGTAGCGTACTGATTTAACTAATCATTAAGTCGCTGGTTAACCAAATCTTCGCCAATATTTTTTGCATAACCGATTGAAGCATAAACTGCATTTCTATTTGCTAAAATATTACCAACCTGGCTGGCAATTGAAGCTAAAGTTTGATCTGTGTTGTCTTCAGGTGGTGTTTCCGCTCCACCTAAATTAGGTAAAATAGTATTAATCGTATTAGCACTATTGCCTTTAGTTTCAAGACTTGGTGGCGTTTCTAACGGATAATGTCCTGAACTTAAACGTTCAGAAGGAAATAGAGAAGTTTTCCCCTGAGATGAGGATGCAGTATTATCTTCAGTAACGATATTATTACTCGCGTTTGCATCATTCATTAAGAATTGAATACCTGAGATAGTATCTGCCATCTCAGCATTTTCAACTGCACTAGTTATTGATATTGAAGAAAAAAAGAAGGGAGAAAATAGTTGTATTAATAGCAGGCACCACGCGATTATTTTCCTTCCCTTGGATGAAAATGGTGTCATAATTAATTTACTCTCACATGTACACACAAAACAAGAAACCACCTTCAATCAATTAAAGGTGGTAAGATATAAATAATATTTAAATACTTGATAATGCTTTAACTTTTTCTTTTACGCGTTGAAAACGAGAGAATTGCACTTTCGAGCATAAAGTATCTAATTTAGTGCTCAACGTCATAGATAATAATTCTTTTGAATCTTTATCTATAATATTTTTATTAACATTTAAAAACGTATAATCTCTGCTAATTTTATTATAATTATTAGAATATTGTTGGTATTTAGCAGTATTCGCTTCTTTTAAAAAATTAAAGCGATCAACACATTCATTATTTGACGAGGCAATAGTAATACCATCAAATAACATTCCTTTTTTCTATATAATTTCGCGCAGGAATACTACTCTGGTTATTGACAATAGCGGTACTATTATTAGTTTGACTCGCTGTTTTATCATTGACTTTTTTATTCATCTTTTTTGACACAGGTACAGAACAAGCATTTAATAAAAACATAGCAGAAAATACTAAAGCCCATTTTTGGAAATTAACATTTATAACAAAGCCTTTATTCAATTACGTAGCTAATTAAAAAGCTCCATTAAGGAGCTATTTCGAGTGATCCAAATTAATAATTCAGTACTACACAATATCATAAAAATAACAGAAAAAAGTAGTACCAGTTTTTTAATAAAATCGTTTCGACATATAAAAGTGAATCCTTAAAATTTCATTAATAATAAAGTTAAGTAAAAATACTCACTTTTAATAAAGTAAAATATCTAATAACTATTAGCCATAGATAAACTATATTTATAAATAACATGACAGTGCTTAAATTATATTCAAATACAAATTATTTAAAAGTTCCAACAACAAGTATTCTCATCATATAGATGATTAGATTAAAGTATGAACTAAAAAAAAGAATAAATTTTATAAGTTAAGGTTGTAGTGAGTGAAATGATATATATAAATTTTAAAAAATCGTTTTAATCGATCATAAATCAAAAATTAATAGATGTAGGCTATCAATTATCAACTTATGATCGTTTTCTCCAATGAATTAAATTAATAAAAATCAATAAGATATAAAAATGAAAACATTTAGATACATATTTAATTATAGTTTAACTATACAGAGATTATAAAATTACATATTATTTGCTTTAAAACTAATATAGAAAATAAAATTAAATGATATTGCAAAATAACTCATTATAAATACAACCAAATAAAAACAAATTAATA
>NZ_CACTIE010000177.1 GCF_902713415.1 Arsenophonus endosymbiont of Bemisia tabaci Q2
TAATAGAAATAATAGGCTATTTGACGGTGTCAAGCAGCTAATTTAATGACAGACGGGTTAAATCAGTATAGATCTTACCCAGCAATTTAAAAACTACCATCAGTTGTATTGGTATTCAGTTGCACGGATAATATAATAATTCAGATCTATTTTAATGAATGTACTAATAGGAGTTTAAACTATGGCAGTAACTAAGCTGGTTCTAGTAAGACACGGCGAAAGCGAATGGAATAAAGAAAACCGATTCACTGGTTGGACTGATGTTGAACTTTCCGATAAGGGCCGCGAAGAAGCAACAGATGCAGGCCAGCTATTAAAAAAAGAAAGTTTTGTTTTTGATTATGCTTATACATCCGTTTTAAAACGCGCTATTCACACCTTGTGGAATATTCTAGACCAAATAGATCAACAGTGGCTAATCGTCGAAAAAAATTGGCGGCTCAATGAACGTCATTATGGTGCTCTGCAAGGTTTAGATAAAGCAGAAACTGCAGCAAAATATGGTGACGATCAAGTTAAACTATGGCGTCGTGGTTTTGAAATTACACCACCAGAATTAACCAAAGATGACCCTCGTTACCCCGGTAATGATCCTCGTTATGCAAATTTGAACCCTTCAGAGCTCCCTGTCACTGAAAGTCTTGCTACCACAATTGAACGTGTTGTCCCCTATTGGGAAGAGGTGATTAAACCAAGAGTTGCTAAAGGTGAAAAAGTCATCATTGCTGCTCACGGTAACTCATTACGAGCATTAGTCAAGCATCTGGACAAGATGAGTGAAGACGAGATCCTTGAACTTAATATTCCAACCGCCGTTCCATTGGTCTATGAATTTGATGAAAATATGCAACCGATTAAGCATTACTATCTTGGTGATCAAGCTGAAATAACCGCTAAAGCAGCCGCAGTTGCTAATCAAGGTAAAGCGAAATAATCAAATTAAACTTTATAAGTATAAGGCCACTTTGTGGCCTTATTAAGCATTAATTAGTTGCTCTTTTCACGACGGATCCGAACCGCATCTGCTAAACGATATAATAATTTTTCACTATCTTGCCAACCAATAACAAGCGTCTGTCACACTTTTACCATACGCAATCGGTTTATCAGTAGGTATAAGCTAAGCGACTTAATTTTGATTACACCATATTGAGTGCGAAAAAAATATCTGTGTCGGTGTCGCATCCGAGCGCCCTTTTTTTACATTTAGCTTGTGCTCATTTATGTTCAATTGGATTAAGATCTGGCGAATAGGTACGCAAATATTACATTATATGCCCGGCATCGATGATGACTTGTTGAATACTCTGTTTCTTGTGAAAAGTTGCATTATCCATCATGATTACACTGTTTTTAGGAAGTACTGGGATAAGGACTTGGGTGACCCATGCATAGAAAACATCGCCGTTAATATTGATATCAAATAATCCGATAGCAAACAGTGTTATGCCCAATAAAGCGCCGATAACATTTGTTCTTCCTTTAACTCCCCAGTTTTTGAGACTAACACACCGTTGACCTTTCGGGGAATAGCCGTGAGTCCGCGGGGTATCGTGTGAAAAACCACTTTCATCAATAAAAACAATATGCTTGCCTTCTTTTTCATACTGTTGTTTTTTGTTGAAACGTTTGTCGAGTGTTTTCGTCGGCTTTCGGATGACGTAGAGTTTTTTATAGGTCAATCCCATTTTTTAAGAGCTTGCCAAATGGCTTTCTGACAAACGCCAAAACGCTCTGTACGCTCTTTTTGGTAAGCATCTGGATATTGTTCAACATCTTTTATCAACTCGGATTTATCGATTTTTCGCTGACGCGTAGTTGATGCTTTTGGCTCTATTTGATTAATCTAACGCGATACAGATGCACAGCCAATCTGAAATTGCTTCGCTGTTTTTCGGATACTCAACGGTTTTTCTTCTATCGTAAATATTACTTTACGTCTAAAATCAATTGAATAGCTTATATAAATAATGTCATCAAAATTAAGTCGCTTAGCTATATATCTTCATTTCCCTCTAAAAGATGACTTTCAAGCATCACCTCAATGATTGCTTTTTTACCTTGACGTATTTGATTAGCAACATTTCAGCCACTTCAAGATGCTTTTTATACTGTTTATAACAATTTGCATGACTAAAATCAATCATAATTTGGGCTGATAAGCCTGATTTTTCCAAACTCTCTTTAACGGCTTGTATATCTGATTCACTATAGTTAGGCTTTTTAGCGCCGCGCATAATAATATGGCAATCGTCATTACCGATAGTATTTACAATTGCTGAATGCCCCAATTTGGTAACCGATAAAAAACAGTGAGCAGCTTTAGCAGCATTAATTGCATCAATAGCCACTTTTATTGTTCCGTCGGTACCATTTTTAAAACCTAACGGGCAACAAAGACCAGATGCTAATTCACGATGTACCTGAGATTCAGTAGTGCGTGCACCAATTGCTCCCCAACTAGTAAGATCTGCAACATATTGCGGAGTGATCATATCAAGAAATTTACCGGCAGTTGGTAAAGCTAAGTCATTAATAGTTAAAAATAAATTACGTGCAATACGCAATCCTTGATTAATATCAAAACTGTTATCCATAAAAGGATCATTAATTAAACCTTTCCAGCCAACAGTAGTACGCAGTTTTTCAAAATAAACACGAATAACAATTTTTAACTCATTCTTCAATTCATCATGAATTTTTTTAGTTTTTGGGCATGTTCAATGGCTGCTTTAGGGTCATGAATTGAACATGGGCCAATAACGACCAAAAGTCTATCATCGTTACCAGTTAGAATTTGATGTATTGATTCACGAGCTGTTTGAACTGTCAAAGCGGCTTTATCTGTTGCCGGAAATTTTTCTAATAAGGCAACTGGAGGTAATAACTCTTTAATCTGTTTAATTTTGATGTCATCATTCTTATAAGTCATCTTTCTGCTCAATGTATAGCTCTTTAGCCAGTATATTCTCTAAAAATAAAAGATGAACTCAATTTAACCTCTAGTGATAAAAGTGTAAATATGTACTCATACTTATATAGCTAAGCGTTTTAATTTTGATTACAAAAATATATGTTTTTCTCCAATATAAATTTACTGATATAGAGTAATTACTTGTAATCATTTTAAAGTCGCCTAGCTATATTATAAATGTTTAATGGCAATATATAATATAAAAATTTTTAATATTTTTAAAATCATACTGTTATACCAATGTAAATAACTATTAACCTGCTAAAAATATTGAACCATTTTCTTTAGCTGACCGAGCCCAAAGGCGAAAACCATTGATTGAAATAGCAAGTAGCATCAAATATTCAAATGACATCGCTAAAACACCTTGCAAGTAGAAAATAACAACACTAATAACATTGATAATGATCCACACAGTAACTAGCTTTCAGCATACTGTCGTGTCATTAATATCATCGCAATAATTGATAATACGATCATGGTTGAATCCCAAAAAGAAAATACATCGGGTTCTATTTGTACAGGTTCAAGATAAAAACCTAATAAATGAGCAATGTCCCAAGTGACGTGGGCAAGAAAAATAAACACTTTATCAATGTTAAAACTTAATAGCAGCGTTAAAATAATGGCGATAAATAGAGTTACCACTACTTTAGAAAAACTCATCCAGCGGATCTTGAGACTTGCTTCATGATAAGCATCTACTCGACTCCAAGCATACCAACCATAGGTATTCGCTGCGAAAAAGAAAATTTGTAACAACAAGCTTGCATACAATTGTATTTGAAAAAAGATAACCGCAAATATAGCTAAGCGACTTAATTTTGATAACATTATTTATATGAGCTATTCAATTGATTTTAGACGTAAAGTAATATTTACGATGGAAGAAGAAGGGTTGAGTATCGGAGAAACAGCGAAGCAATTTCGGATTCGCTCTGCATCTGTATCGCGTTGGATTAATCAAATAGAGCCAAAAGCATCGACTACGCGTCAGCGAAAAATCGATAAATCCGAGTTGATAAAAG
>NZ_CACTIE010000178.1 GCF_902713415.1 Arsenophonus endosymbiont of Bemisia tabaci Q2
TATAGCTAAGCGACTTAATTTTGATGACATTATTTATATGAGCTATTCAATTGATTTTAGACGTAAAGTGATATTTACGATGGAAGAAGAAGGGTTGAGTATCCGAGAAACAGCGAAGCAATTTCGGATTGGCTCTGCATCTGTATCGCGTTGGATTAATCAAATAGAGCCAAAAGCATCGACTACGCGTCAGCGAAAAATCGATAAATCCGAGTTGATAAAAGATGTTGAACAATATCCAGATGCTTACCAAAAAGAGCGTGCAGAGCGTTTTGGCGTTTGTCAGAAGGCCATTTGGCAAGCTCTTAAAAAAATGGGATTGACCTATAAAAAACTCTACGTCATCCGAAAGCCGACGAAAACACTCGACAAACGTTTCAACAAAAAAACAACAGTATGAAAAAGAAGGCAAGCATATTGTTTTTATTGATGAAAGTGGTTTTTCACACGATACCCCGCGGACTCACGGCTATTCCCCGAAAGGTCAACGGTGTGTTGGTCTCAAGAACTGGGGAGCTAAAGGAAGAACAAATGTTATCGGCGCTTTATTGGGCACAACGCTGTTTGCTATCGGATTATTTGATATCAATATTAACAGCGATGTTTTCTATGCATGGGTCACCCAAGTCCTTATCCCAGTACTTCCTAAAAACAGTGTAATCATGATGGATAATGCAACTTTTCACAAGAAACAGAGTATTCAACAAGTCATCATCGATGCGGGGGATATGGTGGAATATTTGCCTACCTATTCCCCAGATCTTAATCCAATTGAACATAAATGAGCAAAAGCTAAATGCAAAAAAGAGCGCTCGGATGCGACACAGATATTTTGTTTGCACTCAATATAGTGTAATCAAAATTAAGTCGCTTAGCTATATCAGGACGATTGACACCCGCGGCCGAAACTTTAACAAGTAAATGTAATTTTGGTGGTTTTATTAGTGGTAATTTGGTGGGACTAAGCTTTTCCGGGCCGCCAGGTTCAATAATTTCAATAGCAAGCATCGTTTTTGGTAAAGGATCTATGAGGTGCGGCATTCGGTAATAACTCTATTGCTGAGTCAATCAACTAATTATTGTACTTGAGAGCCGTAAAATTTTCCTCTAATAATTTAACCAATATTTAATATAATATTTTAGTAAAATAAAAAATAAAACAATAGTTTGATTAGAAATACCACTGCGCAATTAAATCAAATTCAGTTAATTTATAATTAATACCATCTATTTTATTAAGAAATATCGTCCTAAAACTAACTTTATGATTTATCTTATAATTTATATTAAACTCAATCTCCATAGCATTAAAATTTTTAATTCTATTTAATTATTTTTAACTAAAAAACTGGCTTAAATTATTCAAATAAAATTTCTTTGTGCTATTGGTGGTAATGAAATTGCCTTTCAACTTATAATTTATATTATTTTTTTAAACACCTTTTAGTGACGGCGTCACTTAACGAGTTACATATATTATTTATTGTTAAACTTGATACAAGATTATATTGGTTTTTAATATTAATGAAATAACTTATATAACATTTCATTGACATGGGATTTATTTGCTTTTTTTGGTTAGTATGAAAAGTTGGCATTAGCCTTTTTTGACTAAAAATGTCTTTTTCATTATTAATCGAAGGATCAAAATTATTAGGCCAGTGTTGCCGCTCTGAGAATGGACATGATATTGTTTGCGCAGAAGAAAAAACAGCATTGTAGCATAGCAGTTGTTAATCTGCAATACGATGATAATAGCAATGCCTAATTGCGAACCTTTCACTCTTCAATACCTGCTTAGCTATTTTCTATAAAAAATAATAAAAAACCAATAAAACTAATTCTATAAATTATTAATTGATAAAATTTAAAAAACGTGGGTTTTAATCATATATTGCTTAATAAAATCTATTTTTATCAATATTTATTTATAATAAAAAAATTTATTAAATAATCTTATTAGAAAATAAATTTCACTAAAAATAAATAATGTTTAAAGTGAAAAATAATAACATTTTTAAAGCTAATTAAAATTTAATATATTTTTAGAAAAATTTGATTTTATTTTCACTTTTCTATAAGTTATAACAATTAGCTTAAGTAAAATAAATGACTGTCAAGTGAACTGCATATATTGATAATATTAGTTAAAAAAACAATACAACTAATTATTAATTCTTTTACTCAAGCTTAAAATATGTGTTAAAATTGACTAAAATCAATATTTCTTATCATAATGAGTCAAGTAATATGATTCCAGAAAAAAACGTTGTTCTCCGAATCCAGTCTGGTGGCTGCGCTAGCCATTGCCAGGACTGCAGTATTAGCCAGCTTTGTATTCCATTCACATTTAATGAACATGAACTGGATCAACTCGATAGTATTATTGAACGTAAAAAACTAATCCAAAAAGGACAGACTCTATTTAAAGCAGGTGATGAGTTAAAATCACTGTATGCCATTAAATCTGCTACCATAAAAAGCTATACCATTACCGATGAAGCTGATGAACAAATTACCGGTTTTCATTTAGCAGGTGATCTTGTAGGTTTTGATGCTATTATCAATCATAAACACTTAAGTTTTTCCCAAACTATTGAAACTTCAATAGTTTGTAGAATTACTTTTGAAACACTAGACGATCTTTCCGGTAAAATGTCTAATTTGCGACAGCAAATAATGAGATTAATGAGCAGTGAAATTAAAGATAATCAAGAAATGATATTACTGCTTTCGCAAAAAAAATGCTGAAGAAAGATTAGCTGCTTTTATTTATAATCTGTCACGCCGTTTTGCTCAACATGGTTTTTCAGCTAAAGAATTCCCCCTAACAATGACTCGAGGTGATATTGGTAATTATCTTGGATTAACCGTTGAAATAATTAGTCGTCTGTTAGGTCGCTTCCAAAAAAATAATACTCTCAGCGTTAAAAGTAAATATATTACAATTAATGATATGTATGAGCTGACCCAAATTGCAGGTAAAACCTCTGCCTAAACAACAAGATAAATGTAAGTCAAATCACATTAACATATTATTTTTTTTGTGATTTGGCTATGTTACTATCTATTATCCCAACTCATATTGGTTTATCTTTAGTGATATAAATGTTGCCTAGCCTCTAAGAGGAACCATTATGGCTAATTACCGTAATCTGTTAGTTGCTATTGATCCAAATCAGGATGAGCAACCTGCAATTTGACGTGCTGTATTACTGTATATAGTACAACGCGATGGTTGACGCATTAAGGCTTTCTTGCCCATCTATGATCTCTCTTATGATATGACAACCTTATTATCTCCTGAAGAACGCAATGCTATGCGCAAAGGCGTTATTAGTCAGCGACAAGTATGGATAAAACAGCAAGCACACTACTATTTAGAAGCCGGTATTGATATTGAAATTAAAGTAATATGGCATAAAAAAGCATATGAAGCGATTATTCAAGAAGTTATTGCTGACAAACATGATTTATTATTAAAAATGGCGCATCAAAATGACCGTTTTGATGCCATGATATTCACTTCCCTTGATAGGCATCTACTTCGTAAATGCCGTTGCCCAGTCTGGATGGTAAAAGATAAAGTATGGTCTAATGATGGCGGTATTCTTGTTGCAGTTAATTTATCTAATGAGGAATCCTATCATGATAAACTTAATATCAAACTCATCAAGGAAACGGAAAATATCAGCCATCAGATTGTTAAAAATCCACATATTCATCTCGTTAGTGTCTACCCTGTCGCGCCGATAAATATCGCTATTGAATTACCAGATTTTGATCCAAATATCTATAATCAGGCTCTGCTGGCACACCATCTTGTTGCAATGAAAAAATTAAGGCAAAGATTTACCATTGATGAAAAATATACCCATGTTGTTGAAGGATCCTCTGAAAAAAAATCCCTGAAACCTGTGACGAATTACATGCAGGTATTGTTGTATTGCGTCTTTTAGGCAATACTGCTGAACAGATCATTGATAAGTTAAAATGTGATTTATTTGGCCATTAAACCGGATTGTTTTTTCTGTCCAATAAATCCAGCAAATGATTAACAACCCAATGGCCCATTCTAATAGGGCCATTATTATTAAAAAATTTATAAAGCGCGCAAAATAGCTTCTACGCTAACTTTGGCATCACCGAATAACATTTGGGTATTTTCCTTAAAAAATAACGGATTCTGAACACCTGCATAACCGGTATTCATTGAGCGTTTAAATACAATAACATTTTGCGCTTTCCAAACCTCCAGGACGGGCATTCCCGCTATTGGGCTTATTGGGCGCTATTGGGCTATTTGGGCTATTGGGAGCATCTTGTGCGGCTGGGTTAACGGTATCATTTTCCCCAATCACTAATACTGTGTCTATATTAGCAAAATCATCATTTATTTCATCGAGCTCCAACACAATGTCGTAAGGTACTTTCGCTTCAGGTAATAATACATTCATATGACCAGGCAGGCGTCCGGCAACAGGATCGATCGCAAAGCAAACATTAATTCCTTTTTCGCGTAATTTTGCCGTAATATCGTGAATCGGGTATTGAGCTTGAGCGACCGCCATACCATAACCGGGAGCAATAATTACCGAATGGGAATTTTTTAACAACTTAGCTACTTCATCCGCTGTAGTTTCCCGATAATTTCCCAGGTTATGTTCATCATCGACTAATATCCCGTCAGTGCCAAACCCGCCGGCTATAACACTAATAAATGAGCGATTCATGGCTTTACACATAATATAAGACAAAATAGCACCTGAAGAACCCACTAGCACGCCAGTAACAATTAGCAAGTCGTTACTTAGCATAAAGCCTGCAGCAGCAGCGGCCCATCCTGAATAAGAGTTTAGCATTGATACCACAACCGGCATATCTGCACTACCAATTGAGGAGACTAGGTGCCAGTCAAATGCTAACGCAATGATGGTCATCATTAATAAGAGAAATACTTGCAAACCAGTAGCTGTCGTTTTTACGAAAATAAATAGCAAAATAAATGAAATTAATAACGCCAATAAATTAAGTTTATGACGATTAGGAAGCATTAAGGGTTTAGACGCTATTTTGCCGCATAATTTACCATAAGCAACAATTGAACCAGTAAATGTTACCGCCCCAATAAAAATACCCAGGAAAATTTCTGTCAGATGAATATTGTCCATGATCCTATCTGAGAATACATCGTGAGCAATAAAGCTATTAAAACCAACTAAAACAGCAGCCAAACCGACAAAACTATGTAAAATAGCAACCAATTCTGGCATCTCAGTCATGGCGACTTTATTTGCTAAACGCACCCCAATAAGTCCACCAATAACCATTGCAATAATAATCCAGCCAATATTATGCGCATCGGGACCTAAGATTGTTGCAATTAAAGCGATTGCCATTCCGGTAATACCTATAGCTAAG
>NZ_CACTIE010000179.1 GCF_902713415.1 Arsenophonus endosymbiont of Bemisia tabaci Q2
CATTCAATATGGTGTAATTAAAGTTAAGTCGCTTAGCTATAACTCATCGGGCAGTAAGTTTTTCTTATGTTGAGGCTGATGAATATGTATTCATGGATAATGAAGACTTTACTCCCTATAGTTTCAATAAAACAGATATAGAAGAAGAGCTTTTATTCTTTACTTACTTCAGGAACAACCTGGACTGCAAGTTTTAGTAATGGATAACCAAGCCATCGCGTTAGAACTTCCGCAAACTGTCGATATGGTAATTATAGAGACAGCACCAAGTCTCAAAGGAGCATCAGCCAATGCAAGAACAAAACCAGCTATGATAGCAACCGGGCTAATAATACAAGTTCCAGAATACTTATCCATCGGCGAAAAAACTCGCATTCACATTGCAGAACACCGTTATATGGGCCGTTGTGATTAAAATCGATAAAAATAAAACAATAACTGCTCTTACTTACAGAGCAGTTATATTAAAAAATAAAAGTGACTAACTTCAAAATAAAATCAATCATAGCTAATTTCTAACATGCACTGCTTTTTTATTAAGCCACAAAAAACGGGTTTTAGCATATTTAATTAGTGATTTTTGTCGCTGATTAGTTAATAAATCCATACTTATCTTTTGGGTTGCCATATTTCCAGCATTATCCCAACAATTCGTTTCTAGCATATTATCATTTACAATATTTTGACAGGCAGGTACAGTAATAGCGCCATAAAAATGAATTACACCGCCAGTATCTAATTCACTATAAACTTGCGATGATAAAGTTAATACCAGTAGAAATATAAAAAATTCTTATTTAAATAAGAAGGTATCTTAGGATCGGCATTGCGATATTTTTATATAAAATCATAAAAAGTTTAATGCTGGTCAATTAATAAAATTACTATTAAATATTTTTATTAAATAATTACTGAGAAATTGCTAATGATTTAGTAAAATAACATTTACTACCATAACTCAATATCTTATTGAATCATGAAATATGGCTAACCACAAAATTCCACATAAG
>NZ_CACTIE010000180.1 GCF_902713415.1 Arsenophonus endosymbiont of Bemisia tabaci Q2
GTCTTAATTTTGATTACAAAATATATGTTTTTCTCCAATATAAATTTACTGATATAGAGTAATTACTTGTAATCATTTTAAAGTCGCCCAGCTATAAATAAAGCGCCACTAAACGTGCTAATCCAAATGAATATCAGTGATGAAATAAGTAAATTAGGTATCACACCAGCAGAGTTAGATAAATTAGCGGCTGAAATTGTATTATTACCAAACGTAAAATTACGTGGTTTAATGGCAATTCCAGCGCCAAATAATGAGCTTAGCCAACAGATGTCAATTTTTTGTAGCATGGAAAATTTATTCAATCGGTTAAAAAAGCAATATCCACATATTGATACGCTTTCAATGGGCATGACCGCAGATCTTGATATTGCAATTGCTTTTGGTTCAACATTAGTCAGAATTGGCAACAGCTATTTTTGGTTCCCGATAATGAATCAATTTGAAAATCAAGGCAATCAATAAAAGGAGCAATATAATGCAACAGCGAAAAATTACCTTTATCGGCGCTGGGAATATGGCTCACGCGATTATTGCCGGATTAATTTCAGCTGGCTATCCGGTAAATAAAATCACAGTCTGCTCCCCCACCAGCAAAAATCGCGATCAACTGCTAAAAAAATATGGCATACATGGAAAAAGCGATAACGCTGATGCAAGCAAACATGCAGATGTTATTATGCTTGCTGTTAAGCCCCAGATTATGGAAACTGTATGTCAATCACTAAAAAAACAGGCTAATTTTGCCAATAAACCGGTTTTGACAATTGCCGCTGAAATTCCGGTGAAACGTTATCAAAAATATCTCCCGACTAATATAAGTCTGGTGCGTGTTATGCCTAACACGCCATCTCTAGTAGACCAAGGTGTTAGTGGTTTGTATGCCATGGATTCAGTATCAGAGAATGATAAAACTTTTGCCACAGAACTAATGGCAAGTATTGGCAAAGTTTTTTTGCTGGCTAACGAAGCCGCAATTAATGATATTATTGCTGTTACTGGTAGTTCACCTGCTTACTTTTTCTTATTTATGGAATTAATGCAACAGGAGGCTGAACGACTTAGTTTTGATAGTAAAACAGCAAGAGAGCTGGTTTTATATACCACCCAAGGTTCTGCTGCTCTGGCGGCAACCAAATCAGATCTCTCTTTTGTGACACTAAGAGAACAAGTGACTTCGAAAGGCGGCACTACGGCTATAAAGCCTTAGAGCAGTTTTATCAAGCTAATTTATCTCAAATTTTCACGAACGCAATGCGTGCTGCAATCCGCCGCGCTGAAGAAATAGAAAAAACAATATTGATTTATCAAGATAATTAAATGCAATTTTTAACTTTTATCGTACCAACCATTATTCAACTATACATTATTATTTTATTGCTACGAGTTTGGATGCAATGGGTTAGAGCGGATTTCTATAATCCATTTTACCAATTTGTGGTCAAAACAACTCAACTAATTTTAGGGCCCTTACGGCGCTTTATTCCTGCCATTGGAGCTATTGATACCGCAACTTTATTGGTCGCTTATATTCTTACCATAGCCAATATTCTTTTTGTCATGTGGGAAACGAACACGCTCGTTTTAATCAGCATAGCGCTATTACCTATTAGCTTTATTCAATTATTAACTTATGCCGGCAAGTTAGTTTTTTGGCTGATCTTAATTCGAGCTATTCTTAGTTGGATAAGCCAAGGTCGTAATCCTATTGATTATATGCTTATGCAATTAACTGAACCTTTAATGTCACCTATTCGTCGTATTATCCCTGCTATGGGCGGGTTAGATTTCTCAGCCATGATTGTAATGCTGATTTTGATTGCTTTAAATTATCTTCGCCTGGATATTTTGCTATTCATTCATCCGACTATTACCAGCATACTCTATTCAGTTGGCTATTTAATGTAAAGGTGAGCAAATTTCATGCATAAAGTGGTATTAGCAACGGGTAATGCCGGCAAGGTAAGTGAATTCGCTAAACTGTTAAAAGAATGTAACTTAAATATTATTGCCCAAACTGAGTTATCTATTAGTGCAATTGAAGAAACTGGGCTAACTTTTGTTGAAAATGCGATATTAAAAGCACGTCATGCGGCAAAAGCCTCTGGTTTCGCCGCCATTGCCGATGATTCAGGCCTTTCGGTTAATGCGTTAAAAGGTGCGCCGGGGATCTATTCAGCTCGCTTTGCCGGTGAAAATGCATCTGACGAAGAAAATTTGCACAAACTATTATCCACCATGAAAGATATTCCGGACAACCAACGCCAAGCTCAATTCCATTGTGTACTCGTTTATCTGCGCCATTTTGCCGACCCAACACCGATTATATGTCACGGTATATGGCAAGGTGTGCTAACCGATGAACCTAAAGGTAGCAACGGTTTTGGTTATGATCTGATTTTTTATGACAGCAAACTAAAACTTACCGCAGCTCAATTAACCAAAGTGCAAAAAAATGCAGTATCGCATCGTGGGCAAGCATTAAAAATGTTATTAGGATCTTTAACTAATGCTTAAATTACCGCCATTGAGTCTGTATGTGCATATTCCCTGGTGCGTGCAAAAATGCCCTTATTGTGATTTTAATTCACATGCACTAAAAGGTGAGTTGCCCCAACAAGAATATGTCACACATCTACTAACCGATCTTCAAGCTGACCTTGCACTGATAAATGGTCGTCAAGTTAAGAGTATTTTCATTGGTGGCGGTACACCCAGTCTTTTCGACGTTAAGGCAATGCAATCTTTGCTTGATGGTATACGTCAAAGATTATCCCTGGCAGCTGATGCCGAAATCACCATGGAGGCAAATCCTGGTACCGTTGAGGCTGAACGTTTTAGCCAATATCAACAAGCTGGCATTAATCGGATTTCTATTGGAGTACAAAGTTTTGCTGTCGATAAACTCACAAGATTAGCCAGAATACATGGCCCCGAAGAAGCTATCCAAGCCGCTTGTCTGGCTTCAGCATTAAATTTACGTAGTTTTAATCTTGATCTAATGCATGGTTTACCTGATCAGTCACTTGAACAGGCACTTTCTGATCTGCAACAAGCAATTGATTTATCTCCGCCTCACATTTCTTGGTATCAATTCACGATTGAACCGAATACCTATTTTGGCTCCTGCCCGCCAGTATTACCTAATGATGATGCACTGTGGAAAATTTTTTCAGAAGGACATCAGCTACTTAATAAAGCCGGATATCAACAATATGAAATATCTGGTTATGGCAAGCCTGGCTATCAGTGTCAGCACAATTTAAATTATTGGCGTTTTGGCGATTATCTAGGAATTGGCTGTGGCGCACACGGAAAAATCTCTTTTGCCGGTGGTCGTATTTTGCGAACAATGAAAACGAAAGATCCCCGTGGCTATCTATCGGGGAACTATCTCTATCACCAAAAGAAAGTAAACCAACCAGATAGGCCTTTTGAATTCTTTATGAATCGTTTTCGCTTGCTTGAGGCAGTACCAAGACAGGATTTTATTGATTACACCGGTTTAGCGGAAAATGTCATTCGTAGTCAACTTGATAACGCGCTGGAGGAAGGTTATATCACAGAAACAAAATTGAGCTGGCAGATCACCGAACAAGGCAAATTATTTCTCAATTTTTTGTTAACACTATTTTTATAAAGCCATTTACATCCCACCCTAAATGGGATGTAAATGACGGCATATTATTCTACTTTTCTAATCAACTATACTCTTTTATCTACTATAGTATTTCTATTATAGTATTTCTATGCTTACCATCTGCATCATCGATATTAGGTTGATGAATGCCAAATAATTTACCTAATGTCCTATCACCAATAACCTGTTCATTTAGTGATTGAATAGTTTCCGCACTGATAAGAGGACTTTTATTTTCAATTAGAATCTTAATGGGATCATACCTACCATTCGGCCAATCAATGGGATTACCCTTTTTCAGACTCTGAATAAAAATATCAATATGTGGAGCTACTGCATACTTTAGCATGGTATTTTGCCCAGTACGATTATTACTTTGTAAGCACAATTCTCTCAAATTGTGATAATTTCGACTTTGCAATGCATTCTTTAAAAGAGCACCTCTAAATTCACCGTGTAAATTATCTCTATTAGAAAATTCTAAACTTCCTTCTTTGAAGCGGGCAATAAATTTTTCTGAATCAGCAACTTGTTCGATTGCATAAAAATTTTTATGGCTATACTTCCGGTTGTCTAGGTCTTTTTCAAGCTGCTGGCGTATTTTTTCATTATCACTCATACATTGGATACTAGCCCTGATATAGTCATCATTACTATCATTTCGAATACCAAAAATATCAGGGTTATCAGATATATATTGGCGAAAAGCCATGCCTGTCATAACTGCACAAAAAGCTCCATAAGAAGTGGTTGGACTATCAACTATCTCATTAGCTTGTATCTCATTAGCTTGATATACAGTATGTTCTGCGATCTGTAATCGATAATTCCATTTACCGTATATATTAGGTGGATGAGCATCAATGGTAAAATCTTTTTTGTGTTCAGGTTTGGCTAAATCAATCAATCGTTCAAATTTCAGTAGTTGTTTATTTGGTGAAGTATCATGGCATGCCGGCTGATTAATATGATCAAATAATATCTCTATTGCTTGCCGCTTCAGGCCACCGTGAAAAAAGTCTTTAATCCGATCCCATAACCCCATATTTTGCGCTTCAGCCAATGTTTCTGCATTCATAACGCGATTAAGTCGACTTTCACTAAAGTTATAATTGTAATTATTGCCTAAATTCAATATAGTAGAGATGCATTGCACTCTCTATCAAAAATAAATTTTTCAGTAATTTATTTCAAACAAAAGGTTTTCTTATTAAGCTTTATACCTAATATTCTATTTTTGTTGAAATTAATCACTAGAAAAACAGTTTATTTAACGATAAGCATTGTTATGCCTATAAATTATACTAATTTTTAGGATTACTATATCGGGTATTACACTGATTTTTGTCACTTTCATATCCCAAGTACAGCGACATTTATTTTGTCAGGCTAAATTTAGCTAAAATAAAAAATGGGAATATTGAGCTTAACCTGACTAATATCTGCAACAACAACAGATAAAAACCAGATTAAACTTTATTGATTGGATAAATCTCGATCAAATTAAACGCTTAATTTAGTAATAACTTGGTTAAATTGCACGCTTAAAATAAAATATATGATAGTTTAAAAAATTATTTCAACTTATTTAATAGATCAATACGAAGCTGCTCCATATGGCCAATTTTATGACAAACTTGTTGACCAAACTGGCGAAAATTATTTTCCTGCTTTTTCCATTCTAAATCCTGCTGTAATCCGCTTAGTCCACCCAGCAAATTTTGCAGCGACTGGTTTGCATCACTACCCGTCAATAATTGTTTACGGCCCATTTCATTAATACTATCTTGCAATATTCCACCTAAACTTTCATTGACTAAAATACGGCTGTCAGCTTCAATCGTTTTTAACTGCTGATGATGAAAGATCAGGCTATCGGCGCGTTTTTCAATAACTTTATCAATCTGCTTATTCAAATTTTGTTTTAGTGTATTTAAGCGATTTCTCACTTGACTGTCTTGTCCCATTACCCGAATAACCAGATTATCGAGTATTTCCTTAGCTTCAACTAATTTCTGCTCAGTATGCTGTTTGATCCATGGTAAATTTGCACGAACCACGCTTTGATAAGCAACGGCATGTTCTCTTTGCATCGGGGTTAACGGCAATACTTTATTATTAAAGGTAACTTCACCATCAGGTGTGATCTGCAAATTCCCACTGGCACCTTTTATTTGTATCTGCTGTTTGCTAATAATAATGTCACCTTTAAGATTTACAGAACATTGATGATCTTTCGCTACGACAAAAGTTGCCATCAATAATGTGCAAACAATTAGTATAATACGTAACATATTTTCTCCTTTAACCCACAGCTTTGTATTGCCATATACTAAAAAACGGAGCGACCTATTCGTTGCGATAATAATTCTAAGGCAGCGCAACCTGCCAAAGAGTTCCCTGATTTATTCAATTCAGGTGACCATACCGCTACTGTAAAAGCATTAGGCACAACACAAATGATGCCACCGCCAACACCTGATTTACCGGGCATTCCAATACGAAAAGCAAATTCACCAGAACCATCATACATCCCACAAGTCATCATCAAGGCATTAATTTGTCGGGCTTGAATTGGTGTGATGATCTGATCATTATTTAATAATCGTCCATTGTTGGCTAAATAATTAAAACATTGAGCCAATTCCACACAATTCATACTTATTGAACAATAATGAAAATAAGTTTCTAATACCGCTAAAACATCGCTCTTGAAATTACCAAAAGATTTCATTAAATAGGCAATTGCTGCATTGCGACTCGCATGCTCCATTTCCGATTTCGCAACTTGGTTATCATAACTAATATCCGTTTGACCAGTAAGAAAACGAACAAACTCCAGCATTCGTTGCTTAGGTGTGCTAAACCGAAACTGCAACATATCAGTAATAATAATAGCCCCGGCATTAATAAAAGGATTCCGCGGTATCCCCTTTTCCATTTCTAATTGTACCAATGAATTAAAGGGTAATCCTGACGGCTCTTTACCAACTCGAGACCAAATTTCATCTTTCCGGTAACGGGTCATCGCTAAGGTAAGACAAAGTACTTTAGAAATTGACTGAATAGAAAAACGCTCATATGCATCACCGGCTGAAAATATCTTTCCTTCGACAGTACAAACAGCCATTGCCAAATGATGATTCGGCACTTCTGCTAACGCTGGGATATAATTTGCTACTTTTCCTTGTCCGATCAGAGCACGGACCTGTTGTAAAATATCTATGAGTAATGTATTAGAAAGCGTTGTGTTTAAAGTTTTCATATCTTAATACTATCCGA
This sequence comes from Arsenophonus endosymbiont of Bemisia tabaci Q2, assembly GCF_902713415.1. Classification (GTDB taxonomy): domain Bacteria; phylum Pseudomonadota; class Gammaproteobacteria; order Enterobacterales; family Enterobacteriaceae; genus Arsenophonus. Next base: position 6,923 of record NZ_CACTIE010000180.1, read on the forward strand.
TATTATTTTTATTTCCTATAAATTATCATTATAAAAATATAATCTATTTATTAAAATAATTTTTATCTATTTCCTATTTATGCTTAAAATTAATTTAATTGATGATTAAAAAATTTAATTAATTTCAAAACTCATAATTATCAAGTATCTATTAT
>NZ_CACTIE010000181.1 GCF_902713415.1 Arsenophonus endosymbiont of Bemisia tabaci Q2
AGATGCAGAGCCAATCCGAAATTGCTTCGCTGTTTCTCGGATACTCAACCCTTCTTCTTCCATCGTAAATATCATTTTACATCTAAAATCAATTGAATTGCTCATATCAATAATGTCATCAAAATTAAGTCGCTTAGCTATAACTCTGTTGCAGCTGTTACACTTCGCATAAGTCGACGAAAACGATGCCAACGCTCAATTCCAATAATATTCGCACCATAACGTGTTCGTAGATGTAACTCATCGAGTGAATACCCTATTAAGAGGGAACCTGGACAAATAGCTAAACAACGAGCACGACCTGTTATCTTATAATCACGAATAAAGTCATGAAATGCACGCCGATGAGGAGCAGAACCCGCTGCAATTTCGCGGTTACCTAACCTACGACGAACCAGCCACATATAAATAATTGCCAGCAACAGCACCGCAATTCCAATCGGCGTAATGGCAAAAAATTTGAATCCGGCATAACCTTCTCTAACCAGTTCATTATTAACTATCATATTTGGTGGGGTCGCTACTAACGTCATCATACCACTGATAAGTCCAGCAAAGCCTAATGGCATCATCAAACGTCCTGGTGGGATTTTCATCTGTTTAGCAACATTAAGAACAACGGGAATGAAAATAGCAACAATGCCGGTTGAATTCATAAAAACGCCTAAACCTGCGACTGTGATCATCAAAAAAATCAGCATCTTATTTTCATTATTACCAGCTGCACCAACTAACCAGTCGCCAACTTGATAGGCAATACCAGTACGGACTAATCCCTCACTAAAAACAAAAAGTGCCGCAATTAGCAGCACATTGGGATCACTAAAGTCGATTGTTGCTTGTTTAAGCGTCAGAGTTCCGCTCAATACTAAAGCCACAATGACTAATAATGCAACAACATCCATACGGATCTTATTAGTCATGAAAAGAGTGACAACTATTAGCAGTAAAATTAATACCCATACCAGCTGGCTATTCAAAATGACCTCAAATTAAATCTATTCATCTATTCATAGGGCTCATTTGCCACGAGTAGTGCAAATTAGCCGGCCTAATTTATTAAATTGACATATTTTTATCGCTGAGTCACCGTAACAATACCTTGGTTATTTAGTTTTGAAATATTTAATTCAGTAAATGATTTGATAATTAATGAAATTTCTTCTCGCCGTGGCATACCTGCTGGCGCATGAACAGCGATAACCTCGCAACCCGCATCTAAAGCAAAATAGATCCCTGCCTGCGCATCTTCAACCTCAATACAGGCTTCAGCCGGCAAATTTAGTAGTTGTGCACCAAGCAAAAAAGGATCTGGCTGCGGTTTACCGTGTTCAACTCGTTCAATCGTGACCCAGTGTTTCGGTTCCGGCAAACCTGGCGCTTTACTACGATTAAAAGCAATTGGCACTATGCCAGAAGTCACTATTGCCCAGGGAATAGCAAATGTATTGAGTTGTTCTAATAAAGCAATTGCACCAGGTAGCGCTACAATACCCGAAGTATTGGCTGCTTCTAGGTTTTCCAGCCAATAAAAAAATTTCAGTTTCTGAGGAATTTGGCATAAAATGACGGATAGAACTGATTGCTGGTTTGCCATGAATATAGTGCAAGACATCGCTTTCTGATACACCAATTCGACGGCTAAATTCTCGCCAGCAATGTATAACATTAGGTAACGAATCAACCAGCGTGCGATCCAAATCAAATAAAAATCCCTTACATTTTAATACTATTGATGCTTCTTAGATAAGTCATGCATTAATGATTTGATTAATTTCTACTGCACAAAGGTGATACTGACGCGGACAAGATGTCCAAAAATTTAACATTCTTAGATATTTATCCCACATAGGTGTCTGAGCATTAAAATCATCACTACCACTGACAAAATGACGGTAGAGACCCTCATTATTCACCAAAAAACGAACATAATTGAGATAATGTGCTTCCGTAACAGCATGAAAGGCTAAAAAGATAACTCTTCTCTCCGTAATATCAGTTTTAGACGACAAATTTTCCCAGGAAACTTGTAAGGCATGGTACATTTCCATAATATCAATGATAATCTCGCAATTTTCTTCTGACAACTCAGTAAAATTTTTCTCTAACTCTTTCATTTTCAAGCTAAAACTATTTTAAATGTTAATTTAACAGCGTTGATAATGTTTGGTATTATCCGGATCAAGCTTGATCAGCATTTTATACTGGTTAGACAGAATTAAGCGTTGTGCATTAGTCATTTCCATTATGGTTCTCCTATACTTGGAAATTTGCTAAATCATCGCATTACCGCTCTTCTTTTTATTTATAGTGATAACTTATTATTTATAGTGATAACTTACCTTTTATTGATCTAAAAAGGCTTTTCAAACTTTAACCATTAATAATCTATTTTGTAATGCCTATTATCTCTATTGCTGGCTAGCTAACCCCATAACTATTCAAATTATGTTAAATACCATCAATAAAAGAGCGATCTAATTGTTTAAAAGCACGTTTTAACAATTCAGCTAATGCCTGATAAGTCGGTGTACCTTTGACGAGTGTGATGGCAATTCCAGCTTGATTAAATTTTTCACGAATTTCATAAAACCAAGTTAGTAATGCCGACGGTAGTGGCGTAACTGAACGCTTACCTAACCACCATAATCCCTGCAAAGGTAAGCTACAAGCAAAAAGCCCTGTCGCCACAGCCGGTCCCAGCTGACCACCTAATGCCAATCTGCCAGGTAAGGGTAAAAACAGCAACAGCAGGCATATAACGAATCACAAAGCGACTAACTGTGATCACCCGATGTTCAGGAAAAATAGGCATCAAACATTTTTCTAACGGAAATGTTTTGGTATATTGCCGGCCTAGTTTCAACTTTTGTAAGAAACTTGGGGTCGTTTCTGGTGTCGTATTCATCAATACCTCACATGACTTCAATCAATTTCTCATGCAAAATTTAAAAAAAATGTATAAAGCATAAAATCTTTTTAGTAGAATTTATAGGGCAACTTTGGTTCCCTGAGGCCACGACTTGTATAATTTATAGAAAAAACTTATATCATATAAAGTTTATATTTGGTCTATTACTATGTTTTCAATCCATAATGTTAATATTATATTGCATCTTTAATATTAACATTGCAAACATAGTTATTTAGTCAATAAATACAGTTAAAATATCATAATATTGCATAAATATGATATTAATCATTCAGTATGATCCGAGGGATAAGCTAGGGTACTAGCATTCTATTGGATTGATGTTTATTAATCCTAGTCTTCCTGGTTAATCTGACAAAGAAGACTCCATGATAACGATATAATAGGTAATTCCATGTCAAGTAAGCTGGTACTTGTCCTCAACTGCGGTAGCTCTTCCCTTAAATTTGCTATCATTGATCCGATTAACGGCGAAGAACAACTATCTGGTTTAGCAGAATGTTTTCATCTACCAGAAGCCCGTATTAAGTGGAAAATAGATGGCACTAAAAACGAAGCTGCTTTAGGTTCAGGCGCTGCTTACAGTGAAGCGATGGCTTTCATTGTCAATCAAATTCTCACCGCAAAACCAGAATTAGCGCAACGCATTTCGGCTATTGGCCATCGTATTGTTCATGGTGGTGAAAAATTTACCAAATCGGTTATTATCAATGATGAAGTCGTTGAAGGCATTAAAGCCTCTATTCCATTTGCACCATTACATAATCCTGCTGGCATTATTGGACTTGAAGAAGCTAAAAAAGCATTTCCACATTTAAATAACAAGCATGTCGCTGTATTTGACACCGCCTTCCATCAAACAATGCCGGTTGAAGCTTATTTATATGCTCTACCTTATAATCTTTACAAACAGCATGGTATTCGTCGTTACGGTGCGCACGGTACCAGTCATTACTATGTTTCGCAGCAAGCTGCCAGAGAATTGAATAAATCGATCGATAAACTGAATGTGATCAGCTGTCATTTGGGCAATGGTGGATCAGTTACCGCGGTCGTTAATGGTCAATCTGTAGATACTTCAATGGGTCTCACACCGCTAGAAGGTTTAGTAATGGGAACCCGCAGTGGTGATATCGATCCAGCTATTGTGTTCCACCTTCACGACGCCTTGGGTATGAGTATTGATAAGATAAATACATTATTAACCAAAGAGTCTGGCATACTTGGATTAACAGCAGTTACCAACGATTGTCGTTATGTCGAAGACAATTATGACACTAAAGCAGATACAAAACGAGCGATGGATGTCTATTGTCATCGTTTAGCCAAATATATCGCCGCTTATTGTGCATTAATGGAAGGACGCCTAGACGCTATTATCTTCACCGGTGGTATTGGCGAAAATTCAGCTTTAGTACGTGAATTAACCCTTAAGAAGCTATCTTTAATTGGTATTAAATATGATCATGAGCGCAACTTAGCCGCCCGTTTTGGCAAATCAGGGAAGATCACAACTGACGATAGTATTCCTGCTCTGGTTATTCCAACAAATGAAGAGTTAGTTATTGCACAGAACGCGAGCCGTCTAACGGCATAAATAGATTAGAAACTGTCAGTCTACTGATTGGCAGTACTGAGTTGAACATCTTGCAATTGTTAAAGAGGTATTTGTGTCCCGTACAATAATGTTAATACCGACTGACATTAGTGTTGGCTTAACCAGCGTCAGTTTAGGGGTCGTTCGTTCAATGGAGCAAAAAGGGGTTAGTCTAACGGTTTTTAAACCCATTGCTCAATCGCGTTTTGGTAATAAAGATCAGACAACTGAAGTATTACGCTCCCACTCTAGTCTTCAGGTCGCTGAACCACTAAAAATGAGTTATGTTGAATCCCTACTGGCTAATGATCAAAAAGATGTTTTAATGGAGGAGATTGTTGCGCGATACCATGATAATACGCAGCAGGCTGAAGTTATTCTGATCGAAGGTTTAATGCCTACCCGTAAGCACCCTTTTGCCCAATCGTTGAATTACGATATCGCTAACACACTGGGGGCTGAGGTTATTTTTGTCACCGCACTGGGTAACAATACACCAGAACAGTTAAAAGAGCGCATTGAGTTAGCCCGCGCAGAGTTTGGTGGTGGAAAAAATAAAAATATCACTGGGGTAATTATCAATAAACTCAATGCACCAGTTGATGAGCATGGCCGTACCCGTCCTGATTTATCAGAAATATTTGATGAATCCACTAAAGCCACAATCGCAAAAATTGACAGTAAAACGTTAGCTGACAATTTTCCGCTACCAATTTTGGGTTGTATTCCGTGGAATTTTGATCTGATAGCCACCCGTGGTATCGATATTGCGAATCATCTGAATGCCGCCATCATCAATGAAGGCGCATTACAAACCCGGCGCATAAAATCAGTTATTTTCTGTGCCCGCAGTGTGCCCAATATGGTCGAGCTGTTTCGTCCCGGCACATTGCTGGTGACCTCTTCTGATCGCGCAGATGTTATCGTATCTGCCTGTCTAGCTGCCATGAATGGTATCGAAATTGGCGCGTTACTGTTAACTGGCGGTTACCCTATTGCCAAGCCGATACACGATCTCTGTCACCGTGCTTTCGAAACGGGCTTACCGGTGCTGATGGTAGATACCAATACCTGGCAAACTTCATTAAGTCTACAAAGTTTCAGCTTAGAAGTGCATGCGGATGATCATGAGCGGATTGAAAAAATACAAAATTATGTTGCTTTGCATATCAACCAAGAATGGATCAATTCACTGACTGCTGATTCTGAACGACCCAAACGGCTATCACCGCCCGCTTTCCGTTATCAATTAACCGAGCTCGCACGTCAAGCTAATAAACGTATCGTGCTACCGGAAGGTAATGAACCCCGTACGGTAAAAGCAGCGGCTATTTGCGCTGAAAGAGGTATTGCCACCTGTATTCTGCTAGGTGAACCCCATGAAATAAAACGGGTTGCCGCTGCGCAAGGAATTGAATTAGGTGCTGGGATCGAAATTGTGGCGCCTAAATCAGTAAGGAAAAATTATGTTGAGCGCTTGGTTGAACTGCGTAAAAATAAAGGCATGACTGAAATTGTTGCACGCGAACAGTTAGAAGATAATGTGGTCCTAGGCACCATGATGCTGGAAAAAAATGAGGTTGATGGTTTAGTTTCCGGCGCAGTTCATACTACCGCCAATACTATCCGCCCACCGTTGCAATTAATCAAAACTGCGCCAGGTAGTTCAATCGTCTCCTCGATATTCTTTATGCTTTTACCTGAGCAAGTATTAGTTTATGGCGACTGCGCAATAAATCCAGACCCAACGGCCGAACAATTATCGGAAATTGCCATTCAGTCAGCTGATTCTGCCAAAGCATTTGGTATTGAACCACGCGTGGCGATGATCTCTTACTCTACTGGTAACTCCGGTGCAGGTAGTGACGTAGACAAGGTCCGTGAAGCAACCAGTTTGGCGCAAGCGAAACGGCCAGATCTGGTGATCGACGGTCCACTACAATATGATGCCGCCATTATGGCCGATGTCGCTAAATCTAAAGCACCAAATTCACCGGTAGCCGGTCAAGCCACGGCGTTTATTTTCCCTGATCTCAATACTGGCAACACCACTTATAAAGCGGTACAACGCTCAGCTAATCTGGTTTCTATCGGCCCAATGCTACAAGGGATGCGTAAACCGGTTAATGACTTGTCCCGTGGCGCGCTAGTTGATGATATCGTTTATACCATTGCACTCACCGCTATTCAGGCAACACAAAATCAAAAATAATGGCTTTTGCTCACTACTGAAAAAGCTGAAACACATTGTGTTTCAGCTTTTTTATTTATTAAATACTTAATTAATAACTAACTTTAATCGATGAAATTAAGTTTTACTAGCCGCTATAGGTAAGCGACTTAATTTTGATTACACCATATTGAGTGCGAACAAAATATCTGTGTCGCATCCGAGCGCTCTTTTTTTGCATTTAGCTTGTGCTCATTTATGTTCAAT
>NZ_CACTIE010000182.1 GCF_902713415.1 Arsenophonus endosymbiont of Bemisia tabaci Q2
AACGCGATACAGATGCAGAGCCAATCCGAAATTGCTTCGCTGTTTCTCGGATACTCAACCCTTCTTCTTCCATCATAAATATCATTTTACGTCTAAAATTAATTGAATAACTCATATAAATGATGTCATCAAAATTAAGTCGCTTATCTATACATAAAAAAACCTCTTATCATATACAAGATAAGAGGTGATAAAATAATAACGAGGACTTTGAATTGTAAAGTTAACGGGATCATATTCAAACATATTGCTAATGAAATGATCTACATCCCGATCTCTTTAACACCGCAATTATTACAACATATACAGAATAAAAAGTATTAAAGTTGACTATTGACTTAATACGGTTTCTATCTCATCTCCAAACCTGGAGAAATGCTTTAAAAAAAGATAAAAAGACTATTCGCGGAATAATTTATGCAGAAAAACTAAAATGTGCTCAACATTTATTATTACCCACTTGTTTACCCGTTAATGAAATTACAACTATAGATGATTATTCTTTGTTGGCCTATTTTATGCTATTTTAAAAGAGGTTGAACTAACTCCGCAGAAATAAAAAAATCGTTAATCAATAATTCTATTTAAACAAATTGCCCATTCCAACAGTAAATAAGAATTTTATGCGGCCAATTTTCCATTAATTGTGGCATATTTAGGACATACGAAAGAAAATAATTGTTAGAAAATTTTATTTCTATTAATAGACTGGTATTTTGAACATTAATGTTTATCATTAAAATTCATAATCGCTTGGAGAAGCTAGGCTTATACCCTTAATCAAACGATTAATCCTCGTTATTTTCAGCACTAGTTTAAATATGGTTGGCTGCCTGATATTGTTATGTGGCTGTTCAAGTATTATGACCCATGTCGACCCCATCAAGGTTACTATTCAGGCACCAAAGCTGATACCCGAATATTAAAAGATAGCAATATCTTCTGGGTGATAAAACCCCTTGCCATGATTGACTTACCTTTTTCTGGGCTACTTGACACTGTTTTACTACCCTATGATTATTTCCAGGCAGATGATATTGCATCGCAACCGTCACCAAAAAAACGCGTTCAAGATTGGGAAAACTATCAAGCTACAGATATCACTTATCAAAGCACCAGCAAATAAGTCACCTGAATAACATCATCTGTTGTCTGCTTTTCAATCAATTCGGTAATTAATTGTGGTAATTCTTTGATATTATTCATAAATACATAGTATCAATTATTGTATTTAATAATCATTACTCAAATTTAATTTATTAAATTAATTATATTAAAAAAATATCATTATATTACTGTCAATTTTTCTGCTTATTTTCAGAATTCATCTAATATATAAATAATGCCTACCATATAAATACAATCTTTTAAATTTTATTAAAATTAGAGAAATAAAGTATGAAAAAAACACTATTACTATTATTAGCTACGAGTTTAATCCCTTCAACGTTGTTAGCAAATGAAAGCAAATCTGGTATGTACATAGCAGGTAAAATGAGGGCATCAATTTAGCAAATGTCAGGCCAATTTTTTCTAGTGAAATATATATTGGAAATTAATGTGGAAGAAGAAGAATTTAACAAAAAAATAAAAGGAGATAACCATAGAACTGCGGTATTTGGTACCGGTCTCGGTTTAGGCTATGACTTTTATGAAAAATTTGATATTCCAATCAGAACCGAACTGGAATTTATTAGCCGATCAAGCGCTGATGATAGTTACTCAGGGGATGATCAAGCGCTGATGATAGTTACTCAGGGGATGATATAATTTTTGTTTTTCCTGGTAAAACCTATGTTAAAAATCAAATAGCAGTAAATACATTAATGTTTAACGCTTATTATGATTTTAAGAATTCATCTGATTTCACACCTTATCTTTCTGCCGGGCTAGGTTATGCTTATATTTATATATAGC
>NZ_CACTIE010000183.1 GCF_902713415.1 Arsenophonus endosymbiont of Bemisia tabaci Q2
AGCTATATCTGTTGTATTAGGTGGCCATAGTAGTAAAGATCGGAACACCGAAAGCAAAAAATTACTCACTTGGGGCTTTCGCTTTTTTGAAACCTTCAAACCATTAGAAGGCGGGGTGGAGTTTGCCTCTCAATCGGTTTCGTTTGCTAATACTGATCAGGTAAAATTAGGTATTGAAAACGATCTCTATCTGACCATTCCCCCTGGTCGTATGAAAGATTTAAAAGCTAGCTATACATTAAACAATACTGAACTACAGGCACCATTAGCGAAAAACGAAGTTGTTGGCACCATTAACTTAAAATTAGATAATAAGATCGTTGAACAACGGCCGCTTCTTGTCTTGAAAGAGGTCGATGAAGGTGGATTTTTTAGTAAAATATTAGATTATATTAAATTGTTTTTTCAACGCTGGTTTGGCTAAAGATTGAAAAATAACATTGCAAACTCGATTATGGTAAATATGTTCAATTTATAACTTAATTTTTTATTTAAGAAATATGAATAAATATACTATCTAAATCATATAACATTTAATATCGCAATAAGCGTGGTGGTAGTATTTTAGGAGAAGCTATGAAAACCAAACTGCATGAGTTCCTAGAGTTTCCTTGCTCATTTACCTACAAAGTGATGGGGCTTGCTAAACCTGAGTTAACAGATCAAATCGTTGAAGTGGTTCAACGACATGTTCCGGGTGATTATGTACCATCGGTTAAACCAAGTAGTAAAGGTAACTTTCACTCAGTATCAATTACCATCACAGCAACCAATATTGAACAAATAGAAAAACTGTACGAAGAATTAGCTAAACTAGAATTAGTTCGTATGCTGTTGTAGATACAAGTTATTGATGCGCTTGAAATTATAAACCCGAAGATAGCAGATTTTCAGGTTTATAATTTCAAGCGTCACGGTAACTATTATACTAGCAAGAATAATTTATGCAGGTTATACTGCATAATTATTGCATACCCCTATCAGTGGCAAAAAAAGTTTGTTAAAAAAAATCATTATATTACGTCAATTTGGGTTGCATACTTACCAACCCATTTCTGATGAGATGCATCAGTTTACTAAAAAACGCGCGGTTGATACAGCAGATGAACTTTGGTTAGTGGAACATTACCCTGTTTTTACCCAAGGCCAAGCGGGTAAAAAAGAGCACCTACTCGCGCCTAGAAATATTCCAGTTATCCAATCTGATCGTGGTGGACAAATCACTTATCATGGCCCCGGTCAGCAAATAATGTATATTTTATTAGACTTAAAGCGTAATAAAATTGGTGTGAGAGAGCTGGTAAGTACACTGGAAAATACGGTAATTAATACTTTATCCGAATTTGGTATTACCGCCTACGCACAGCGCGAAGCCCCCGGGGTTTATGTTAAACAAAAAAAAATATGCTCTCTCGGGTTACGTATCCATAAAGGCTGTTCGTTTCATGGCTTAGCATTAAATATTAATATGGATCTTGCGCCCTTCGAATGTATTAATCCTTGTGGCTATGCCGGCATGAAAATGACGCAACTAAATGATTTAGTCCCTGGCAGCCAGGTTAAAGATGTCGAACCTTTATTAATAAAACATTTCTGCAACCTGCTAGGATTTCAACTTGCAGAATAAGTTGTTATAATTTTTTTATAATTATTAAAAAAATTGAAACATGACATAAATCATGATCACATGTGATAGCATAAAATATATCTATTATTGATCCGCACCAGGAACCTAATAGAACTGGCATAATTATGAGTAGACCAATTCAAATGAAGCGTGGCGTTAAATATCGTGACGCTGATAAAATGGCACTGATCCCTGTCAAAACAATAAGAACGGATCATACAGAAATTTTACCTAAACCTGAGTGGATCAAAATAAAACTCCCCGCTGATTCCAGCAGAATAAAAGAGATAAAAAACGCAATGCGTAAGAATGGCTTACACTCAGTCTGTGAAGAAGCCTCTTGTCCTAATCTCGCTGAATGCTTTAATCATGGTACCGCCACTTTTATGATTTTAGGAGCTATCTGTACTCGTCGCTGTCCATTCTGTGATGTTACCCATGGACGTCCTAATCCTCCTGATCCTAATGAACCAGCAAAATTAGCAGAAACCATTAAAGATATGGGATTAAAATACGTTGTTATTACTTCAGTAGATCGTGATGATCTACGCGATGGAGGAGCCCAACATTTTGCTGACAGCATTACAGCTATTCGAGAGAAAAATCCAAACATCAAAATAGAAACGCTAGTGCCTGATTTCCGCGGTCGTATGGATCGTGCCTTAGCAATTTTAGCCGCTGCGCCACCCGATGTTTTTAATCACAATCTTGAGAATGTTCCGCGTATCTATCGCCAAGTACGCCCTGGCGCTAATTACGAATGGTCATTACAACTACTATCAAAATTCAAGCAAATGCATCCTGAAATACCGACAAAATCAGGATTAATGGTTGGACTAGGTGAAACTAATGAAGAAATAGTTGATGTTATGCGAGACTTACGCCGCCACGGCGTTACCATGCTAACCTTAGGCCAGTATCTCCAACCCAGTTGGCATCATTTATCAATAAAACGCTATGTCAGCCCTAAAGAATTTGAAGAAATGAAAAATGAGGGAATAGCAATGGGCTTCACGCATGCAGCATGTGGCCCATTAGTACGCTCATCTTATCATGCAGATTTACAAGCGAAAGTCATAGAAATTAAATGATAAGTCATTTAATTTCATGCCAACATAAAAACCCGTCTCAATAATTGAGACGGGTTTTTATAAATTCTTATAGTAAATCAAATAGCGACAACGTTTATAGCAGATGGCCTTTTCTCCCCCTCAGTAATATTAAACTCAACTTTCTGACCTTCGGTCAAAGTCTTAAAAACTTCGGTTGTAATAAAACTGAAGTTAACGAACACCTCTTTACTGCCATCTTTTGGACTGATAAAACCAAAACCTTTTCCTTCGTTCAACCACTTAACGCTACCTTTAACTTTTGACATCAATATTACCTTTACATAAATAAAAATACACAGTTTGTGTTTTATGTAGTACAGCAAAAATTATGCTTCATTGTCTACTACTAAGATCACGAAATTAATTAAAAACTTAAATTATCATTTTAATATAAAATAAAAACTTAAAAAATTAAAAAAACCAATAATAGTGTATATAAATGTTTATTATAATATTTTAGCGAATTTTTCGACTATTTCCATTCTTTTCATAATTTAAAATAAAAGCCAACTTTTTATATCTAACCCACCACTGTAACCTACTAATTTACCATCATGACCAATAACACGATGGCACGGAATAATAAGCGCAATAGGATTACGCGAATTTGCCATACGAACTGCTCTACAGAAATTAGCAAAACCTAGTGCAATTGGGAGTTCCTTATAACTCCAGGATTGGCCATATGGAATTTGACCAAGTTTCTGACAAACTTTTTTCTGAAAATGGGTACCAGAAGGATTCAAGATGACAGAAAAATTGTCTCTTTCACCATTAAAATATTGCTCTAATTCTTTTATACACTGTTCGGTATGAACATTTTTACGTTCTTTTTCATTTATTTGGTTAACAAAATCAACACCGATTATTCCATTATGATCAGCGGTAATGTGAATGAAAAGTCTTGGAAAACCTTTTGGGGTACAAAAATAATGGTGGTACATAAGAACTTCTTCAAAATAGTGAACTATTTTAACAATTCATTTTATCCCGCAAGCAAAAGTACCGCTGTTGGCAAAAATATTTCTGCCTATTGGCATATCTGTTAAAAAATATAATAAAAATACAAATTTTTTATTTCTTGTTGAAATAATAAGTTAGATAAAATTCCCACCACAAATTAGATAACACCATATATAGTAT
>NZ_CACTIE010000184.1 GCF_902713415.1 Arsenophonus endosymbiont of Bemisia tabaci Q2
GCTAAATGCAAAAAAAGAGCGCTCGGATGCGACACAGATATTTTGTTCGCACTTAATATGGTATAATCAAAATTAAGTCGCTTAGCTATATTTTCCGCTTTTCATCCATTTTTCATCCATCGCGAGATAGTTTTACGGTTTACGCCCGTATGTTGGGCATACTCAGAAATATTCATCGTCGACGTGGGACATTTTCGTCAATCAATGGGACATAGCGTGGGACATGTCCCAGATTAAATGGGACACTAAATCTAAATCATTTTTCGCTAACTTGATGAAATTAAAATAAAAGTGACCCTCCCATATCATGGGAGCTGGGACACAAATTCAAAAACGTTTACCTAGTGAAATACTGCGGTGCGCAATGCCCACGGTTTACGATAGTGTCAGGAAGGACCCAAATAAATATTATAATAAACAATAGGTTATTGTTATAAAGGTTTAATTAAACACGACAAATATATTAGCTATTTTAGAAGTCTTGCCGCATTTGGCATCATAATAATATTAATTATTTGAATAATCTCTATAAATGTGAAAATGTGATCTTTTCCATGGTAATGCGCAAAAATGTGATACAGACTGATTACGATTGCAATCTCTATAGTACTTTCATCAAAATTAAGGTGATGACCTGATTATTATTTAACACAGATAAGTTATATATAAATTATTAGATTAAGTATTTTGGGATAAACCAAAATAAGCAAATGAAGTTTATTTCAAATTTTACACTTTTGGGAAAATAGAAAATATGGCATACGTAAATTTCGTAAATTTGAATGCAGAATGTTGTTCAAGTTTTGCTCATCATATGATGAATCTTAACAATGTAGAAGATAAAAATTTAATAACATCACCGAAAGGACTACTTGAATATATAATAAATTTTTTACCGCAGGGGGGATCGAAAAGGAATTATCTAAGCAATACGATAATTTTATTCAAGCAGTAACTTATTCTATTGAAGAAAATAACGCTGATCCAAACTCTTATCATTTGCCTGAGAAAATCGAATTTAATTTTAACGATTGTCTAGTAGCAATTACCTCTTGTGATTCTTCTCCTGATAGCGTAACTATTAATGTTCAAGGAAAAAAGGAGAGAGCTTTACTTCAAAAATAAGTGAGAAAGAGTTTAAAAATATCGCTACATTATTGTTATTACAAAAACGGCTTAATTTAAACGTTAACATGAAGGAAGGTAAAATAGATTTATCCGGCATAAATCTATCAGGCAAAAATCTATCGAGAATTAACTTAGAAGGCGCAAATTTATCATTTGCGGATCTAAGCGAGGCAAACTTAATCCGAGCGAATCTGGAAAACGCAAATATGGCGAATTCGAGACTCAATGAAAGCCATGCTAATCCAAACCAACCTAAACGGAGCAAATCTAGAACATGCTGAATTAAATAATGCAAATTTAAATTCAGCCTTGTTAAAGAAAGTAACAATGCTTGGTATTAATTTGATGGGTTCAACGCTTATTCATGCAGATTTAAGGGAAGCAGATATAAAAATATCTATCTTGGCTGATACAAATCTACAGCATACAAAATTAAATAACGCAACTATTGATGCATCAGATTTAACACTTGCAGAGATCGATGAAGCAGATTTAACAAATGCACATCTGTTTTTGACAAAAATGAAAGGAGCAAATCTGAGCAGAGCAAACCTAAACCAAGCACAACTAAAGTATGCGAACTTAGAAAAAGCAAACCTAACTCAAGCTATCTTAATCGAAACGGATCTGCATAAGGCAAATCTATCTGGAGCACATTTTCAACAAGCAAATTTAGCAAAAACTAATCTTCACGCAGCAGATTAGATTTAAGTTATACCAATTTAGCAGAAACTATATTAGTCGAATCTAATTTAAGTAACACAAATCTAGAAGGCACTGTTTTACAAGAAGCTAATTTGACCAAAACAAACTTAAAGAATGCGAACTTAAGTAAAAGTAATTTAATGAAAGCGGTGTTAAGAGAGGCTAATTTAAGCAATGCAAATCTGGAAGGCGCTATGTCGAAAAAAGCAAATCTTACAGGAGCTAACCTAAATGGTGCAAACTTAACTGAAAGCAATTTAAAAAAAGCTTCGTTGAAAGATGCTAACTTAACAGAAGCTAATCTTGATAGAACAAAATTGAAGCAGAGAAATTTAGAAAACACAGATTTGACCGCAGCAAACCTTGACTCTAAAACCACAATAAATATGTTAGCAAAAAAAGCGATATCAAAGCTGGGTAAAATTTATGGTTGAAAAATTCAATATATTCTATATAGTTAATACGATATTACAATATATTGATAGTCTTTTTACTCAAAAGTATGAAGTTTATACTAGCTTAAACTTTATCTGACAGAAACTGTTTATTTACACAGTTTTCTGTCAGGCTGAATTTGATTTGAATATTTTTATTAATCTTAATCTCTGTTTTTCCGCCTTAGCTATTATAAATTATTGCTATTGAGTTCAATCAATCTGTATATCAAACGGAGCAGATTATTTTGCCCGTCCGCATTGCTTCATCAAATGCACGACTAATCTCCTGTGGTAATAGCGCCTGAGCCATCTTTTGCGCTCTATCCTGATAACCGAGTACAGGTTCAACTGGTAAGGCATCGCCAAAACGAATTAACAGCTTATGCATGGGTTGTTTCTGTTGTGCTTTAGGTGTTTCGTTTGATGAACGTTTCAGGCGTTTTTTATTTTTCTTGCCTTTTTTCGCTTTCTTTCATTGCCATACGCTATTGATACCGTTTATATCACCCATAAAGACATTATCTTTGCTTTTTAATTGACTTAATTTATTACGGGGCAAGTTACCATATTTATTGAGTTTGACGTTTTTAGCATTGAGTAATGCTGCACTGTTAAGTTTATGAACGCCTCCGACTTCAAAGGGTTCAAGATAACTGGCTGCGATATCACGAACGAAAACCCTTGCACGCAAATGATCTTTACGCGCGCCTTTCGAACCAACTACCAACTGATTTAAGGGTAAATGGTGTTGGATTTTCTATAGCTAGGCGACTTTAAAATGATTACAAGTAATTACTCTATATCAGTAAATTTATATTGGAGAAAAACATATATTTTCGTAATCAAAATTAAGACGCTTAGCTATAACTGTCTCTGCAAAGCAACCTTTTGCGCCTGTTCTATTTTCCTCACCACCCTTTTCATGGGCTGAGCTGTAGCAAAAGTGA
>NZ_CACTIE010000185.1 GCF_902713415.1 Arsenophonus endosymbiont of Bemisia tabaci Q2
GTTGAAGGGGATGGTCAATGGTGGTCGTGGTTGTCCAATAATTCGGCAGGTGTTTGCTGTGAGCACTCTAATTGGCAGCAGCCGCTGCAAACCTATAGTGTGGTAGTGCTGATCCAACGCTTGTTACTGAAGATTTTTTCCTTGCATTAGCGCAGCCTGGTTTGCATTGCTTGCTGAAACGGTTAATGCAAGATTGAGCCAACAGCCGATTAATTACCGGTTACCTAAGGGCATTTATCCCGTTATTACGGTAGACGAATGTCAGTTTGTGGTGGTTAATATTGGAGCAGAAAAGTGGCAGGCAGCTTTCGCCGATTGGACGCCATTTCAAGCCCCACCTGTGCAAGTGACGCTTAAATTGTTAGCCGATTTTATTGCTGATTGTGAAAATATTCGTCATAAGTATGGTTATTGGTTAGCTGGTGATGTGGATATCCGGCAAGGCGAAGCATTATTATGGTGGAATGAACCATTGGCTATCGTGACATTAACCGACGTTAATCAATTATGGATAAAGGAAATTCGACCGACGGTTACATTTAAGCAAATACCCTATTTAGCTCAGATTGCCACCATCGATTTGCCATTAGCAGAACTGTATACCCTCATAGCAGCCGAAAATTTGACTGATAAGGTGGTGTGTTAGAGACACGAGTCTGTTTATTGCCTAATAAACAACGCGTTGCTTGGGGTGAGTTATTAACTGCTCGAACTGGCATGGCATTTCACTGTCTTGAACTTGAAAAATAGTTTTACTGTTTTTTCTTGCTTCTTTTTCTAATGCAATAATATTAAAAATATTTAGCCTAGACAAAAGAGGTAGAAAAAACAGTGAGTGTCATCAAACTAGATATGATCATGTTTATGATGACATGCAATGCATTTGATTTTATCAGATAAATACAGCAGGATTAACGATACGATTACCGCGCCAATAAGGTATAAATAATCAGTGGCTTTGTCATGCCAGTCGAATAAAAACATGCAGTAGAATGAAATCGATGATATTAAAAGAAAAGCGATTATCATCAATAAGTATGACACAATAAGCGATAAGCATTTTTTCATATAACCTCCTATTAGAGGACAATATTATTTAAACATCTATCTTTCATTAATATGATCCTAACTATAGATGATTATTAACGGATCGTATAAAAATTTTAAATTTTTCATTATATTTAATATCTTTTGCTACCGTTAATAATCATTTTTTAGGCTATTATAAAGTTTTTTCCAGCATTTATCCCCAGGCGGATGGTTCAATTTTTTCAAAACATCATGACAGTGCTCTATTGCATAATCAATCATCAGATCATATAAAACGGCAGTGCAAAAAAGCGTTTTCGCAGCCAACTAATCGATTCTTCCAATTATTAAAGGTATCTTGCGCAATCAGCGTGGGATTAAGTTTATGGGCTTTTTCCATTAAGGCGTAAGCATAATATCTTAGCATCAGAGGAGAATCCAATTCGGTACCAAACACAGCACTGGATGAATAACGGGTGAAAACAGCGGATAAAGCCAGCAGATATTCAGCTTTATTTCGTTCGCTACTGTTAGCCAAATTTTATAGTTCTATGATTTTATTATAATTTTTATCTTTTAAGCTATAGCCATGCTCAAAATCAAGCACATGAGTAAAAATTTCTTTTAGTGTATGTTGCGAGGCCTGATCAACTAATTTAGTGGTAGAAATATTGGATTTTTGTGCATTAAGGAATAGAGTGTCCAGCTGTTCGCCTAAATTCAGTGCTTCAATCAGCTTATTAAATGTTGCTTGGTGTTGGCTATAAGAAAAATGACTAGAAAATAGCGGGAAATCTTGGTTGAAGAATTCATCTAGACTGAATTGTTGCGGGCCTAAATTTTCGCTATCGTGAAAAATAAAAATGTTATTCCACTTGGTTTCCAGATCAGGATCTAGCATTTTTGTCAGAATATTTTCCGCAACTATTAATGTTCTACCTGCCTTTTTCGGTGAAAGTAACAGATAGTTTTGCGCGTTGCTCTCTGCCCAATCTGCCTTTCGATCATAATTGCCAAATATTTCCTTAATTTGTAGATATGCTAGTTGTTGTTTTATTTCAGGAAGTTGTAGATATTGTTCATACAATTGGTTAGCCATTGAGGCGATTTTGCTATCAATATTTCCTCCTGTTCTAGCCGCCAATATAGTTTGAATAAAGCTACTGTTAAATTGGGGGGAAACCATCAGTTCTGGTTGATGGTTAAAATAATCGAGAAAAATATTAATATTAGCAGGACGCGCTTCCAGCATATTAATTAATTTTGTTGAGGGGTTTGCCAGGTAATTATCCATCAGTTTATTGATAAAATTGCTAATTTCTTCATTGCTAATAAACGGCGGTTTACCCAAAATATAGCTAAGCGACTTAATTTTGATTACACCATATTGAGTGCGAACAAAATATCTGTGTCGCATCCGAGCGCTCTTTTTTTGCATTTAGCTTGTACCCATTTATGTTCAATTGGATTAAGATCTGGCGAATAGGTAGGCAAATATTCCACCATATGCCCCGCATCGATGATGACTTGTTGAATACTCTGTTTCT
>NZ_CACTIE010000186.1 GCF_902713415.1 Arsenophonus endosymbiont of Bemisia tabaci Q2
GTCCTTATCCCAATACTTCCTAAAAACAGTGTAATCATGATGGATAATGCAACTTTTCACAAGAAACAGAGTATTCAACAAGTCATCATCGATGCGGGGCATATGGTGGAATATTTTCCTACCTATTCGCTAGATCTTAATCCAATTGAACATAAATGGGCACAAGCTAAATGCAAAAAAAGAGCGCTCGGATGCGACACAGATATTTTGTTCGCACTCAATATGGTGTAATCAAAATTAAGTCGCTTAGCTATATTGGTATCCGCTCGGTTGCCTAAACATAAACCTAATGCATCAATTGCAATTGATTTTCCGGCTTCTTTTTCACCGGTAATAGGACTCATACCAGGATGAAAATCAATTTCTAGTTTGCGGACAATGGCAAAATTATTGATGGTTAATTGAATAAGCATGTGCTTCTTCTGTATGTAAAAACACAACTGTTAATAAATATAGTATAAACTTGTTTTTTATACAGTAAAGTAGTAATTAAAAAAATTAAAAGGTTTTCTTTGACCAGCCTAATTTTGAACTTAATGTATTGAAATAATTATAATCTTTTGGATGGATGAGATTAAGTTTTTTATTACTTCGTTTGATTAATACTTCATCATCATCTTGGATAGGTAAAATAATTTGGCTGTCACAGCTGATTTCATAATTGATGTTTTTTTGTCTAAATTTTAATTTAATACTACTATCGCTGCTGATGACTAATGGACGCGATGAAAGGGTGTGAGGGAACATAGGGACTAGCGCGATGGCCTCAAGATTTGGAGTGAGTATCGGGCCACCGGCAGAGAGTGAATAAGCGGTTGAGCCAGTTGGTGTAGTAATAATTAGTCCATCGGAACGTTGAGAAAAGGCAAAGCGATCATCAATATAAACTTCAAATTCAATCATGTGAGCCACTTTGCCGGGGTGTAAAATGACCTCATTAATTGCCGTACTCATGCGAGGTTTGTGATTTTTTTTGCTGATTTGAGTTTCCAGTAAGAAGCGTTGTTCTTCATAGAAATGCCCAGCTAATACTTCTCTTAGCTCTTGTAACGCGTTATCTGGCCGAAGATCAGTTAAAAAACCAAGGTTACCGCGATTGATGCCAATAACTTTATTTTCATAGCGTAATAGAACACGAGCAGCGCCGAGCATATTACCGTCACCGCCAACAACAATAATTAAATCAGCTGTTTTACCAATTTCTGTTAATCCACCAATGGTGGCATTTTTTAGTTTAAGCTGTTGAGCAATTTGTTGTTCAACAATAACTTTATATTTTTGCGCTCGAAGCCAATTATAAAGTTGTTCATGAGTTGCCAATGCCTCTGGATGTCGAGGATGACCAACAATACCAATATATTCAAATAATGTCTTTTTTGCTGCTTTTCCCGTCAGCATGGTTTATTTCCTCTTATCAAGTTGGCGTGTTCTCTTGAATCCCAAACTTTTATCCCCATAATAAGCTAATAATCTGGATTAATGCTAAAAAAAATGTGGAGATACTCATGAGTAGTAAAGATCATAAAGTGCATGATGAACAAGCCTCTAAACAAAAAGAATTAAAAAAATCACAAAAAAATGAGGCAAAAGAAAAAGCAATTGAGACCGAACAACCAGTGAGTTCTACTGAAGAAGTATTAATTGATCCACGCATTACTGAATTAGAGCAGCAATTCCTTGAAGCGCAAAAACGTGAGCGTGAAGCCTTGCTACGCGCTAAGGCTGAAGTGGAAAATATTCGCCGCCGTACTGAGCAAGATGTTGAAAAAGCACACAAGTTTGCCCTAGAGCGGTTTGCCAATGAGTTGTTACCCGTTATTGATAATTTGGAAAGAGCAATCGAACTTGTTAATCGCGAAAATGCTGAATCGATGTCAATGCTTGAAGGACTTGAATTAACTTTAAAATCTTTTTTAGCTACTGTCGGCAAATATGGTATTAAGGTGGTAGCGGAGAAGAATGTTGCATTCAATCCAGAACTGCATCAAGCCATGACCATGATCGATTCAGAAGAACATGAACCTAATCAAGTTATTGATGTTATGCAGAAAGGCTATACTTTAAATGGTCGCTTACTACGCCCGGCGATGGTGATTGTGTCAAAAGCAAAATAAACTGAAATAACACCACCCATATAGTGATAGTGGTGGCATTTAGTTTATTGTTCTGGAATGAAAGGTGTCCAGTCTATCGGACTTAATCCTTGTTTTATGAGTATTTCATTGGTTTTGGAAAAATGTCTGCATCCAAAGAAACCTCTGTGGGCCGAGAGTGGTGAAGGATGGGGCGCTTTAAGCACAAAATGTTTTTGGTTATCGATAAATTGGCCTTTTTTCTGCGCATGTGATCCCCACAATAAAAAAACCACGCCAGAAAAGTGTTGATTAATTGCCGCTATAACCTTATCCGTAAATGTTTCCCAGCCAAGATGGGCGTGAGAATGAGCTTTGCCTTGTTCAACGGTTAAAACCGTGTTTAATAATAATACCCCTTGTTGTGCCCAACTGACGAGATAACCATGATTAGGGTATTGGAAATCGGCAATGTCTTTTGCCAGTTCTTTGTACATATTAACCAGTGAAGGCGGTGTAGGAATACCTGGCCGAACTGAAAACGAGAGTCCGTGCGCTTGATTCGGTCCATGGTATGGATCTTGTCCTAGGATCACAACTTTTACTTCGCTGAGTTCGGTGTAACGGAAAGCGTTGAAGACATCTTTTTGTGGTGGATAGATTGTTGTGCCATGTTGACGTGCTTTGGCAACATAAGCCAGGGTGTTACGAAAGTAATCTTGTTCTTTTTCTAGGCTGATGACATCGTGCCAGCCGGGAAAAGAGGGCATAACCATTCCTTTAGGTTTTGATTAATATCATGTTCAACTTAACATCTACGTTATATGAGGTAAATTTTAAAACGGAAATCGCTTATTTTTCATTATATATTTTGTTATTAAAAATATTTTCTAAAAATTATAAATTTTTTAAATGAAAAATTGATTTAAAACAGTAACCTGTCGATAATATTATTAATAACGCCTTGAAATCATTGATTAATATCAATGAATTGCTGATATTTAATTGATATATATTTTATAGAAATAATGCTTATAACAAATAGCTAATTTGAAAATAATTTCAAAGTGTTATTTCAATCTTGTTCGAATTTGGAGGTCGACATGGTTATTGGAATTCAGATTACTAAGGCAGCTAATACAGCACTATTAAATTCCTTTTCGTTTATTAGACGACGAAAAAAATGAAGTTCGCTGTATTTGCGCTAAAACTGATTTTAATGAAGGACAAATTGTTGCCAAGGAGTTGTTATAGCTAGGCGACTTTAAAATGATTACAAGTAATTACTCTATATCAGTCAATTTATATTGGAAAAAAAACATATATTTTTGTAATCAAAATTAAGTCGCTTAGCTATAAATGCAAAAAAAGAGCGCTCGGATGCGACACAGATATTTTGTTCGCACTCAATATGGTGTAATTAAAATTAAGTCGCTTAGCTATATGTTCAATTGGATTAAGATCTGGCGAATAGGTAGGCAAATATAGCTAAGCGACTTAATTTTGGTTATTTCAGTAAATCAATCAATAAATAGTTTAAATATTTATTATTTGTTATCAGTTTGCTTTACTGATGGTTGACGACGTTTGCCAATATTTTTACTGTCGCGATGGTGTTCTTTGGTTTTTTTCTTTTTTTGTTGGTCAATTTTTTTCTTTTCTTGTCGTTTTAGCTGGATTTTTTTTGACGGTTTGGGTTTACGTAGTGAACCTTCAGCCGGCGCTTTGGTGGTAGGCCGAAGGCTATCGATGACGCGTATTTTTAATGGTTCTTTAAGATAACGGTTGATTTTACCTAATAGCGGTTGATCATGGGCTTCTACTAAGCTAATTGCAATTCCTTTTCGTCCCGCGCGTGCGGTTCTACCAATTCGATGCAGATAAACATCAGCAGTATGCGGTAAGTCGAAATTGAATACGTGACTAATATCGTCAATATCAAGGCCACGTGAGGCAACATCGGTCGCGACTAAGACGTTAATTTGCCCACTATTTAGGCGTTTAACCGCTTTAGTCCGTTTTGCTTGAACCATTTCTCCTTCAAGTAACCAGGTTTTTATTTTGGCTTGCTGTAACCATTGAACTAACTCATGTGCTCTTTCGCGTTTACGGACAAAGATAATAGATTTAGTGGCATCGGGTTGTTTTAACAGATGGCAAAGTAGCGCAGTTTTATGTTCGAGGTTATCAGCGCGATAATAGTATTGTTGGATCTTTTTTCGTTCACGCCTTGAAGGATCAGCATCAATTTCATAAGGATTATTTAGTAATCGATTAGCAAAATCGTGAATTACATCACCGGCTAGTGTTGCTGAAAATAGCATAGTTTGTTTGCGCCAGCGTGTTTCACCGGCAATGGTTTCAATGTCGTTGGAAAATCCCATATCAAGCATTCGA
The DNA here is from genome assembly GCF_902713415.1 of Arsenophonus endosymbiont of Bemisia tabaci Q2. Taxonomy (GTDB): domain Bacteria; phylum Pseudomonadota; class Gammaproteobacteria; order Enterobacterales; family Enterobacteriaceae; genus Arsenophonus. Next base: position 4,470 of record NZ_CACTIE010000186.1, read on the forward strand.
TCAGCTTCATCTAAAATTAACGTTTCGATCGCCCGACAATCAAAATTTTCTTCTTTGATATACTGTAGTAAGCGTCCTGTGGTTGCGACCACAATATCTTGGTTTTCACTAAAAATTTCAGCGTGGTTAATATAAGATACGCCGCCAGTAATGGTTGCGATATCAAGATGGGTGTATTTGGCTAATTCTTTTGCTTGTTCAGCTACTTGCATTACCAGTTCACGGGTTGGAGCTAATATGAGAATACGCGGTGGCCCAGAGCGTTTACGTGGAAAATCAAGTAAATGTTGGATCACCGGCAGTAAGTAAGCGGCAGTTTTTCCTGTTCCTGTAGGCGATGAACCTAAAATATCGCGTCCTTCCATAGCAGCAGGGATAGCTGTAAGCTGAATGGCTGTCGGGCGGTCATAGCCTTTATCATCCAGTGCATTTAGAAGACTTTGGTGTAACTCAAGTTCAGAAAATGTGGTTGCAGTCATTGTATACCTCTGGTTAGGCAATGGATTATAAACAGAACGCCAAAATTGTTCATCTATTAAAATGTTTTGTTAAATGTTTGAGTAATATATAAATAATTATTAGTAATTAATAGCAATTCGGTAGTATTTTCTCCGTCATATATGAAAGAGGGTTAATTATATTCCCCTCTCTAGTTATTTAGTTGATGGGGTCAAAATAGTCGGTTTAGCATCTGGTTGCTGTTCCGGATAATCTAATGTGTAATGTAATCCACGGCTCTCTTTACGATAAAGCGCACAGCGGATCATCAATTTAGCTACTTGCACAAGGTTACGCAGTTCTAATAAATTATTTGATAAACGGAAATTTGAATAGTATTCCTCTATTTCTTTTTGTAGTAAATGGATGCGCCGCAATGCGCGGGTCAGTCGTTTGGTCGTTCTGACAATTCCAATATAATCCCACATGAATAGTCTTAACTCATGCCAGTTATGTTGAATAACAACTTGTTCATCTAAATTATGACATTGATTTTCATTCCATTTAGCGAGTGTAGATGGCATATCAATTTGTTCGATATGTTGTTTTATCTGTTTTGCCGCAGACCATCCATAGAAAAGACACTCTAATATAGCTAAGCGACTTAATTTTGATGACATTATTTATATGAGCTATTCAATTGATTTTAGACGTAAAGTGATATTTACGATGGAAGAAGAAGGGTTGAGTATCCGAGAAAAAGCGAAGCAATTTCGGATTGGCTCTGCATCTGTATCGCGTTGGATTAATCAAATAAAGCCAAAAGCATCGACTACGCGTCAGCGAAAAATCGATAAATCCGAGTTGATAAAAGATGTTGAACAATATCCAGATGCTTACCAAAAAGAGCGTGCAGAGCGTTTTGGCGTTTTTCAGAAGGCCATTTGGCAAGCTCTTAAAAAAATGGGAGTGACCTATAAAAAACTCTACGTCATCCGAAAGCCGACGAAAACACTCGACAAACGTTTCAACAAAAAACGACAGTATGAAAAAGAAGGCAAGCATATTGTTTTTATTGATGAAAGTGGTTTTTCACACGATACCCCGCGGACTCACGGCTATTCCCCGAAAGGTCAACGGTGTGTTGGTCTCAAGAACTGGGGAGCTAAAGGAAGAACAAATGTTATCGGCGCTTTATTGGGCACAACGCTGTTTGCTATCGGATTATTTGATATCAATATTAACAGCGATGTTTTCTATGCATGGGTCACCCAAGTCCTTATCCCAGTACTTCCTAAAAACAGTGTAATCATGATGGATAATGCAACTTTTCACAAGAAACAGAGTATTCAACAAGTCATCATCGATGCGGGGCATATGGTGGAATATTTGCCTACCTATTCGCCAGATCTTAATCCAATTGAACATAAATGGGCACAAGCTAAATGCAAAAAAAGAGCGCTCGGATGCGACACAGATATTTTGTTCGCACTCAATATGGTGTAATCAAAATTAAGTCGCTTAGCTATATCACCAATTATGGGATGACGGATATGTGCCATATGACCTCTTAATTGATGCTTTCGGCCGGTTATTGGTCTTAGAGCTAGCAGAGAGAAACGTAAACTAGGATAACGACCTATTTCGATCGGACATTCGACCTTAGCCAACGGTGAATAATGAGTAATGCTTGGTTGAAGTGGACTTATAGCTGGGCGACTTTAAAATGATTACAAGTAATTACTCTATATCAGTAAATTTATATTGGAGAAAAACATATATTTTGTAATCAAAATTAAGAC